>JANQPJ010000026.1 GCA_028289525.1 Pirellulales bacterium
AAGTGAAAACCCCAGAGTTCACATGTCTCTCAGATGCGTTGCTCTGTCCAGCGATGTGTTACATCGCGGCTAGGGGGCAAAAGTACATCGTTTACAACTCGCAGTTCTCTTTTCTGCTTTTTGAGGATCTCGCAGAGACGCAAAGGAAGAGTGGTTGTTGGTTTTTCGTTGTTCGTACGCGTCAGCGCGTCAAATTCTAAATTCCAAATCAGAAATCAGAAATTCAAAGGCCCTACACCCTCAACCCTCGACCGCGTCCTACTAGTCCGAACAATCCAAAACTGAGCAGCAACCCGGTCGATGGCTCTGGCAAGGCGAAAAAAGAAACCTCACTGATCGCGGCTTGGAATAGCTGCCCGCTGTTGCGAAAACCGCCAACACGCACGGTATAGTCGCCTGGGGCCAGGTCGAAGTAGGTATTCGAAAAGGTTTGTAGAACACCGCTGAGTGCGGGGGCCACCGTCCTATCCGGGGTAAGCGGCGTTAGACTACCAAACCCAGTGGCACCTACGTGGTCTGCAAAGAGCTGGATAAAGACGCCGCCATTGACGTTCACATTGTCATTCCGACGCGACGCCACCATGCTGAGAATCGCGGGGGCGGCGCCGCTGCTAGAAAGGGTGACATGTTGAAACAGGGATAGCGTACAGGTCTGCTGATTCGGGCCGGTGCCAGTTTGAATTTGATAGAATTCGTGTGTGAAGTCAAAGATCGGCTGGGGATTGCTTGCGATTGCAAGCGATTCGGTTTGCGGAAGTGTCCAGTTGGGGATGTTGGCGTCGTCTGTGGTGAAGGAACCTCCGCCGTTAAAGGTGAAGTTTGGATTCTGAACAACATTGGCCGCCGCCAAAGCAGGCAAGGCCAGAACCGCCAAACCAACCAGCAGACCAATCTTTGTCTCAGATCGCTTGCCCATGATTGAAAATCCTCGCTTTACAACTTCGCCCCGTTCCCAAATTCCATTCGCACGCGTGAGCGCGTCTCCCTCCACCCTACACCCTCAACCCTCAACCGCGTTTCGACCGCGTCCTACGTCGCATCACCAGACCAGTCATGCCGAAAGCGGCCAGCAGTCCGGTTGACGGCTCAGGTGTCGTGAACACGTCGATCTCGCGAATGAAGCTGAAGCCATCAACAAGGGTTGTCGTATCGAAGGTAAATCGAAGCGCCGTCACCCCGTCGACGAAAAAGCCACTGGTCAGCAGTCGGTTTTCACCGTTGGTTTGCCCGCCTATGCCGGCATCGACCAACGTGGTGAAACCTGAGCCGGTATCCACTTCAATCAGGGTATCCAGAGCGCCAGCGATACTGTGGTTGGCTGTGTAGACCGCGATATGGCCCCCGTGGAAATCGACTGGCGTGGCAAACGTGTAGGTTGCTATCCCCGTGAAGTTGATTAGCCAGCCGTGGTTTGTAAAACTGGTGGGTTCACCTCCCAAAAAAAGCCCGTCGCTTAACTCGCCATTGCTGCCAGTAATACCTGGGGCGTTTAGCGCCAGCGTCACCCCATTGCTGTTGGGCGGTCCTCCGGGGGACGCTCCATTCACAAAGTCTGTGCTTGAAACGGGGGCCAGCACACTGGCTTCCTCAGTAAAAATACCAACCGTCCCCAAGGTGTACGTGGCGGTTACCGCAGCGGTGGCCGAGCTAGCCAGTACGACAGACATCAGAGCGGCAGCAGCATTGATTCGAAACATCGTGACACATCTCCTTCGACAAAATGGATGAAAACGAAGTTGTCTGTAAACGAACGAGAAAACACTCATTCATTCATAAGATTCACACAAAACATGGTCTGCCCGATCGGCGGACCGAACACATCAAAACGATTTCAGTCGTTTGCAAAGCAGCGGTTGTCATCTCCCTTGAATAGGCGCAGGTTTGGCCTCGACACGAAGTTGCCAGGCAGAAACGGTGTAATTGAGCTGTTGATTCTGGTTGTATTGGACATGGACTGTTTGAGTGGTGGCGTGGGCCGTGAAACGACCGGTGCACAAAACGGGGCCACGACTAACGTCGATCTTTCGTAGCGTGTAAGTCTCCGGGGGACCGTGGCCAAAATCGTAGTGCCGTGGGTTAGAACGCTGATCCGAAAGCAATGCCTGGATCACATAATTTTTTCCAATCACCAGATCGCGAAGACCGGAAATGGAATTTTGGGGAATGAGCGAATTGCCAATGCCCGGCCCGAAATTCGTTTTGTCCAGCAGTTCGCTTGCTTGGAAAGCGGTCAGCCCATCGATCGGGTGAAGGTTGGAGTCGTAGCAGGCCAGAGCGTGAGCCGGCTTTCCAAAATTTCCATGCACAAAATGCACGCGATTCATGACGATCTCGAGGCCGTTTAAGTTGACGGCTGTTACCTGGCGTCCCTCGTTGATAATTTGGCGCGTGCTGGTGAAGGGTTCGGCGGTCCATACGATGCCGACTGGCGGCCTCTCTGGTAGGCTTCGCACGAACCGTTGTTGGGTGTCGGGGTCACTGGGCAAACGAATGATGTGTCGCATGCTCGAAGTGTCTGAGAAAACCACCCTGGCCGACTCGCCAGCCACCAAAGCGACCTGTTCACCGCTGCCGCGAGCGTTCACGTTCACTTGGCCTGTGAACACTCGCACGCGACTCATCCGCCGGTCGCTGTCGACGCCGAATTCGGTTCCTAGGTCAACAACCGTGGCACTGGGAGTTTCGATCTGAAACCCGTGTGCCTGGGGCGTCTTGACGTGGGCAACCAGCTTGCCGGTTTCGAGATGTCCGTGATTGGAGTCGGTGACGCTGAACTCGGCTGGCCCTTGGAGAATGACTCTGGCTCCATCATGGAACTTGATCTCCGCCAGCCCGACCGCCAGTTGGAGCGTCCGCCCACGCCGCAGGTACATGCCATCGAATGGCCGACGGTCGCGATCTTCCCATTTGGCTCCAACCGTCCGCATTAAACGCGCCACAGTCGGTACATGCGAGCCGACAACGCTTGGATTTGTCGGTTGCCGCTCGGCCAGCGGCGGCTCGCCAGGCTGGATGATCAGCAACCAGAGAGCCCACATCGCAATGGTCAGCGTTGCAATCACGCCGATGAAACGAACCGGATGCAGATGCCATTCGATGGCTCTTGCGAAACTCGAAGCGATGCGACCAGTGACGTTGCGAACACGAGCAACCAATCCGTGGGGGAGAGCTGCGTTCGAGCAATCTACAGGCTTTCGGCCTTCGGCAAACACCTTTTTCCAGTCGACTGGAATGATCTTCCCAGCATCCGGCATTCGCTGACGCACCAGTTCCGAGGTGTCGGCCTCGGTCGCCATAAAATCGACCCAATAACGCCGCATCTGGGCGTCTTCGGCAAGCCGCCGGGCAAGCCACTGCTGCTGGTCAGCGGTCGCCTCGCCCTCGCAAATTTGCGAGAAGAGACGCAGCAGTTCGAGTTCGTTGGTGGGGTACGGCATGGTTAATTCATTAGGCGTCTTGGTCGGCGATCGTGGCTTCGATACACTTGCGTAGTTGGAAACGAATGCGGTGGAGTTGGCGGTACAGCGTGTGTTCCGGCGTGTTGCTGGCAACGGCCGCATCGCGAATACTCGTCTCGGCCCAATAACGCTGCTGGAGCAAGATCAGGTCGTCTGGCGAGAGCTTCTCGACACAAATGCGTAAAGCCGCGGTACGGCGTTGCTGCACTTCCTGTTGCAGATCCCACTCTTCAATCAGTTGGTCGTCCAACAGCCGGTCATCCACCCAGGCCAGCTTGGCGTGTCTGCGCTGCTGGAGCTTGCGGAACTTGAGCACCTGGGTGTAGGCAAAACCTCGCGCCCACGGCTCAAACGGTTGCTGGCGATCGTACTGGTCAAATTTCTCCCAAAGCTGGGCTACCGTCTCTTGAAGCACGTCCAACGCGTCGGCGTGACAGGGCACCAGCGGCAAAATAAACCGCATCAGCCCCTGCTGACACGCTTCCAGCAACTGGACGAATTCATGTTGTTCTGGTGACTTACACATCTGGGGTTTTCGTTTTAAAGAGGTGGGGATCCAGCTCTGCGGAAACTGCGGTGCGCAGTCGGTAGAGTAACAGGACAAATATACGTCACACGCCTCGCGGCTTTCTTAGCCGTCGTTTGGCACCCAGGTTCGAACATCGCGCCGGACCTCGACGATGACGCCGAGAGGCCGCATAGCGTTGCCGAGATGTTGTTTGACGCCACGATTTACGCCGATCGCTCTCGGGCATCTCGCCGCCGTCTTCGTCATCACGCCAATCCACCTGTAAAACGATGCGTGCAGCTACCATCGAAAATCCTCCAATTCATAGGCAACCTTACCAATAAGCCACCTAAAAAATAGCATTTATGCGATTCCCCACTCATCGGGCAGGCCATCTAGCCTTCTCCCTTTCCTTCACCCACGCTCTTCCCGTATTTCTGTTGGCTGCCCTCTGGCCCGAAACTTGGCCTAACCTTCTCCCAGAACCACGCAACCGGCCATTTCAACTCAACAAGCCTACTGCCAACTCAATGATTCATGACATCCTTGGGTAGGCATGCTACATCAAGGGGACCAGCCTTCGGGAGTTGGTTTTATCTCAATAAAAAAGCGTGCACAAAGGTCACCTTCCGCCGCCCAGGCAAGCCGGGGCGCGAACGCAGACCCTGGCGCACGCCTTTTCAAGCCAAAAACGAGATCTCTCTGGTGCATTAGCAGGCTCCCTAGATAGTAGATATACAAAGGCTCCACCAGTTATAAGCGCGTGGCCCAAGTCTCTGCAGAAAATTCTTCTGAAAAACCAACAACTGGCGGGTAACCGGCCGGCTAGCCTGAAACCAAGTAGAACCACGTGCCCCCTGCGAAAAGGCCAGGTGTGCCAAGAAAATAGCCCCTCTACGCTCTTGGCGTCTTAGCGAGAGAATTCGTCATTCGTATAGCGCACCGAGAACAAACTTTCTCTCGCCAAGTTGCCATGAGCGCGGAGTCAAAGATTGAATCCGAGAGATGCGCTCGCGAAACAGCAGGCGTCAAACTGCTTCAGGGCCAGTCGCGTCGCCGCCGATTTGGAGTGTTTCCTCGATCGGCAAGACGATGATCTTGCCATCGCCAATCGTGCCCTCCGGGCCAATTCGGGCAACGTCTTGAATGCACTGGATCGCCCGATCGAGAAAATCATCGTTCACAGCGATCTCCAACTCGACCTTGCGAAGCATGTTCGTCTTATACTCATGCCCGCGGTAGGTCTCGGTCCGGCCTTTTTGACGACCATAGCCCAGCGCATCGGTCACTGTCATCCGCGTGACGTTGATCTTTTCAAGTGCTTCGCGCACCGCGCTCAAGCGGGTTGGCTGAATAATCGCAATGACCAACTTCATCATCGAGAACTCAAGAGAGGGCAGAAATAGACGCCCCGACAACGCGTCGCGGCTAAAGCAAGTTCAGTCGCTCCAAAGATGAGACCCCAGAAATCACTCGTTCTTCAGGGAGAATGGATCAAAGCTGGTGTTTCGCGAGCGGTCACCGACCGCTGCTACTTGGTAATCTGCTCGAAAGGCGGTCAACAACATCGCTGGAAAGCATACCTGGCGATGTGGAATTTTCCTAGCCCGAGTCATTGCTCCACCACCTCAGGCAGCGGGGCAAAAGCACCCAGGCTGACCGGTCGAGGAACCGTGTAGCAATAGTTCAAACGCCGTGGTCGTATGCGTCGGGCTTGCTTCATGGCCGAGCGATGGGCAGCGGCCGACCAAGGGCCTTCGGCCAGTTGCACTCCATGGTAATCAAGCAGCGTCCCTCGCGCTTTTTGCAAATTCGCCACCGCCAGGTTGTACTCGACCAGGGACCGGTAATACTCGCTGTCGGCTTGGCGGGCTTCGCTCTGGGCTGCTAGCACAAATTGCAACACCACGTTGCCGACTTCGTGCTTATCGCGCACTGCCTGCAGACGCTCGTGGCCAGCCAAACGACGATTGTAGTTCGTTCGAACGACGGTGTAGGCCCGATCTAGCTCGGCGAACGAGGAACTCAGCTCGTTGGTCACTTGCTGTTCTTGTTTGCGGTAAACTGCCCTGGCCTTGGCCAGGCGTAGTTCAGCGTTTCGGGCGGCAGTGTGCCCAATCCGGTTTCCAATTGGGGTGTTGAGCTGAAGGCCGAGCTGCCACTCTTGCAGGTCACCGGTCACGAGGTCGCCGAACGCGCTGCCGTTTTCTACATCAGCCCGACCGGCCAGATCGTCGCCAAACCCTCGACGGCGAAATTGTCCAACAAAGTCGAGACGCGGTCGTTGGAAATTTCGAGCCGCTGTTAGCTCCATTTCGCGTCGGGCAATCGTCCACTTCTGTCGGCGCAGTTCGACACGTCGGGTTAGCGAATCGAGCAGCGACGCTTCCCAGTCGAACGCCAAGTCGACCACGGCCGGTTCGTTCGACGGCCGGATCAGTCGGCCGTCGGTAGCCGCCAAGCCAAGCAGCAAACGGAGTCGTCGCTCGACGGTTTGCACGCCGCCGCTGGTTGTGACCACCAGCCCGGTGGTCGCTGAACCGCTGAGCGCGTTCTCAACCTGGGCTTGGGCGGCGTAGTACTGCTGGCGAGCCAGAGCTTCTTGTTCGCGGTCGGCAGCGCCGGTCTCAAAACGAGCTTGGACCGTTTGCCAGGTTTGTAACGCGGCATCGCGAGCAGCGATTTTGGCGTCCAAATCGCGATACGCAAAATAGAGTTGCCAGTAGCCGATTTCGACGTTCGACACCAAGTCGATCACGGCCGCCTCGAAATCAGCCAGTGACACATCAGTATTGAGCCGGGCTAGCACCACGCCTTGGTAGTTGCCGGGAGTGGCCTGAGGGCCAGCGATCCGATTGAATGCGATGCCAGCACCCTGCAACAGCGGCTGACGCAACTCGGCCTCGAAGACCGTTTCCCAGGCATTGCGGAACCGATTAAACGGACTGTTGCTTTCGCTGAAATTGGTTTGGTTGCGCAGAGCGAGTTGAGTGCCAGCCGCGCCGGTCTTGGCGATCCCGAGTTGGAAGTCGCCGGTGTTCTCGCGCACGCCAGGAATGCCGCCGCCAAAAAACGCGTTGTTCAGCGTCCGTTCGTTGCGTTGGAAGATCAGGCTTGAGTTGAGTTGGGCATCAAACGCACTCAGGGCCCCTTCGACGCCCACGCGGGGATCGGTCTCTTGAATCGCCACGTCGTAAACACTGGCAGCGCCGGCCGGAGCGGTAATCAACCGACCCCCGGCGTCTTGAATTACCTCGCTGTTGGCCAAGGCCAGCTGAATTGCCTCGTCCAGCCCCAAATGCCATGGCTCCTGGGGCGAGCTGTTCCGCAAGGTGTTGGGCGGCATTTGCTGACTGATCGCCCTGTCACTGGCAACCTCGACGTCGGGGTACTCGATTTCCGTGGCAAGCGTGTGGTAGTAAGCCTGGGGATTGGCGCAGTGACGTCGGCCGGAGTGACAGCCAAGCTGGGTCGCCACGGCCACAATGGCCACTGCGGCCAGGATGTCGAGCAGATGCCAATCGGCTCTACGAAACCACGTGTGCATCGGGAGGTCTGCCTGCAGTGAGAGAACCGTCCGCTAGAGCGAGTCGCTCTTGACCATCGCGGACGCGACCTAGTTTTTACCGAGATTTTCCGACAAAAGCATGACTACGAATGATCCGAAATTGCTCCAGAGCAGCCAACGAGGTATCGACAGCCGGAAATGGTTATCGGACTGCTGCAAGCCGAAGCACCAAGACAAAAGGTGCAACCAGCAGGACCGGATTAATCGCTACAGACTGCCACGAGCGATCTATTTGAAATGCTCTGCTCGGAATTGATGAGGCGATAGAGAGTGCTTTAGAGCAAATTACCAAAATGCGTGCCGATGTTTCGTCGAGAAATCCCGGTGAAAACTAGGTCGCGCCCGCCACGGTAAAAAGCAACTTGCTTTAGCAGCGGCCGGTGGCCGAAGCGCGAAACCTGCGGAACTTCTCTTGTTTTGGAAGGCCGCTGCTATCATCGCTGGCGCAAGCAGGGCGCTGGACTACCTGGCCGGGGACCGCCAAAAGAGTAGACCGGAGAAAAAGGACGCTGAACCAGAATTTTTACTGGCATGACAGGAAAAGCCCCCCAGAACCGCGCGGCCGAAATCACCGGCTGGACCGCCGGACAAATCGACTGCCCATTTCGCTCGAGCATCGGGTCGTCGAAGTAGAGCGGCTGATGAGCCAACTCGGCCGGAGCCCAGGAAAACACCCCATTTGCGCCTGGCATTACTCGACTGCCAGCAGCGAAACCGCTCTCTGGCGATGTAAAAATTGCCTGAGACCGATCCTCCGGAAGCTGCCCTCGAGGCGGCCTGGCCGACACGAAGACCTCGCCAACTGACTTTTGGGGCATCGCCCGGGCCACCTCTTCTGCCGGAAGCGGCAACATTTCTACCTCTTGCCCCAGAAGCGTCGCGCTAAGGGCGGCCACAATCGCCAACGAGAACAGACATCGCCAGGGCATTTTCGCCTCGATTGAAAACGGGAACCAGGAACAAAAGCTGAACCGCCTACCAAGTCGTCGGCCGGCAGCCCCCTGCCACTGGTGGCATTTTCGTCACGACCGGCCAGCACCCCGAGCCGGAAGAGAGTAACCACCCTGCCTGGACAACGCAAGCCCCGCATACTTCCATAAACTCGCTCTCGACGGCATCCGCAAGGTGGACACTCCGCGAAATGGGAATCAGGCGACTGCCCACTTACTAGGCACACCCCGGCACGCACAACCTCCAGGCACCCCTGCTCACAGAAAAGGCATCGCCCGCGGATCGCCGTAAGTGCAAGCAGTGCAAGTGATTGCAAAATCGACTTGACCTAATTGATAAATTTAAGCGATCGGCCACCTGGCGTGGGTGCCGAAGTCGTTGTTTTTCCAATCGCTTGGATGTTGAAAGGGAGTCGCACGGATGTATACAGAGACGAATGAGAAATTCACTGAAGTTTACCAAGTTGCTAGCAAGCTGTTCGAGCAGCAGCCTGACTGGATCACGTTCTTCCGTGAGGTGTTGGGGATTGATGGAATCGTCCGCAAAGCGTTTGTCGATCCCCAAGAGTTGGCGGCGTTCGAGCAAAGTCAGGAATTCGATGCTATCCAGCAGATGCTAGCTAAGCTGCGGATTGTATCTGGCCCGGCCCCCAATGGCGACATGGAGCCAACCCGAGTGATTACAGTCCGGATGCCCAAGAGCCTGCATGAGTCGCTCCGCACCGAGGCTCACGAGCGGAAGACTAGCATGAATAAGCTGTGCATCTCAAAATTGCTCCAGATTATTGATGAGCAATATGTGCCGGCCGACGCCTAGGGGGGAGAGCTATTCGGTTTCTGGTAGCAACTCTCGCTAGAGGGGGGAAAAGATGCTCTGGATGGATACCGTCGACCGGCTGCCGTCGAGTAGTTTGACGGCAGCCGGCTGCGGATCCGTTTTCAGCTTGAATGGATTCTGTGGTTCTCGTTGCACTCAAGCGTGGCCGGCTGAGGTTTCGCGCTTCGGCCACCGGCCGCTATTAAGAATCACAGCAGAAATTTCAAACTCAGTCGTTCCAAATTTCCCCTGTTGATCGGTAACAGCGGTCGGTGACGAAGCGCGAAACACTTGTTTTAACGATCTCTCTGAAAAATAGTGCTT
>JANQPJ010000071.1 GCA_028289525.1 Pirellulales bacterium
ACGGTCTTCTTCTTGGTCGACCGCTTCGCAGTCTTCTTCTTCGTTGCCATCAGTTATGGCTCCTCAACTTTGGGTACCAGGAACCTTCCTAAACGACTATCCCTGGGTACACCTGACAAGGATAGTCAGATCGGCTTGCAAAAGCGGTTTTTCCCTTTCAGCAACGTTCCCCGAGGAACTCTGCCGGCAAGCCGATTCCTTCACGACTCACGTTTGCGTCTTTGTTCAAAACCATCGCCACAAGTGTTCACACGTCTTGTCGACCTGTGTTGTGCTGCGTAAAGCCTTTTCCAAAAACGCCTCGTGGACCGTGTTGGGAAGCTCTGTGGCAAACACGGTTGTCAACAAAAAACAAACGACAACCGTACTCGGCCACCCACTTCACTTCCCTAATGGTCGCATTGAACCAAGATTTTACAATTCTCGTCAAGTCGAATTGCAGCGAAATCTTACTTCGAGAAGATTTTTTTGTCGGCGCACATCTGCTTGTTGTCGCACAGCGCGCTGGTTCTTTGCGCATGACGTAACGTACACGTGGCCAATCATCATGCGTATCACTTTTGGTTGAACGTTTACCTCATGGTAAGCGCGCAGTTCCGTTCAGAGCACCATCGAATCACGAACAGACCTCGGTTCGAGCGGACAAGAATCGCCGGCGCGATGCAACTTTGAAGCGAACCGCCCCTGGTCTCGTAGAAAGCGCTACCGAGCAAACTCGGTCGAAGCGCGCCGGCTAAACCGCACCATCATCTCAATCGCCTGACACATGCACGATCGGTCGACCTGATGCACGTCGACTGGCCGCCCGATGGCGCGCAACATGGTTAACGTCAGACGCCCCCCTAGATGTTGGCGAAACTCTTCCAAACCGGCAAAAAGCCGGTCTAAATCGGCTAAAAACGGACTATTCAGCGAGAATCCTAGTCGTTCGAGACAAGCCCAAACGCGCCGACAATCCTGTTCCGGAAACCCCAAGGCCAACATCGAATAGGCGGTGTCCATTGCGACTCCCAAGGCAACCGCTTCACCGTGGCGCAGAGAGAATTCGCTCATCGTCTCAAGCTTATGGGCAGACCAATGCCCAAAATCCAACGGCCGCGCCTCGCGGTTTTCAAACGGATCTCCGCCTTGGGTAATGTGCTTCAAGTGCCAAACGGCCGACTGACGTATCACTGCACTGGTCAAGCTCGTTTCGCGCTGGGCAATTTGAACCGCGCCCTGCTCGATTTGCTCAAAAAATTTCGCATCCTTCAGCAACGCAACCTTCACGGCCTCGGCAAATCCGCAAATGAAGTCCCGCTGACTTAAAGAAGCGAGCAACTCGGTATCGTTAACCACTGCCCAGGGAACATGGAACGACCCGACCCAATTTTTTTGACCGAACAGATTGACCCCATTCTTTACTCCGACGCCTGAATCAGCCTGCCCTAACGTGGTCGTCGGTAGCCGCACCAACCGCAAGCCGCGATGGGCAATCGAAGCCGCAAACCCAACTGCGTCGAGCACCGCGCCACCACCGAAAACAACCACGTAGCTACGGCGATCGAGTCCAGAAACGTTAAAAACCTTCAACATCCGCTCTAAAATATGAATGTCGTTCTTAATCGCCTCGCCGCCAGGCACCTTTTGCACCGGTCCAATACGTTCGATCCGTTCAGAATGAGCGATCGAAAACGCGAGCAACTGCTCTTCGAGCCCCGGTCGAGCTGCCAAGACATCCTCATCGACCCAAAACTGGACGCGAGCCGGTGCTTCGCCGTGTGAAACCAACAAATCGAGCAGAACTTGCTGATCGGCCCCCAGCACATCGTCGGTGAAACGGAGGCGATGAACCTGCGGCACGACAAACGGCACATCAAGTTCGTACGGCTGATTCGAGCGACTCATGTGGAATTCCTGGCTAAATGGGCAAAACACGAAAAACAAGGCAGCCTAACAACGGCTTTTCCAAAATCATTGCATCCTTCGATCCCCAGAGGACCGGTACGTTTGGGCAACAGGCAGACGCCGCCCCCCTCTGGGAGGCATGCCGCGCCACTTGGATTCGCGTCCCAGAGACATTATTATTGTCGCACGTGTTAGAGAGACGCGTCAATCTCGCCTTCTACCCTTCCTAGAATGATGAGTTGCTGACTGCTCCCTTGGCATTTTAACTTGCTGAGTGGTCTTTGAAGCGACTCGCCAACTTGCCACTTGCCTGCCTAGCCACGGTGAACCGTATGTTCGAAACGATCGAAACGGCTCCGGCCGATCCAATTTTGGGACTCACAGCCGCCTTTCGCCAGGATTCCAATCCTGAGAAAATCAACCTCGGCGTCGGCGTTTATCAAGACGCCGAGGGCCGGACGCCGGTGCTCGAATCGGTCAAAGCGGCCGAAGCGGTGATTTTGCACGGCGAAACCAGCAAAGGCTATCTGCCCATTGCCGGTTCGCCCGAGTATGCCCGAGCGGTTCAAGAACTGATGTTTACCGCCACACACGAAGTGGTCCGCAGCGGCCGTGTCGCAACTTCCCAGACGCCAGGCGGAACCGGCGCGTTGCGTGTGGTTGGTAATTTTCTGCAGACGATGTTGCCCAAGGCTCGGATCTGGATGAGCGAGCCGACCTGGCCCAACCATCCCAAAATTTTTGGAGCCGCTGGGGTCGAAGTGCAAACCTATCCCTACTTCGACGCCGAGCAGAATGGCTTGGCCTTTGATAAAATGCTGGCCGCGCTGGAAACAATCCCCGCCGGCGATGTCGTCTTGCTGCACGGCTGTTGCCACAATCCGAGCGGGATCGATCCGAGCGCCGAACAATGGCAGGCCATCGCCGAGGTGGTGCATCGGCGCGGTTTGTTGCCATTAGTCGATTTTGCCTACCAAGGGTTTGGTGAAGGGTTGCGAGAAGATGCCGTGGCCCTCGAGGCGTTGTGCCAGGCGGGCCGTGAAATGTTGATTTGCAGCTCTTTCTCCAAAAATTTTGGCCTCTATCGCGAACGGGTGGGCGCGTTGTCGGTGGTGGCCGCTGATCGCGAATCGGCCACTCGCGTGCAGAGCCAGGTAATGGCCGGCATTCGTGCAAACTATTCGAATCCCCCTTCGCATGGTGCGGCGGTGGTCACCACGATTCACGGCGATCCTCAACTGCACAGCCAATGGGAAGCCGAACTCCGTACAATGCGCCAGCGGATCAATGGCATGCGCACTCTGTTTGTCGAAACTCTGCAAGCCAAGGGGGTCGACCGCGACTTTTCGTTCATTACCCGGCAACGCGGCATGTTTTCGTTCTCGGGGCTGACGCGGCCTCAAGTGGATCGTTTGCGCGAGGAATATTCGATCTACATTGTTGGCTCAGGCCGCATCAATGTGGCCGGCATGACCGCTGGGAACATGGACCGGTTGTGTGACGCGATTGCCACGGTGCTCAAAGACTAGTTACTACAACACGCTAGGTTAAACGAAGGGATTGAAATTAGCCACAGATTGACACGGATGAAACACGGATTTTTAAATGTTCGCGTGAGCGCGTATCCGTGTTTCATCCGTGTCAATCCGTGGCTAAAATGCTTTCGACTTAGCGCTGCAGTACTAGACTCGGTCTCAAAATCGTCGAAAGGCCGCGTCGCTTTTTCGCGTCGTCATCGTTGGGAAGAAGCCTGAAGCGCAAGCGAAGGAATTGCCTAGCCACAAAATCACTCCTTCGCTAGCGCTTCAGGCTTTTGTTTCGTGACCGCCGGCTTGTTCGCTCGCTAGCGTTTCGTGCTGGTAACCGTCGCGCGACCGCCAGATCGGATAGCCTGCCACCCGACAAGCCCCCAACCAAAGGTTCAAATAGAGCGCCATCAAAACATACTTGAGCACCGGGTAGTAAGCGAATGAAGGTCCAACGAGCAAGCTGACCGTCCACCCAATGACGTAGGCTGCCACGAAGGTCATGCCCAGGCGAAATATTCGAAGCTTGCTCGTTGCTTGGGCCCAAACAACAACCCCAGCCAGCAGCGCCAACCCCAGGCAACTTTCGCCCAAGACTCGCCGCAGCCAGAACTGGTATGGCAAATTGGTATTGCGCAGCAACATGGTGCCGATTGCAACTCCAGTAGACACAGCCAGAAGCGCAGCAAGCGAGTACTGCCAGGGCTGTGGACCAGCTTGTCGACGCGTCGATGCCCAACTGTATCCCCGAAAACGTGCTAGGAGCGCTGTTCCGACCGCCGCGGTAACAAAGCTGATACTGAGAAGGCACGAATTGGAAAAACTACTCTTATGAAAATTCCCAAATGCGAGAAAAGACCAGAAACTTAAGGTCTTATTAAAAGTGAAGCCTTCCAAGCCGTTTATTCCCGGAAAGGGTTGCGCGCCGCGCAAGTATGCCGTGTGAAACGCGGCGGCCCAACTAACAGCGACAATCCCCGCCGTGAAGAGTCTGGCAAGCCAGTGGCCGTTTCCTAACACAAGCCACAAACCCAGCAAGATCGCTTGGCTTTCCCACAGGAGGAAGAGGATCACTTGATAGGTGGGCGCGAGGTTTGAAGCAAACAGCGACAAAACCACCCCGTCGAGCATCACGGTCGCCAGGATCAAGAGCGCGATCATCCAGGGCTGAGGTTTCATAATCCTCAGTATAGTTGCTGGAAAGGGCGACTAGAGCAGTTTCGAATATTTCGTAGTCATGTTTCGTCGGAAAATCTCGGCCAAAACTAGGTCGCGTCCGCCACGGTAAAGAGCGACTCGCTCTAGAATCCCAGCAGGCCGCTAACCGCGATCGAACGTTCTGTGACGCGGTTTCACTTTAATTCCGGCTGCCCATGTATCGCATGATGTAGTAGAGCATCACCATGATTGACTGCAGTGTGCCAGCCACATAGGTCAGGGCTGCCGCGTTCAGCACTCGATTCACATAGGTCATTTCGTGCTCAGCGACGATCCCATGCGAAACTAGCTCGGCTTTGGCCCGGGCACTGGCGTCAAATTCGACCGGTAGATTCACTACCTGAAAGAAGACCACGGCGGCAAACAAAATAATTCCGATCAACAACAGCGGCGACCACTGAAAAACCAGTCCCAACATGGCCAGCATGGCTCCGGCATTGCTGCCAATCCCTGCGGCCGGCACCGCCGCGTTGCGGATCACTAGCGGAGCATAATGTTTGGCGTCCTGGATCGCATGTCCCGCTTCATGGGCAGCAATCCCCACGGCCGCCATCGTTCGCGAGGAATAGACCTCGGGGCTGAGCCTCAAAACCTTGTGCCGTGGATCGTAATGGTCGCTCAAATGGCCTGGCACTTGCTCGATCCCCACCTGATGCAGCCCAGCCGCATCGAGCAGCTTGCGAGCAGCCGCAGCACCGCTCAGCGGCGCTCCCTGCTGCATTGCCTGGGCATAGGCCGACTTCACGCGCATTTGGGCCCAAAAGGCCAACAACAAGGCAGGAGCAATAAACAGTAGATATTTCGGGTCGAAGATCATCGTCTCTCGTTTTACTCCTCAATGTGCACTTTGGCTGAACTCAAACCTCAAAGCTCTCAGAATTTTAGGCAACTGGGTGCCACTTGACCATCCGCGATGCTAAAATAAGTAGATTAGCGAGCTTTAATTTCGCGTAAACTACCAAATTTTGCCCCTCCAGCGCACGCTGCCCCTTCTTTTTTTGGCAAGCTTCTAAATTCCAAGGTTGTTCTCCAAGATGCTCGGTTCGCCACGCTTTTTGATTGCTACGATGTTGCTGCTCGTTTGGTTCAGCTTAGGTTGCCAACGAGGTTCTCAAACAGCAGCCTCAGGCCCGGCCACACTGCCCGACGAGGAGGCGATCCAATCGCTAGTCGACGGGGTGCTCGACTCAACTCTCCGGAATCGCCAACTGAGTTGTCCGACGAATGGGGCCTGGCAAATCATGCACGGCGTCCTGGCCTACGGCCGCCCATTTGAAATCTTGTTGGAACACGAAAACCGACGCGTCCAAGCGGTCGACTGGCTGCTGGCCGGAGGGAACATGCCAGGCTGGATCGTCCGTCGCGGCGAGGCCGGCCTCAAGGCCGAACTCCAGGCAGGAACTAGGCGGGGTCAAGGACACGAAGATCAATGGCTCGCGGTGCTGGCTCAATGCGATCTCGCGTCAGACCATCCGATCATCGTCGGTGACGAACACTTCACAATGGGCGATCTGGTTAGTCAAGCCATGTTCGATGTGTACGAGGGCAAGGAATGCAGTTGGACACTGATCGGTCTGTCCGCTTATTTACCATTAGACACCGAGTGGCAGAACCGCGAGGGAGAAACCTGGACCTTGGAACGTGTCGTGGCGATGGAAGCCTCTCAAGATTTGACGACCAGCGCCTGTGGCGGCTCACACCGATTAATCGGCATGCAGATGGCGCTCGACCGTTATCGTCAAGCATTTCCTGATCGCGAGCTTTCCGGCGGCTGGGCCCAAGCCCAGTCGCAGATCGATTGGGCAGTCCAACGAGCCCGCCAGTTCCAACAACCGAGCGGTGCTTTTTCGGTGAACTATTTCGAGAGGGCCAGCAACTCGGTCGATGCCGCCGCACACCTGGGCGCGACAGGCCACACGCTTGAGTTTCTCTCGCTGGCATTGTCTGACGAGAAACTCCAAGAGCCGTGGGTTACCAGAAGCGTTGTCTATTTGTGTGATTTGTTCGAGCAGACCGCCGAACTTGATTTAGAGTGCGGCGCTTTGTACCACGCCGTCCACGGGCTACAACTCTATCGGGCTCGCCGCTTTGGCCCTCGCGCAACCGTCGCTGTCGACCAAGCCGTAGACGATGAGCCAGCCGTTGGCGCAAGCTGAAACAAACGACGCGCGCCGCCAGGAACATCATCGCCAAGCTACTCGGAGGCCTCTGCCGCCGCGGGAACAGCCGGCTCTTCCTCTGGATCGACTTTCTCTGGCCGTTTGATCAGCGGCGCCAACGGCGAGATTGGTCCGGCATGCGGCTGGGCAACCAAGCCGGATGCGCGATCTTTCGCATAATGGCCAAGCGCAATGGTTAGCTGGCCTTCAGAGTCGCGCAACGCCAAACGACCGCCAGGCGGCTCAGCCCGTAGCGTGGCTGTTGCCTGGCCCCGCGAGTCGACCACCGCCAAAGAACCACACTGCACCAACTCGTCGACGATCAGGCGTTGGCAACGGGCGACGTTGATCACGGCCACCCCACCACGAAAATTCTGGCACTCGACCTGTTGACCACGCAAACGATTGGCGGTCAACTGCTTCCCCTGGACAATTCCATTGAGCAAGTCGATGTCCAACTCACGTCCATGGATGAAATGAATCTGACTGATGGTCTGTGTGATCTTGTCGCGCAATGACGCGCCAAGCGACAACACAAGGAGTGGATAGATAATCCAACGTTCACGGTTCGACATAAAAACACCTGGCGTGGAAAGGAAGTGAGGCCGTTCAGGCACGTCACTCGTGGGTTGAGATTGCTTGCAGCTTGGACTGCAACTGCCGGCGCTGCGGAGGGTCGGCACGGCGGATGGCCATTTGGTAATAGACGCGGGCCGCTCCCAACCGCCCACGCTGGACGGCCAAATCGGCGCGTCGGATGAGCGCTTCGAGTTCCTCGTCAGCCGCTTGGGTCGCTACGGCATCTTGCCCGGCTTGGGCCTGGCGAATCGCGGCTACACTGGCCGCAGGTAGTTCAGCGCTGCTCGCGGTCCGACGGGGAACGCGGGTGCGCGGCTGGCTGGCTGACCTTCGGCTGGGAATCTCCGTGCCTGCGGCTCTCAGCTGTTCGAGCCGTTGTTGCCAAGCAGGCCGCTGGGGAGCGTCACCGACCGTGGGCACCAGGCCAATTACAAACGGCCGCACGCTGCCATCAAAAAAACCACCTGCCCCACCGTTGGGAATGGTTACCGAAGGCGTCTGAGAAACGATGCCGCGACGGCTTCCTTGGCTTGCACCAAAATTAAAAAATGCATTGGTATTGCCCCGACGAACGTTGAAGCCTGTGGTAAGGCCTCCGGCCGCGTTCGGACCGCCTAGGCCCTGCGGTGGGTTAAACCGAAAAAAACCGCCAGGAAAATTGACGCCCCACCGAACTCCTATATTTTCCGAAAAGCTGTCGCCCGTTCGTTGAAACGGAGTACTGATGGTGGCCTGTTGGGCATGGCCGACCGACGTTCCCATCAGCAACACAGTCCCCACCACGATTCGTCGCACCGCCACAGGTTGCATGGCATCCCTCGCACGCTTGGCTGGGGTTGAATACCGGGAAAAGGACGTTTCTACTGCTCGCAAGCAGGTTCCTTTATTCTACCGGAACGACGCGTCGAGAATCAACGGAAGAGAGCTAATTGTCCAGGAGGACTGCCGATGAAATCCAGCGTTTCGCGAGCGGCCACCGGCCGCTGTTTTTGCGCAAGAGACGCAATCCGCAGTCATCCTGGCCTAATCGCCAGAACGCCTCTCAGACACAACGTTCGTCAAACCGCGACGCGACAGAATCAGGTACGGCAATACCAACCAGGCCGCCTGCCAACGTTCGCTCTGAAAATCGGCCTCTCGCAGCGCCAGATCAACTCGGTTCGCAATGCGATCGGGGTCTGGCTCGGCTTGCTCGTCCTCAGACGGATCGACCACTTCTGCTGCCGGCGGAGCCTCGCTCTCGGCGGCCTCGACACGGATTTTTTGTAACTCTGGCCGTGTCTTGTCCGGCTCGGCCGGGTGGGCCACCGTGTGATGTTCAGGCCGCTCATCTTCACCCAAGTCGTCTTGTTCTTCGTCGTCTTGCGATCTTTCGGGAATCAGATCGAACAGATCGTCAAATTCTTCGAGCAGGCTTTCTAGCAGAGCCCGCCAGATCTCTTTCTCGTTCTTGAGTTCCTTTGAGCCCCCGCCTCCAACATCACGAACACCACGCGGCACTGGCAAAGATTCGCTCAGCCGTGGGCTCAGCGAAGTGGCCGAGACCAACAGGCTCGGGGCCGAAACTGGCGGCGGCGACTGCTCCGAATTCAAGAACGAATTGAAAAAGACCGTGCTCATGCCAGGTGCATTCATGATCGCCACGGTTGCCGGCGGCCGCAAACCGAAGTCGATGTCGATCACCAAATTATCAAATGCACTTAAGTTGCCTGAAAGCGGGGTGCTAAACAGACTGTCGCCTGAAAGCAAGTTTAC
Source organism: Pirellulales bacterium (assembly GCA_028289525.1). Taxonomy (GTDB): domain Bacteria; phylum Planctomycetota; class Planctomycetia; order Pirellulales; family JAGQOS01; genus JANQPJ01. Next base: position 9,125 of record JANQPJ010000071.1, read on the forward strand.
GGTCCCGCGATAGTCGCTGCCTACGCCTACCAATTCCAACTCGAAACGTCCATCGGCAATCCCTGGCACAATCAAAATCTCGCTGATTCCTACCTGACCATAAAACGCGCCAGGCAGCGTATCGACCGCGACCCCGGCGGCATGTTCGCTCCGATTGCCAGCCTGATCGGTCAACACAAAATCGACCGGATCGAGCCACATCACCAGAAAAGACTGTTCGTGATCGCCAATGATCTGCCGTACCTCTTCGATGAAAAAGGCGTTGATTTGGGCAACCACCGAATTGGTTCCCTGCAAAGCCGCTTGGAGATCGAGTTCACTTTCGCCCACTGGCGTCTGAGGACCAGAAAAGTCGAATTCGGTTGCCTGGCCGTCGCTCGGAAAAGCAACCACGCCCGTCAAACTGCTGTCGATCTGAGCGCCAAAGGTAAGGGCGAACTTTAGATCGGCCAGAATCGCATCACCAAGTGAACTATCGACAAACATCTCGTCAGTCAGCAGACGACCGGCCAAGTCAACCGGCACAATCGCCAGCGTCAAACCGGCCCCATCGTCGGCCAGCACGCCAGCAGGCAACGTTTCCACTCGGATTCCATCGGCCGTGAAGCCGATTTGGCCAGGAGTCTCTCCGGCCGCTGCGCTGCCAGCCGGATTGCTTAGCAAGAATCGTCGGTCACGCGCCCACACGACCACGAATTCATCGGCCCTCACCTCGCGAAGCCGATAGGCCGCTTGTTGTAACTGCCGAAAGGCGACCGACACCACTTGATTGACTTGGGCAGTTGATTCGGCTGGTGACAGGTCGGAAGATGCCTGGAGAGCCAAGCGAACCTGAGCGAGCAAACGTTCGGCCACTGGCAAACTGGCCACCGCCTGGCGCGCATCGGCAAACTCCGGCAACGTCTGCTCTAAATAGGCATCAAGCCCCAACAGGCTCCGTTGAAACAGATCGGGATTGGCAACCGTTTGCCCGGTTGCCGGTGAAACGGTGAAGCTTGTGACAAACGGCCCGCCAGGCTGTCCATCACCATCCCCGTCCAGGGCCACGCCAGTACGGCTGAGCAGGCCAGGCGTTCCGTTTTCCGGGGTCGTTTGCACGGTCAGACGATAATTGCCTGGCTCCATCCGGCCAAATCCACTCAGCAAGATTCGATCGGCATACCGGTCATAATGCGGTGTCACCGCGAGCACACGTTCGACCACACCAGCGGGACCAAGCCGTTCTAGGCGATAGTTCGCCGGATTGGTCGCGCTGGCCGCTTGCAGATCGACATCGATCAAATCGAGCACCACCAAGTTAGGCAACTCGCCTACCAAGGCCGCCTCTGCTCGAGCAGCGCCCTCCACACGCGGAGGCCGAGTATCGTAAGCAAAGCTGGCGACGGTCTCGGCGGTTAAAAAACGATTGCCGGCCCCGTCGCTGGTCGCGCCAGGCGTGAACGTTAAACGGTATTCGGCCGTCGCCAAGCCGCCGCTGGGTGTCGCTTCGACCACCACACGCGGCAGGCCGTCGCCGGACAGCTGATACTCGATTTGGTCAATCAGCGTGCTAACGTCGGTGCCATCAGCCGACAGTGTCAGCAGCGGCCGAATCGCTTCGGCACTGGCGGCAAAAGCCGGAATCGCTTCGCTTAGCACGAACGTGAAACGTAATCCGCCAGGCAGCCCGTCGACCAAGACCGGTTCGACCAATGCGGCGTCTACCTGAGGCCCCACCCGATCGACCGTGAGGTTCAAGGCGACGGCGGCCGTCAGACCGGCCGGGTCAGTGGCGGTCACCTCGATTGCAACCGGGCCTACCGCTTCTAGCGCATAGCGCAAACGGAGTCGACCGTCGGCCACTTCGACCGCGTCGACCAATGCCTGGCCCTGCCGCACCTGAGCGGCAAACGTAAGCGACTCGGTCGGATTGTCAACATCTTGAAACGCATCAGTCAGATCGAAGTCGCTCACCAATATGTCGGCGCCTAGGGTGAATGACTCAAACCCCTCGGCCACCGGGCGGTCGTTTCGACCTGTGACGCCCAGCGTGACGGTCGCCGTCGAGGTTAACCCAGCCTGATCGGCCACGGTGTAGGAAAACGAGTCACTCCGGTCTTCGCCTTCATTGAGCGAAGCAAACAACTCGGCCGCGCTCGGGTCGTAGAGAAACGTTCCATCCGAGTTGAGCGTAAGCATGGCCCCCGAAGCCAATTCGGCCAGGTTGCCAACGAGGGTCGTGTCGCCGTTGACGGCGACTACCTGAAGTTGATCACCAACATCCGGATCGGCGTCGATGCCCTGCCCTGAATCGTCGGCGATCACGTTGCCTTGCTGCGGCGTATCTTCGTCGGTCGTATAACGGTTGTCGCGCGCCACGGGAGGCAAGTTCGGCGGGGCTTCGATCGCCAGTTGATAGTCTTCTACCTCGCCGGTGGCCGCAAACCCGCGCGGCGATGGAAGCGACCGACTCGCCAGTCGAAATCGAGCATAGGTAGACCCAACGGCCGCGTTGCTAGGAACGTTCACCGTCAGTGTCGTCTGCCCGGCCGCAACTGGCAGCCCGATCCAAACCGCTTCCCCCGCATCGTCCCAGTCGCCATCGGCGTTGAAGTCGAACCAGCCGCTCAACCGACCAGCCGCCGAGGCGGTCACTTGCACCTGAGCCATCTCACCAACCACGAAATCGGTGAGAAACGCAACGCCATCCTCTTCGTCGCCATCGGCGCTGGCATCAACCGAAGGAGTGCCGTCGACCTCTCGGGCAACGAGCGCTCCAAGCCGCAAGTCGGTTGCCGAACCGTGTCGTCCACCGTCGACGGCTATTTGTGTGGGATAGCTGGCCGGCGCGTCGCCAAAGTCCATTTGCCGGCGATGCGCAAAATCAATGCGCTCGACAATGCCTGAGGAGGGCAAAAAGACCAGTTGCTCTGGCCCAGCAGCCGGGGAGGTCGATTGCCAATCGACACGCTCTTCACTTCGCACCAGATGCTCGCCAGGCAACAAATTAGTCAACCGGTAGTCGCCTGCCAAATCGGTCAACACAAACGGCTCGCCGGCTTCGCGTCGTCCACTCTCATTTTGATCGACATACACTGCCCAACCGACCAAACCAGGCTCTTCCGCGTCGCGCTGGCCATCCCCATTCAGGTCGTGCCACAGGCTGCCGCGAATCTCGCCAGGCTGCGAAACCACGGCCAATTCCAAGGGATCGTTGGTGCCTGGGGTGGCCAATCCCCACGCTTGTTCGCCTGGCAATGAAGGCAGTTCCAGGTTTTGGAAATCGCCGCTGATGTCTGCCTGGCTAGCAATGAGTGAAAATCGCTCGCCTGGGGTCAAACTGACAGGCAGGGCAGTTTCCAATCGTTCGAGATTTACCGAGCCGGTGTCGTAGAGAATCGTGGCCGGTTCAGCCTGGGTGCCGATCACCACTTCGTCGCCATCGACCGGCAATCGGCCGTCTTCCCAATTGAGCGCCGTCGACCAGCGCAGGTCGTCTGCCTGGCCGGTCCAATGAACCACCGCCAGCAAACAGCGCGACTCGAGCGACTCAAGCCCCAGCGAGCGAACAATCGCTCGGCTGGGGCCCTGCCCCGAGAGTCGCCGCTTCGAGTGTTGGCTGTTCCAGAAACGCATGTTGGTCGACCTACGATCGGATCATCTGGCGCACACTGCCTGGGCTCACGCAGTTCAACCGGTGGAGCCTGTGTGCTGATCCTTGCTTCGCGACCACCGCGCCGCGTTCTCCTTGGCGATTTTTTCTTGCGACGTTTCTCCTCGGCCAAGGTAAAAGCCGAATGTTGCCCCGGCAACATGGCTTACCAACATCGGACACACTGGAAATACGCTTTTTAGTATATCCGCTCACCAGGGCCGTGTCACAGACTCGGGCCAGATTGTTCACAAAATCGAGTCAAGCAAGGCAAAACAGGCCAACCATACGTCTTCAGACAATACGGACGTGTGGCCAAGAACGCCTGACGACTTCTCGATCATGCCCTTCACAGACTCCGCTTGAACAGTGCTCGCACAAGCTTGGTATCGAGCATCTCGCTGGCCGCAAACTCACCGAGACTGGTACGACTGAAACCCAAAACTGTTTTTTCAGAGGTTTTTCTTCGAGCGAGTCAAGATCGGCATTGAATTGCCTGGGCCGATTCTGTTAAGAGAGATTTCTCTTCTCGGTTATCAAGCGGTCAGTTCCTTCGTTCTGAAAGGTGACCAAATGAGCGATCAGCGCGATTTTTGTCCTTGGAAATGCACACACTCCCCGCCGGGGCCTGCCGGCTCTTTCTCGCCTTCAATCTCCACGGTCGAAGAAGACGTGCCAGACTGGGATCAGGCCGGATTCGCCGATGTGGTTCTCCTGGTACTAATGGCAGTCTCGCTGACCATCGGATTTGTGTGCTAAGAAGGTCTAGAGTCTAGGGTCTAGGGTCTAGGGAAACGCGCGAGCGCGTGGCTCTCGACCCTAGACTCTAGGCTCTTGACCCTTACAATAGCCGGGATGCAGCAGCATGGGCCGTGGCAAATTCGTTCCTCGCGCGAGGTTTATCGCGACCCATGGATCGCCGTCCAGCGCCACGAGGTCGTGCGGCCCGATGGCAACGATGGCACGCATTGCGTGATTCATCAGAAGCCAGGCGTCTCGGTACTCGCCCTCGATGACGATGGGTATGTCTATCTGACTGACGAGTTTCATTTTGGCGTCGGGCGCGATTCACTCGAAGTGGTGAGCGGCGGCATCGAGTCGGGTGAAGATGCGCTCGGAACCGCTCAGCGCGAACTGCAAGAAGAGCTGGGAATTCGCGCCGCCCGTTGGGATGCGCTCGGCACGGTCGATCCGTTCACCTCGATCGTGGTCTCGCCCACCGCCCTCTATCTGGCCCGAGACTTAACGTTCGGCCCGGCAGCGCCTGAAGCGACCGAACAGATCCGCACGGTCAAACTGCCGCTGTCCGAAGCGGTTCAAGGAGTGCTCGACGGGCGCATTACCCATGCGCCGAGTTGTGTTTTGTTGCTCAAAACCGAGCGATTGCTGCAAACCAGCTAGCTGGAAAAACAGCGGTCGGTGACCGCTCGCGAAACAGGAAAACCTGGCCGTTTCGCGCTTCGACCACCGGTCGCTGATTTTTCAAAAAAGACGACTTTGTAGTCCTCCTGCGTCTTTGGAGCCTTGGTTGGTTTTCTGACCCAGAAGTCGTTACAATCTTTTCGCACCAGAAATCGCACTCTCAACTGTAACGAGGATCACGCAATGGACACTCGATCGAAGGCCGCCAATACGAATTCTCTTCGTCCGCATCGTCGTGAGTTCCTTCAAGCCGTAAGTGCCGGAGCCACGTTGCTCGCCGCGCCGGCGTTCGTTGGCGCTACCGATAAGGCTGGCGTGAAAAATGCGATCGTTGGCCAAGGGGAATATCAATATGAGTGCATTCACGACTGGGGGCTCGATTCGCTGCCTTCAGGGCACCACTACGGCGATGCTTCGCATGGGGTCGCGATCGACTCCCAAGGCATGGTTTACATCACTCATCATGGCCAGCCCGGTTCGATTTATGTGTTCGATCCTGAGGGAAAATTCGTTCGTTCGATGGGCGATTTTCACTCCTCCGGCAAATCAGCCAGCGGCCATGGGATCGATATTCGCAAGGAAAACGGAACCGAGTTTCTTTATCTCGCGGCCAACAACCCCAGATTCGGTTGGGCCAAGACCGATCTAGCCGGCGAATTGGTGTGGAAAAAGGAGCGCGCAGAGATTCACGCCGACACTGGCAAATATGGGGGTCGAGCCCGCTTCAATCCTACAAACGTCAGCTTTGCGCCTGACGGGGGATACTTTTTGGGCGACGGCTACGGCAGCAACTACGTCCACCAGTATGACAAAGACGACAAGTACATTCGCACCATCGGCGGCGGTGGGAAAGGCGACGGCCAGTTCCGCACTCCCCACGGTCAATGGCTCGACGATCGCGACGGCACTCCCAAACTGCTGGTGGTCGATCGGGCGAACGCCCGCCTCCAATGGTTCGACATGGAAGGCAACCATCTGAAAACGCTCGGCGGTTTTCTCTTCCCAGCCGACGCCGATATTCAGGGCGATCTGATGGTGGTGCCCGACCTGCACTGCCGAATCACACTGCTGGACAAAGACAATCAGGTTCTGGCCCAACTGGGCGACGATCCAGAGTGGCGCAAAGGGGCGCTAGCCGGCTTCAAAATGCGTACTCAACGCGACCGCTGGCAGCCTGGCAAGTTTATCCATCCCCACGATGCCTGTTTCGATGCCGAGGGAAACATCTATGTGACCGAATGGGTCCGCACCGGTCGGGTGACCAAGCTGGTCAAGGTTAGCTGAGCCAAGCAACGAACGCATCATGAGCTCACCGAACACGAATGCCACAACGGCTTCCAGTACGGTGGCTACCAGGGAGTTAAAACCGTAGAAGCCTGAAACGCCAGTTTTGAAGTTGCGCTTTTTAGCCACATAGTGGCAATCGTGAATCGTCCAGGTTGTAATCTCCAGGTTTTGCCAGACAAGAACGAACAATACAAGGCCCGACGCGCGAGCGAGGGAATTTGAGGCGAACGTTTTCCCTCGCTCGCGCGTCGGGCTTGTATTTCCGGGAATTCATCACAAAATGCCGCAGGCCAACTAGGAAATGCGCAACTTCAAAACTTGCGTGTCGGGCTTCAAATCTTGGCATCGAATGCGTTTTAGAGCAATTTCGGATCATTCGTAGTCATGTTTCGTCGGAAAACCCCGGCCAAAATGCCTGACATTTTTCCGTCTGCTTGAGCCTCATGGGATACCATTTCGGCATGAATCACCTGATACGCCGTCTGCGGCAGTCGTCGCAGCCCACGATTTTGGCCATCATCATCGTGGAAATGCTGGTTTTTGTGCTCCAAGATGCCTTTGGATTCTCGTGGCTATCCGAGTTTGGCGCGAAGCCGGCCGAATTTTCCCAGGCTTGGGCCGAATTTCAGGCCGCTGGCTCTGCCAAGCCACTGTTGGCCGTGGCGCCAATGCTCTTTGCGCCATTGTTTTTGCATATTGGCCTGGAACACGTGCTATTCAATATGGTGTTTCTTTGGACGTTTGGCAGTCTTACGGCCAGGCACCTGGGGAGTCGATGGGCCGTGGTGCTGTTTTTGATCTGCGGCGCGTGTGGCAATTTGCTGCAGATTGGCCTGAACCCCACTTCGCCGATTCCGATCGTAGGCGCCTCGGGAGCGGTGTGTGGCTTTCAGGGAGTCTACCTCGGGCTGGCCCTGCGTTGGCAATTGAAGTGGCCTGATGTTTGGCCGTTGGCCAACCCGATTCCACCGATGCAGTTGGCCGCCTTTGCGCTGATCGGCATTGGTTTCGATTTTTACTCGTTGATGAATCACGAGCAACAGGTCGCCTATGGCGCGCACGTTGGCGGTTTTCTGGCGGGGCTTTTTCTCGCATTGCTAATCACGCGGTTTCGATCGGATCGAAGCTGAATATGCTCAAGCACGCAAGAGAAATCGTGCTTGTATTTTTCATTCAGCCTGTTTTGAGCCAAACGTCTAACCGCAACGAGCCCGATAGTCGGTCGGTCGGCAGCCAAACCAGTGGAGAAACGCGTCAGAAAACGCGAAGGGCGTGGCGTAGCCTACCTGTTCGGCAATTTGCGCGATTGGTACATCCGAGGCCGCTAAGAGTTTGGCAGCTTGGTGCATGCGCAAAAAGGCCACGTGTTGCAACGGGGTGCGCCCTACCGAACCAAGCGTCAGCCGCCGCAAATGTTCTTTACTAACCCCGGCCAGGTGCGCCATACGAGCGAGCGTCCAAGCAGCGGCCAGATTCCGCTCGACCTCATCCCACACCTGTTGCAAACGGTCATCGGTTTGAAAACCGGCGACAAACCGCCGCACATAGCCGTGGATCAACTCCAGCCAGTGGGAAATGGCCGAGCCGGTCTGGTCCGCAGAGGCCTCGGCATGCAGGCCTTCAATCGCGGCTCGTAGCGAAGCCGGGTTGAACTCGGCCAGAGCCGGCGCATGGAGCGAAACGATCGGCCGGGCTCGTGGGCTCTCTTGATAGCGAACCCAACAGAACTCCCACGGCTTTTGTCGGGTTGCCCTGATGGCATTCGGAATCCCAGGCGGCTGGATACAAGCGATCGAGGCCGTGATTTCTTGCCATTGGCCGTCGACGAGCACCTGGCCTGCGCCTTGGAAGCAGGCAAGGAAAAAGGAGCCTGAGAGATTTGTCCGGACAATTTCCAATGGTGGTTGCGCGGACATGATTCCGACATGGGCGATGTGGTGTCGGGCTAACGCGGCACAAACCGGTGCTTGGTGTAGCCACGGCCGAGGGTCAGACTGGTCGGCACGCACGACTTGCACGCGCGTTTGGCGACCGAACACTTGTTTTTCGTGGGCAGTGAGAAAATCGTGGCTCATGGCCAATGATCCTTACGCAGCAGAGGTTCCTTATGTCGATTCTTGAGTTAACAACTCTTCTGTCGTTAGAAATGAGTTTTCTTCAGAGTCGTGCTTTCTTCCAAGACCAATGCCAATTGCGCCCAGGAGTAATGAAACGAGCACCCCAGCATAGAGGAGCTGAGACAGGCTTAGATTGAGCCAGCCATCGCCAAGCAGAGCAATGACCCAAATCCAAAACACATCACCTCCCCGGTAGATTGCGACGTCAATGATCGGCTTGGTCTTGAATCGTGCTTCAGCATCCACGGCGGTAAAGAGAATCTCGCGACTCGGCCTGGTGATCGCATAGTTCCCCGCCCGTCGCGTAACCTGCAAGACAAGGACGAGTATGGTCGCTGGATTCAAGCTCAATAAGAAGAGCAGCAGGGCGACCACCATGGGAACAATCCCCAAAGAGGTTGGCATTCCGAACCGTTGGGCAAGACGGTTGGCCACGAAGATTCCCAGCACAATGGTCAGGGCATTGGTGGCGAGTTCCACACTGCCCAATAGCTCCTTTCTCGCGGCTCTGGAATAGTTCACCAGCAGGTCTGTCTGAATCGAATACAAAAACGCGCTGACTCCGGTGTAGACAAAAATAAAGGCTGCGATCCCTAGCAGCTTTTTGTGTGTGATGAACTCTTGAAAGCCTGAAAAAGGATTCGGGCTGAGTTTGACTTCGTAGAGATCCCTTTTCCCCTTCTTAGCAGACTCGTGATTAAGAACATAGATGAGGGGGAGGATGGAAAGCAGCAAAACGGAGACCACAATCAAGATGTGCTCCACGCTCATGTTTTTGGCGAGGAGGATCACGAGCAGCGGGCCACAAATTGCCCCGGTACTGGCTCCCGTATTGATAAAACCAAAGAGCCTTTTGCTCTCCTCTTTGGTGTATTGCTGGGAGATGAAACTCCAGAAGACCGAGATGTGAAAAAGACTGAAGACGCTGGTCCAAACGTAGAATATCTTTCCTAAAAATGAAACAGACACACCGCCCTGGTAGGCCGTGAAGATTGCAAGAAAGCTTAGGGCGAAGAAGATAAAGACTGCCGGAACCAAGTGGCGCGGGGAGACTTTGGATGCCAGGACATTGTAAATAGAAACCGCAATTGTCGAGACGATGAAGGTGTAGGTCCACTGCTGGGCCAGGCTCACGTCTCCCCAGTCGCTGGGTAGCGCATCTCTGACCGGCTTCATAATCATGTACGAAGCCATCAGGATGAAAATGAAGACGAAGGACGTTACCGCCGCCTTCAGCTCATGGGGAGCGATCTTCGTCGATTTGGAAAGGAATGTTTTCAGCTTCATCGCAGTGGTCTGGGAGTGGTTCAGGGCGCCAGGCGTGATTGCTTACCAGCAGGAGGACTGCAAAGTTGTCGATTCCACAAAAGCAGCGGCCGGCGGCCGCTCGCGAAACAGAAAGACCCAGCCGTTTCGCGAGCGGTCATCGACCGCTGTTTTTCAAAAAAACGACTTTGCAATCGTCCTATGCTTACCAGGGGAGTTCTTTGCCGTTGTAGTACCAGAAACGCCCGTGATGCTGCTTGGTAAGCTCTTCAATGCGCGTCTTAACCTGTTTCATGCTTTCGGCCGGATCAAGCAAATGTGCGCGATGCCCGCCCATGTCGGTTCTATTATGACCGGGAGCGATGGCCACCACGATACATTTACTCAGAACATGGTCGCTGGCCATGATTCGGACCGCACGGTTTACCGCCGTCTTGCTAACCCCATAACCGTAGGCTCCTGCTCCAGATCCTTTCGTAATAATACCGGAACGGCTCGATATCACCACGATCTTAGGCTGTTTGGAAGCGAGGAGGTTTGGCAGGAGAGCTTGCGTGACAAAGATTGGCCCTGCTGAATTGACGGCGAAGCAATCGAGCACCTCACTCCAGGTCAGATTCTTGAGCGTGGCCGCCCTGTTCCTATTGGCTCCGATACCCAGGGTGGGCCCAAAGTAGCCAGCGTTATTCACCACAATATCGACGGTCTTGCCGTTGAGCGCTTCCGCGAGTGCTTTGATGCTGTCATCTGAAGTGACATCGAGTGGCAGCACCTCGTCGGCCACTTGCTTCAATTCGGTGGCTTTTTGAGGAGTGCGTGCGGTGCCGATGACATAATAATTGTCGGCCGCAAACTGTTTGCTGAGCGCTAAACCCAATCCTCGATTCGCGCCGGTGATGAGGACGGTTCCCTTCGTTGCAACCGGCTCTGCGGCTCCTGCGGCAAGACTGCAAACAAGCAAGCCTGCGAACGCAAACACTCGAGAGACTACTTGGATGTGGTTGCTTTTCATGATCGTTCCTTCATTGCTTCTGGTTTGGTAACAGTTTAGCCATCTGAAGCTAGTTAAAACGATTACACCACGGAGTCACGGAGGACACGGAGACGGAAAAACAAACTCAGTCGTTCCAAAAATGAGGATCTAGAAAGCACTGTTTTTCAGATACAACGATAAAAACGAGTGTTTCGCGAGCGGTCACCGACCGCTGCTAC
>JANQPJ010000082.1 GCA_028289525.1 Pirellulales bacterium
CGCGAGCGGCCGCCGGCCGCTGCTTTTGTGGAGTCGATGACTTTGCAGTTCTCCTGACTCGCGGCGCTCACTCGCCCCTCGCTTCGCGCTTGGAAAGACAGCCAGCTTACGGCAGCGCCCAACCATCCGGCAACGCGGCATCTTTCTCGACCACCACGATGCCGTCGCAAATTTGGCAAATGTCGTTCAGCTCGGCCGCGTCGGCCCGATCTTCTTTGCGCTCAATTTTCACGTTGCGACCGATGCGGCAGTTCTTGTCGATCAGTGCCCCTTCGATCACCGAGCCTTCGCCAATTCCCACCGGAGGGCGATTGCCGGCGAGGTCGGCTTGCCGCTCTTCCGACGATTGATAGGCATCCGAGCCCATCAGCACTGAGTCGCGAATGACCGCGTTGCGGCCAATGTGACAGCGTAGACCGATCACGCTGTTCTCGATCACGGCGCCAGGCTCGATCGTGCAGCCGTCGGCCACTAGACTCTGCGACACACTGGCTTGGTCCATCCGCGTGGGCGGCAGAAAACGTGCCCGACTGTAGATAGGCGAGGTGGGCGAGGCCAACGCAAAGGGAGGGTTTGCCTGGGCCAGGTCCAGGTTGGCCTGATAGAACGACTTGATCGTCCCGATGTCCTCCCAGTAGTCGTCAAACAAATAAACCTGCACCTGTTTGTTCTCGATCGACTGGGGAAAAACCTCTCGGCCAAAATCTTGGTGATCGGTCGATTCGAGCAGCTCGACCAGGGTGTCGCGATTGAACAGATAGATGCCCATGCTGGCCAGGCATTCGCGGCCACGGCAGTCGACGCCCCGGGCATTGATCCAGGCGGGGTCCATGCTGACCGAGGCCAGTTCTTCGTCGGTTTGCGGTTTTTCGACGAAGCCGATCACGCGACCATCGTTGTTCACGCGCATGATGCCCAGCGACGAGGCTTCCTGGCGGGCAACCGGCAACGAGGCGATCGAAACATCGGCCCCCGAGGCTTTGTGCTCGTCTAGCATGTGGGCATAGTCCATCCGGTACAGTTGATCGCCGGAAAGAATCAGCACATGTTCGATACCTGGCTGTTGTAGGTAGCGCAGATTTTTGCGCACCGCGTCGGCCGTTCCTTCATACCAATCGGTCCCTTGGGCCATGGTTTGTTGGGCGGCCAACAGTTCGACAAAGCCGTTGTTGAACTGATCGAAGCGGTAGGTACTACGAATGTGTCGATGCAGGCTAACCGACAGGAATTGGGTCAATACATAGATTTGGCTCAAGCCGCTGTTAATGCAGTTGGAGAGCGGAATGTCGATCAACCGGTATTTGCCGGCCAAGGGGACCGCCGGTTTCGAGCGGTATTTGGTCAGGGGATAGAGTCGGGTGCCGCGTCCGCCTCCGAGTACCAGCGCCACGGTGCGTTTCATGATAGGTCCACCTTGGTATTGATTGGTTGAAAACTACTTGGTGACAAAATTGACCATCCGCCCTGGAATCACGATCACTTTGACCACCTTTCGCGTGGCCAGCAATTCCGCGACTCGATCGTCGGAGCGGGCGGCTGCCTCGAGGTCGGCCTGGCTGGCGTCGGCAGGCACCCGCACGCGTGCCCGCAGCTTGCCTTTGATCTGTACGGGAATCTCGACCGTCTCCTCCCGCATCGCCGCTTCGTCCGCCTGAGGCCACGCGGCATAGGCCAGCGACGAATCGTGCCCCAACCGTTGCCACAACTCTTCCGCCAGATGCGGCGCGTAGGGAGCCAACAGCAGCACCAGCGATTCCATGGCCAAACGGGGCCGGGGATCTTGCTTCAGGAAGTAATTCGTAAACTCCATCATCCGTGCGATTGCCGTGTTGAAGCCCAACGTCTCGGTGTCATGGCTTACCGCGTGGATCGTTTTGTGCAGCATGCGGTTTTGTTCGTCGGTCGGTTCGATGTTTTGCACGGCCGCGTGGAGCGCCGGTGTCTCAGTCCGCTCGTCGACGATCATCCGCCAAACGCGGTCGAGAAACGAACGCACGCCGTTCACGCCGTCCATGCTCCACGGCTTGGTCGCCTCGAGGGGGCCCATGAACATTTCGTACAACCGGAGGGCGTCGGCCCCATATTCGCGGACCACCGCGTCGGGATTCACCACGTTGCCCCGGCTCTTCGACATCTTATAGGCACGGCCCGACTCCTCTTCCACTTCGCCCAAGATCATGCCTTGGTTCACCAGGCGCTGGAACGGCTCGGGCGTGCTCACCACGCCACGGTCGTACAACACCTTGTGCCAGAAGCGAGCATAGAGCAGGTGGAGCACCGCGTGTTCAGCGCCGCCAACATACAGGTCGATCGGCATCCAAGCTTTTTCGACCTCGGGGTCGACCACCGCTTGGTCGTTCTTCGGGTCGAGAAACCGTAGGTAATACCAACACGAACCGGCCCATTGCGGCATGGTGTTGGTTTCTCGCTTATAACGCCGGCCATCGAGCGTGACGTACAGCCAGTCGTCGGGTGCTTTGTCCAATGGCGGCTCGGGCCGGCCATGGGGCTTAAAATCGTCGAGATGGGGCAGGTCAATCGGCAACGACTCGGCGTCGACCGCCCGTACTCGACCGGTCGGCTGCCCGGCGTCGTCCAGCTCGTGCAAAATCGGAAACGGTTCACCCCAGAACCGCTGACGGCTGAACAACCAGTCGCGCAGCTTGTAGTTTACCGCCTCGTGCCCGACTCCCTGCTCGGCTAGCCAGGCGGTGATCGTGGTTTTGAATTCGGCGGTCGATTGCCCATCGAACTGGCCAGAGTTGCAAGCCGTTCCCAAGCCGGAAAATACCTGACGACCGGCCAACACCTTTGCACGCTCCTCGGCCGAAACCGCCTGGCCAGGGTCGACCACCGCGCGGATCGGAATGTTGAACTGTTGGGCAAACTCGAAGTCACGCTCATCATGGGCCGGCACGGCCATGATCGCGCCAGTGCCATAGCTGGCCAGCACATAGTCGGCCACCCAAATCGGGATTTGCTCATCGTTGACCGGATTGGTCGCATAGCTGCCGGTAAAGACCCCAGTCTTTTCCTTAGCCAAATCGGTCCGGTCGAGGTCGCTCTTGGCCGCGGCTTGCCGGCAGTAGTCTTTGACGGTTGCGGATTGCTCGGCCATGGTCAGCCGGTCGATCAATGGGTGTTCAGGCGCGATCACCATGTAGGTTGCGCCAAACAGCGTGTCGGGTCTGGTGGTGTAGACTCGCAGGGCCTCGTCGTCGCTCGGCCCAAAGGAGAACTCGACCTCGGCCCCGGTGCTGCGGCCAATCCAGTTGCGTTGCAGGGCTTTGATGCCTTCAGACCAGTCGAGGCCCTCCAGGTCTTTTTCGAGCCGATCGGCATAGGCCGTGATCCGCAGCATCCATTGCCGCAACGGCCGTCGCTCGACCGGATGGTTGCCCCGTTCACTCCGGCCGTCGATCACCTCTTCGTTGGCCAGCACGGTGCCCAAGGCCGGGCACCAGTTCACCGGCGCGTGGCTCTGATAGGCCAGCCGGTGCTGGTCTTGGTATTCGGCGACCGCTGCTTCGCCCTGGTCCTGCACCTCAGCCGGGATGGGCAACTCAGCAATCGGACGGCCGCGTTGCTGATCGGCGTCGAACCAGGTGTCATAGAGCTGCAAAAAGATCCACTGGGTCCAGCGAAAATAATCGACATCGGTGGTGGCCAACTCGCGATCCCAGTCGTAGCTGAAACCGAGCATTTTGAGCTGCCGGCGAAATTCACCGATGTTTTCTTCCGTTTTGATGCGAGGATGAGTGCCTGTGGCGATCGCATGCTCTTCGGCCGGCAGGCCAAAGGCATCAAAACCCATCGGGTGGACCACGCTCTTGCCGCACATGCGGGCATGCCGGCACACGATGTCGGTGGCCGTGTATCCTTCGGGATGGCCGACGTGCAGTCCGTCACCGCTCGGGTATGGGAACATATCTAGCACATAGAGTTTTTCCCCCTGGGGGAGTCGAGGAGCGGCAAAAGTGCGGTTTGTCTCCCAAAACTGTTGCCACTTCGGTTCGATGGTTGCTGGGTTATATCGGGGCATCGCAGGTCGACTCGGCCGGGTTTCACAAACAGGTGCTAGCAAGCTCGCGCGATCAAACTAGCGATTCTAGCCGTTTGTCGACGTTTGGGAAACCAGCAAACACGCGGGTGTCTGGCCAGATTTGCTGGCAGCTGCCAATCTCCCCCGCTTCGTGCTTGTATTTGAATGGTTTTCAAAACACCAGAAATATTTGCCGCACACCGTTAGTGCGCGCCCTCGACTCGAAGGCTTCTCAGATACGCCTGGCGTTGGGACTCTTGCCCACGCTGGGCATTGATTACTCGCCACCGGTTAGCGGCCGCGTGCAGGGCCGCCTGGGCCGTACACTCTTGGGCCGCTGCCCGCCGGACCTCGGCGGCCAGTGTTGTCAAATAAGCGGCCGCGCCTGGCAGCCGGGGGACGAACAGTTGCCGTTTGCGTTTCAACGCTGCTTGAAGCTGGTCTCCAAAACGATCGGCCAATTCCGGGGGCGCTTGGGACTCTAGCCAAGTGTGTGCCTGGCCAAGCTGGCTGGTGCGAAACGGAGCGGTTGCCTGGCTGGCCGAACTGATGCGGCTGCCGATTTCTCGGCCAGCCAGCCAGATGAGCAGACGTTGGGCATCGAGGACGTGTTTCGAGCCCTGCACGACCGCCGCCAAACGACCAGCGGCGCCAAGCAAAGTAACCCTGGGGTCGGCATCCCGCGACAGGATGTCCCAGCGATCCAGTCCAGGATGGTAAACTTCTGGCGAGCCAGGCAAGGCGGCCAGGGCGATGGCGTCGGTTTGCGCCTCGTTTTCCGCGGCGGCATGGGTAGGCCAGGTAATGCCCAGGGCACATTGTCCAGCGTAGACGGCGCGCCGAATTTGGTGAGGATTCAACGCTGGCATCTCGACCGCTTGGGCTGTGTTGCAAAGTTCTTGGAGCGCGCGGACAAATGGCGGCGACTCGATGAGCGGCTCCATACGATCAATCGAGAACAACCCAGAAACGTTGTCGGGATGTTGGGCATAAGGAGCGGCCCTGGCCAGCAAACTAATCGCGGCCCAATCGCCAGCGAGCGGTTCGAGCGCGCCAGACCATGGTCGCTCGCCGTCGGTTGGGCCACGTTGGTGTAGCTGGCTTGCCAGACGGTCATACTCGGCCCAGGTGGTCGGTGGCGTTTCCAGCATGTCGGCGCGGTAGTAAAGCATCGGAACCGCCGAACCGAGCGGCACTACCATGGTTTCTCCACCCCAACGTGACACCGCGGTTTGAATCAAAGGCAACTGATCTCCCAAGTCATAGTCCCGGTGTTGCAAGACATGCTTGCGCATCGGGACGATCAAGCCGCGTTCGGCGAGCGCGCCGAGCAGACGCTCTGGAAACACCACGATATCGGCGCGAGGAGGCTCAGGCGTCAAGTCGTTGGGCAACTTGGCTTCGGTAACCGTGTAGCGGTCGCCACATCGGGCTGTCCATTCGCCGGCGAGCCGAGCAATCATCGCAGCCAACGCCGGATCGTCATAGACCAGCACCTTGAATTCCAAAGGCGAATCGACTGGCTGGAAGGCTGGCACTTGGCGGTCGACAGTTTCTTCCTCGCAGCCTTGCCCCAGGAGAGTCAGGCAGACCAAGACAACTTGCCAGCCTATTTTCTGTCGCAACACGCCGCATCTCATGGCACTACCGATCGTCGAAGCGAGAAGAGATGTACCGAAGGCCCAGGTCGAAACGGACAGGCAAGCTGTGCATGGGGGCGCGTCGCCGGAATTTGTTGCGAATCGTAGAAAAATCGACGAGCTGCCTGACATCTGGAACCATTTCTAGCAAATCATCCAATCGATCAATCTAACGCACGCTCGCGATGCATGGTAGTCAGACGGTATCCTACAAATCCCGCCTTCCGGCCTTTCCTTGCGACTGTCAAATCGTGACCAACGACTGCAACAGCGCGCCAAGGCATTCGATTCGACCACCGGCGAACCAATAACCGATGAAAGCGAAGAAAACCAGGCCTTTGTTTTGCAACACCCCCAGGGTTGGCAACTCCCGATGAACGTCACCACTCCAACTCAAACTCCATCTCAAAAAAGTTCGCTGCCGTCTTCGCCGGTCTCTAGCAAGCCGCGAACGGTTGGAGAACGGCTACACGGTCGTCGGCACGGGCGGTGGACTTGGTGGCACGCCAACGGGCTGATCTGGGCCGTGGGCCATTATCAGCATGGCGTCAAGACCGGCGAGTGGACTTTCTGGTTCGAAAACGGTCAAAAAGATTGTCAAGGCGAATACCAAGACAACCAGAAGCACGGGCTGTGGACCTACTGGCATCGAAACGGGCTGATCGACTCGCAAGGCGAGTACGAACACGGTGTCGAGACCGGCTCCTGGACCGACTGGTATGAAAATGGCCAGAAAGAAGAACAGGGCAGCTACATTCAGGGCCAAAAGCAAGGTGCCTGGTGCTACTGGAGCGAAAACGGCGCCACGCAATGGCGGCTCGATCACAAGGGCTAGTAGACAATAACATTCAAATTTGGGGGCAAGCTTCTGTTTACCCCTAGCCGCGATGCGTTGCCGGGGCCTCACAAAAAACGAATGTCATCGTCTACCAGGCGCAAAAAAAGTTGCTTTCGCGCAATGTCTCGTTAGATAGCTAGCAATTCCTAAAAATACAAACACGAAGCGCAAGCGAGTGAAGACGTTGCGATTGAGTTCACTCGCTTGCGCTTCGTGCTTGTATTTTATTGACAGCTGCGCGGCGAACCAACCCTCAGGCGACCAAAGGCGACCAAAGGCGACGCTGGCCAGCTACTAAACATCGTTGGGAAGCGTCGGCATGTCAGCCAGCCCGGTAAAGCCCGGCAGAGTCAAAATCGACTGCTTGGGGTCCGGCGGCTGAGCTGTCTTGGTTTGTGAGAAGTAGTGTTGCAAATCGACATGCAGTTGGACGCATTCGATGTACGTTTTCCGAGCTTCCGGGTCGGTCAACAATAACTCTTCTAGACGTTTCACGTCGTCGGCCGAAATATGTTCGTCCATCAAGGCCCAAACAAGCGATTGCACTTCGTTCTCCTCGGCTTCCAACTCGAACTCCAAGGCATCCAGATCGGCTTCAATTTCCTTCGCGGTACGCGGCTCAGCAGACTGCTGGTCTTGACGGCGATTCATGGCGAAACCTCTCCTTGTGCGAGTGGAAACTCAGGCTGAAAGGCGAGAAACTCGAACGCTTGCGCAGTTCCCCTACGTGTATAGGTTTAGTCGGCGACTTATCGCGAATTCCTCCAGCCTAATCAAGAGCGCCTGACATGAGGCCCAGAAAAGAAGGCCGCGACTGGAGATAAACAAGGTTGCCTATTTTGTGTATTTCGCCAGCCTGGTAATTTCCTGACGGGAGGGCCAAGTTGTTTCTTTCGGGAAATTACCGACCGCTGCGATCAACCGGTCACACCAGGGTGATTCATTTTTTCAATCTAGGAAGTTTTTAAGGGCCCACTAAGCGCGACGCGTAAGCGAGGAAAACAGCCAGAAATGCCTCGCTTACGCGTCCCACTTAGTAGGCCATCAAACCTCACCAATTTGAAAAACTGATTGGCCCTGGCTGCTTAGCAGGAAGATTGCAAAGTCAACGATTCCACAAAAACAGCGGTCGGTGACCGCTCGCGAAACGGCTAAGTTTTTGTTTCGCGCTTCGGCCACCGACCGCTGTTTTTTAAAAGAGACAACTTTGCAGTTGTCCTGGCTGCTTAGAGGAAGACCAAGGCGGGATGTTCCAGCATTTCCTTGACGGTTTGGATCAAGGCAGCCCCGTCAGCACCGTCTACGACCCGATGGTCAAACGATGATGATAGATTGACCATGTGGCGAACCACGACCTGAGAATTTTGGACAACAGGACGATCATAGGCTTTGTGAATGCCAAGAATTCCGACCTCGGGGTGATTGATAATCGGCGTTGCCCCCAGGCCGCCCAAGGCGCCGAGGCTGGTGATCGTGAAAGTCGATCCGATGAGTTCGTCGCGTTCAATCGTGTTGTGGCGCACGGCTTGGGTGACGCGTCGTAGTTCGCGAGCGGCCTCGAACAGATCCATTGCTTCCACATGACGCACGACCGGGACAAACAGTCCGCGTTCGGTCTGGGTGGCAATGCCGAGATGGGCCGCTTCAAAACGCGTCACGACTTCCCGCTTATCATCGTAGTGGGCGTTTGCTTCGGGGTGTTTCAAAAATGCTTTCGCCAAGGCCAGCATGACGAATGGCAAGTAGGTCAGCTTTGGCTCGTCCGTTCCCCGACGCTCGTTGAGAAACTTGCGAAGTGCCGCCAGTTCGGTGATGTCGACCTGTTCGAAATACGAGAAGTGAGGGATGTGGCTTGAGCTAACCGACATCTTCTCGGCGATCTTTCGCCGAACCCCAGAAATGTGGATTTCGCTAGTGCCGGTGCGTTTTGCAGCCGAGGTAGCCCCTGAGGATGTGGGGCGATTGATAAACTGGTCGATATCGGCGTCGGTAATCCGGCCTCCGCGGCCGGTGCCGTGGACTTGGTCTAAGTCGACTCCCTTTTCGCGGGCACGGCGCCGAACCGCCGGGCTTGCCAGCGGACGGTCCGACGGTTCTGGACGTGAGCGGCCAACATTCACCGGACGCGGGCCAGATGGTTCAGAGGTTCCCGCCATGCTGCCTACGGTGACTGGTTCGCTCTTGATCGCGGCCAACGTAGGGGTTTCTTCAAACACGATCAACTCGCTGCCGACGGAAGCCATCTCGCCAACTTCGCCGTGAATGTTGACAATTTGGCCGCCAAGTGGGCTGGGAATCGTGACCGTTGCCTTGTCGGTCATGATGTCCAGCAGCGGCTGGTCTTCTTCGATGA
>JANQPJ010000086.1 GCA_028289525.1 Pirellulales bacterium
GTCGTTCCAAAAACCAGGGCTTGAAAAACGGGTTGTTTTCTGGAAATCGGTAAAACCACTTGTTTCGCGAGCGGTCACCGACCGCTGCTACTGACCACGTACCAAATTTGGAACTACTGAAGTTGCTTTAGGCAGCCAACACGACCGCGTTTTCCAGTAGGTGTTCTGATGCCGTTAAAAACTCAGCACGACGAACAGCCGCAATTGAACATGACGCCGATGATCGACATTGTGTTCTTGATTATCATCTTTTTCATGGTTGGCACCAAGTTTACCGAGCTGGAACGCAAAATCGGCCTCGAGGTGCCAGAGGTGGCCAACCTGGGGGCAATTACTCCCGCACCTGAGAAACGCGTCGTTAATGTTTACCGAGACGGTCAAGTCACCCTCGATCGGTCTCCTGTCTCGTTGAAAGAACTCACGAATCAGTTAGCTGCGGCCCGAAGCCAATATAAGGACTTGGGCGTATTGATTCGGGGCGACGCGGCCAGCAGTTTCCAGCGTGTGGCCGACGTGCTGGGAGCGTGTAAACAGGCAGGCGTCGCCGAACTGGGGATTTCGGTCAGAATCGCAGCCCGCGAAAGGTGATGCATGGGCGGATGGCACCCATCCCGCCTCGTCGAAAGCCTGATTCGATTGCCTACGGCCTGGCTGATTCTATGGCTTGGCCTGGTGGGGCTGTCGATCGCGCTCTTGGTGCTCACGCGCACGCGCTGGGGCCAGTCGCAACCGCTGCGCAAATGCGTCGTGCTATCGTTGCTGGCGCATGTGTTGTTTGCTTGTTTTGCAACCACGGTCAAACTGGTTTCCGACACCTCGACCGCTCGAAACGCTCGGCCGATGGCCGTTCAGTTGGCGATGGATGAGGAGGCCGATAGCCTGGCCGAACAGCCGGTTGAGCAGCGTCCTTGGGACACCCCGACCAGTGAGGCCCCAGACCTACCGGCAATGGCGGCCGAACGCCAGGCATCTTCCGACCACACGCCTGAACGGCCTGCGCCTCCCATCGCGCAGCCCAAGGACGCGGCCGAGCCGGGTTGGACCACCAACGAGACGCCAGCCCCGGTGCCTGAGCCAGACGCGACCCAACTGGCTGCAAACCACGAGGCCAGCACACCGGCGGCCGAACCGGCTAGCAACCTACCAGACGCCCAGGCTGCCGAACGCCAAGAAGACTCGCCGCTTGGCCTGCCTGAGCCGAGTGACGTTGCGGCCGTGCCGTTTGATGCACCGTCGCCAACCCTCGAGCGTCAGGTTCCCCGAACCGACACCGCGCTCCAAGCCGGTCCTCCGCGTTTGCCACCCCAACTCGCCGAGCCAGAACCACACGAGTCCTTGGAACGAGCTTTGGCGGCCGACGAAGATTTGGCCGGTGCGGTGGCCACTCCGGCGCCGGCTTCTAGCCCAGATGCCTTGGAACTCCCGGCGACCGACCAAGACCAACGGCTGGCCAGTGTACGCGAAGCCCGGCTTAGCCAAACGGCCGATGCCGGAGAGGCTGCGGCGGCTCAGCCGGTGGTTCGCTCGGCTGGTCCGCCGCCGTTGCCTTCGGTCTATCGCGGTCGGGCAGAAGATCAGCGACAACAGCTTGCCGCACAGCGCGGCGGTGGTGCCGATACCGAAGCGGCAGTGGCCGCGGCGCTCGTCTGGCTGGCCGAACATCAGCAGGCCGACGGACGCTGGGACGCCGATCGGCACGGCGCCGGGCGCGAACAACGCGTGTTGGGCCACGATCGTAGTGGCGCAGGCGTTCGAGCAGACACCGGCATCACCGGCCTGGCGTTGCTCGCTTTCCTGGGCGCAGGCCATACCCATACCGACGGCCCCTATGCCGACCACGTCAAGCGTGGGCTATCGTTCTTAATGACCCAGCAACGGCCCGACGGCGACTTGGCAGGCCAGGCAAGTCTGTTTGCCCGGACCTATTGCCATAGCATGGCCACGTTTGCCCTCAGCGAGGCATTGGCCCTCAGCGGCGACGAACGTCTCCACGCGGCGGTCAGTCAGGCAGCCAACTACAGCGTGCAAACTCAAGATCCCACCAGTGGCGGTTGGCGCTATCGCCCCCGCGATGCTGGCGACACCAGTCAGCTTGGCTGGCAATTGATGGCCCTGCGCAGCGCGTCGTTGGCTGGAGTCCCAACGCCTTCGTCGGTCGACAGTCAGGTTAATCGGTTTCTTGGCAGCGTGACCGCCGGACGCTTTGGCGGACTTGCCCGTTACCGGCCCGGCCAGGCGGTCTCGCGCACCATGACGGCCGAGGCGCTCTATTGCCATCAGTTACAAAGAAACCAACTCTCGCCCACGGCGGTCAGCGAGGCGACCGCCTATTTGCTAGGCGAACTGCCTGGCGCTAGCCGGCCGAACTTGTACTATTGGTATTACGCGACCCTGGCCCTGTACAACGTCGGCGGCGAACCATGGGCACGTTGGAATCGAGCGCTCAAGAGCGAATTGATCGCGGCCCAATCGAGCGATGGCCAGCACTCCGGCAGTTGGTCGCCTGAGACCGTATGGGGCGGATACGGCGGTCGCGTCTACAGCACGGCCATGGCCGCCATGTGTCTAGAGGTGTATTACCGCTATTTGCCCACCTATGCCAACGTGGCCCGGCGGCCAGAACGACCAGTTGATCGCTATTGAAGTCGCAAAAACAG
>JANQPJ010000096.1 GCA_028289525.1 Pirellulales bacterium
GGATCTAGAAAGCACTGTTTTTCAGATACAACGATAAAAACGAGTGTTTCGCGCTTCGTCACCGACCGCTGCTACCGATCAACATCGGAAATTTGGAACTACTGAAACTTGCTTTAGGGATTATGAATAAGCTGAATCCACTCCACTTCTAAAATGAAAATTCACGGAGACGATCATGTTACAATCCTCGACCAACCTGCCTGCACTCCCCAACGGCCCAACGTCCCCCGACGTCGATGAAACTCCCTTGGTCAATCTGAGCGACTTGCTGACCGGTCTCTGGCGCCGCAAGTTCCTGATCGTTCTCGGCACGCTGGTCGGCATGGCCTTGGGAGCAGGCTACTACATGACGGCCGAGCCGGTTTACAGGTCGAAGGCCAAACTGATGGTCGCTCGCAAGGCTCCGTACAACCTGGGCAACGTCGACGCGCGGCTGTTGACCTATCAAGGCGATACCTTGTCGCTGCACGACACGCTGATCGAGAGCCCGATGTTCGCCGCCCAGGCGATCGCACAAGGGGGTCTGTCAGGGTTGGCGAGTCTGGCCGCCGAGGACGAGCCGGCCGAAGCGGTGCTCGACGGGCTGTCCGTTTCGCGAGAAACGGAGGAAGACACCGACAGCACCAACTGTATCTTGAAGTTTTCCTGGCAGGGGACAAATCGCGACGACTGCCAAACGGTGCTCAACGCGGTGGTGGCCCAGTATCAGCAACACATTCGCGAGAGCAGCCACGACGCCTCGGGGCTCGACTTGGTGGAAAGCAACAATGCCGAACTGGAACGCGACCTCAAAACCAAGCAGTTGGCTTATCACCAATTGTTGGAAACACCTCCGACAGGCTGGAACGAGACCGGCGGCACGTTGCAACGCGAGCGCATGGCGGAAATCGAACGCCGCCGTTCGGAGTTGGCAATCCAGCGAGCAGAAACCACTCGTCAACTGAACCATCTTCAGCAAGCGATTGCCCAAGGCATCACCGAAGACGACCTAGCGGCGATGACCGTGCAGGCAGAGCCGGAGCCAGTCGCCGACTCACTGGAAAAGGTTTTGTTTCCTTTGTTGCTTGAAGAAAAGACGTTGTTGGCCGACTACGGGGCCGGGCATCCTGATGTGCAAACCGTGCGGGAACGCATTCGACTAGCCCGCGACTTCTTCCACGAAAGCACGCAGGCTCGGACCCAAATCATCAACCAAGCCGGCAACGAGCAAGCGTCGAACCCGACCGAGGTGGCCAAACGCTATGCCCGCACGCTGGAGCACGAGTTGAAGTCGATCAGCGATTCGGAACAGGCCCTGTCGGAATTGGTCGCCAGCGAACGCCAAGCGATGAACGAAGTGGCCAAATACCAAGAACGTCAGCATCGCCTGTTAGCGGAAATCAAACGAGACGAGGCGTTGCGTGATACGTTGGTCAATCGGGTTCACGAAGCGCATCTTACCCGAGACCTGATCGGTTATGACGCGAATCTGATCGAACCGCCCACGGTGGCCAAGAAGGTGGCCCCACGGCTGCTGTTGGTGATCGGGATCGCCACGTTCCTCGGCTTGCAAAGTGGTCTTGGCCTGGCTCTGTTGGCCGAAGCGCGCGACAAACGGTTCCGCAACCCTCAAGAGATTCGCGGACGCTTGGGGCTACCGATCGTAGGCCAGGTTCCCACACCGGCGCTCAGCCGCAAAGCCCGCAAGTCGCAGCCGCAAGGCCAGCCGTTCGATCCCGTGCTGGGAGCCCATTATCGGCCCAACTCGGCCGAGGCCGAAGCGTATCGTGGCATTCGGGCTTCGTTGTTCTTCAACCAGAACGGCCAGACACCCCAGGTAGTTCAAGTCACTAGTCCCAACCAGGGCGATGGCAAGTCGGCCTTGGTGGCCAACCTGGCGATTTCGGTAGCGCAAACCGGGAAACAGGTATTGCTCATCGACGGCTGCATGCGCAACCCTTCGGTCCACCGGCTCTTTGGCGCCTCGGCCGAAACGGGGATGACGTCTTACCTGGCCGGCGATGCCGAGTTTGGCGACGTGGTCGTCTCCAGCGGCATCCCTGGCCTGTCGTTGATGCCTTGCGGTCCGTTGCCAGGCAATGCGGCGGACCTGATCGCCTCGACCGCGTTCCACGCCTTACTGGACGAAGCCAGAGGGCAATATGACCTGGTGCTCATCGACACCCCGGCTCTGTTGACGGTGACCGATCCGCGGTTGGTCGCCGGTCTAGTCGACGGCGTGTTGCTGGCAATTCGTGTTTCTAGCAACGACCGTTCACAGGCTGAACAGGCAAAAGAGATTTTGGAAACGATCGACACGCGGCTGCTGGGCGTGGTGGTCAATGCCGGCGACCACTGGCGATCGAAGGCAAGTTATTCCGAACCAACGGCCACGCCTGCTGGCATTGTCGCCGGACAGGGATAGTTTTTTTGCTTACAGTTCACAATGGTGGATATCCTCAAAATTAGAACTTCAATCGTTCCCAAAATGGCGACGGAAAAGCGACATTTTTTCAGGGAAACGCGTAAAACAAGTGTTTCGCGATTTGGTCACCGACCGCTGTTACTCTGAACGCTCGCGTGGCCCAAAGGCCATTCGCTGCGCAATGATCAATCACAGCAACAAGCCTCTTTGAAACGACTGAATTTAGCGTATGCGGTACGGCAACCCAACTGACCTTTTGCAAGGAGCACACCATCATCACATCGTAGCGGTAAGTCCATGTTCATACGAAGAGTTCTTAGTGGTTGCGCGGCCCACTCCCCATCGCCGCATCGCTCCAAACGGGCTTACGCTAGACGCCTGCGGTCAACGAAAAAATGGCGTCGCCGTCGGATAACGATCGAGGGGCTCGAAGATCGTCATCTGTTGGCAGCCGATCTGGCGTTGCTTGATTCGTTTGACACCTGGGCGGGTGGGCTGATTCTCAGTTCCGATCCGTCTGGCGTTGCCTGGGACGCCACGACAGGCAATTTGGTGATCGCCGACTCGGAAATCAACGACACGCCGTTCGATGCCGGGGTGAATCTGTTCGAAACGAATACGGCCGGCGACGTGCTGGTTCGCGAAATTGACAGCGACAACAGCGAACCAACCGGAATCGCGTACAGCCAGGCCGATGGCTTCTTCTATATCACGAACGACGACGAACATACCGTTTCGCGGTACGACGACGATCTCGATAATCCGTTCGCCGTACCGCGAAACGGTATGTTCGTCGTCGTTCGTAATATAGAAAAAACCATCGGCCGCGCTATGCGTGATTCCGGTCGGTTCGCTGTTGTCGCTGTCAATTTCGCGAACCAGCACGTCGCCGGCCGTATTCGTTTCGAACAGATTCACCCCGGCATCGAATGGCGGGTCGT
>JANQPJ010000097.1 GCA_028289525.1 Pirellulales bacterium
GGATCTAGAAAGCACTGTTTTTCAGATACAACGATAAAAACGAGTGTTTCGCGCTTCGTCACCGACCGCTGCTACCGATCAACATCGGAAATTTGGAACGACTGAAATTACGACGGAGGGTCAAAATCCGAAGCACGAAATCCGAAATCCGAAACAAATCAGAAGGACCAAAGCACGAATGATCTAAACCGATGGGTGGCCAGCATGTTTTGGTTATTTCCGGTTTTGAATTTCGTATTTGTTTCGGATTTCGAGATTCGGATTTCTTTCCAAGATATCTGCTGCATTTGGCTGAATGGTTACGGATTAGCTTCTCTTCAAATGAAATCGTGCGATCGCACGACCGCGCTAGACGGGCGGAAGCCATGGTGCCTTGGGTGTTCGAGCACACGCTCTTCGTAGGAGCCTTGCCCCGTTGTGGTTGGGCCGCCTTGGCGGCGCTTGCGCTCGCCTTGCTGATAGGATGGCGCTGGGTTGCCTGGTCGGCCGCGCGATTGCAAGAACCGAATGTCAGCGATTCACCAACCCTGCTGCGACTGCAACGCGGTAAAGACCAGACGCCCACCATGGGCGGAGTCTTCTTGATCGCGGCCATGCTGCTGGCGGTTATCGCGTTTGCCGATCTGGCGAATCCGTATGTTTGGGCCATCGTGTCTGCCGCCGTGGGCTTGGCCGCGTTGGGCGCGGTCGACGATCTGGCCAAGTTGCGTCGTGGCCAAGGGCTGTCGGCCAGAACCAAGTTGCTCGGACAAATCGGCGTGGCATTGCCGGTGGCCGTGTTGCTGGCCTACTTGGCGGCCGGTGCGCCAGACGGATTCCAGCGATGGCTGCCAGGATTTGAGCGACCAATCGACCTGGGCCCATTTTTTATCCCGTTGGCCGTTGTAGTGATCGTCGGTTCGTCGAATGCGGTGAATTTGACCGATGGTCTCGATGGATTGGCCGGAGGATGTTTGCTCGTGGCCTTGTTGCCGTTGGCGGCGGTTTTGGCGATCGCCGGCAACCCCGCCTGGGCCAGCAGTCTGGGGATCGAGCCGTTGGGCTCTGCTGGCGAAGGGCTGGTCGTCTTGGCGGCGTTGGCCGGGGCGGTGGCTGGATTTTTGTGGTTCAACTGCCATCCGGCCCAGGTGTTCATGGGCGATGCCGGTTCGTTGCCGTTAGGCGGGCTGCTTGGAGTGTTGGCGATTGTGGCGAGACAGGAATTTTTGTTGGTTTGCGTCGGGGGAGTGTTTGTCGCCGAGGCGGTCAGCGTGATGCTGCAGGTGGCTTGGTTCAAGTTAACCCGACACCGGTTGCTGCGGTGTGCTCCGCTACATCACCATTTTCAGTTTGCCGGCTGGTCTGAGCAACGTGTCGTGGCACGATTTTGGATGGCAGGCGCTCTTTGCGCTGTGATCGGCTTGACCGCATTCGTGCACTCGTTTGCCAGCGGCCAGCGACCGCCCTGGCCATAACACTTTGAAGCCAAACCTATGCCGCGAATTCTCACTCGTCCGCACGTCGTCTTCTCAGGTGGCGCCACCGGAGGGCACTTGTTTCCAGGGCTGGCCGTTGCCCAGCGCCTGGGCCAGCAATGGCCACAGCTCAAAATCACCTTTGCTGGCAGCGGTCGTAGTTGGGAACACGAACAGGTGTCGGCCGCCGGTTGGGATTATCAGGCGATCCCTTGTCGGGCCATGCCGCAAAACCCTTGGCAAGGCGTCCGCTTTTTGGCCGACAACATGGCTGGCTATCTGGCCGCGCGATGGTTGCTGCGCGAACATCAGGTTTCAGCGGTGGTCGGTTTGGGCGGGTTTGCCAGCGCGCCGATGGCTCGAGCGGCCGTGATGGCCGGCGTACCGACCGTGTTGCTGGAACAGAACGCGGTGCCTGGCAAGGTGACAAGGTGGTTAGCCCCCAAGGCCAACGCGGTTTGCGCAGCGATGTCCGAAGTGCAAACTCAACTCAAATCGACCGCTTCGGTTCAGGTAACCGGCAATCCGGTCCGAGCCGACTTTCAGGCTCTTTGGCAGAAGAACAACGAGTTGCGTTCCTCGCGCAAGCGACTGCTGGTTCTCGGCGGCAGCGGCGGAGCCCGACCGCTCAACGACGCCGTACCGCGTGCCCTGTATAAGCTGGGCGAACACATGCACGACTGGCAGGTAGTCCATCAGACCGGTCCTGGCGAGGTAGGCCGGGTAGAACGGCTCTATCAAAAATTGGGCGTGCCGGCCGTAGTCGTCAGCTTTATTCACAATTTGCCAGGCGTTCTGCGCGACACCAGTTTGGTGCTCTGTCGAGGCGGCGGCACAACCTTGGCCGAGCTGTCGGTTGCTGGAGTGCCAGCGGTCGTGGTGCCCTATCCTCAAGCGGCCGATGACCATCAGCATCGTAACGCCGAGGTGTATGCTAGTGCCGACGCTTGCCGGTTGGTTCCGCAAGAGCTGCCTGAGATGCGACTCGATGATCGGCTGCGTGACGAGTTAGAAACACTTCTAGGGAGTGAGCCTTGTCGATTCCGAATGGCCCAAGCGATGCGCGGGATGGCGCGCCCCGATGCGGCCGACGAAGTGGCCGGCGTGATTGCCGATGCGATCTGGCCGCAAGCCCATCGTCGGGCGGCTTAATAAAAACAGCGGCCGGTGGCCGCTCGCGAAACGT
>JANQPJ010000113.1 GCA_028289525.1 Pirellulales bacterium
AACATCGTCAACGCCGAAGTGCTGCTCACCGAGCGGGGAATCGAAGTGGTCGAGGAATTGCGCCACGAAAAAGGCGCTTTTGGAGCGATGATGACGGCCGAGGTGCTGACCAAGGAAGACGGATGTTACGAAGCCGCTGGAACGCTGTTTGGTCACAAGATGCCGCGTTTGGTAGGGCTCTCCGGGCACCGGTTAGAAGCATTTCTCGATGGCTGGATGTTGATCTTTCGGCACCAAGACGTGCCGGGCATGATCGGAGCGATTGGCACCATTCTTGGCAACCATCAGGTAAACATCGGCCAAATGGCGGTCGGACGCACGACGGCCACGCCGGGTTGCAGCGCAATCGGGGTGTTAAACCTGGACAGCGAACCGCCGGCCGAGGCGCTCGAAGAGGTGTTGGCCCACAAGGCGATTGTCGATGCCTCGGTGATTCATCTGCCACAGGCAGGCGAGCTCCCTGCTTGGCTGCAAGGTTGACCACGTTTTGAGTTGGGCAAGAGCTCTGACTATGCTGGAGAGAGCGGATGGGTTCTCGCAAAAAGCCTAGTGATATCGTCTGGTATGCCATTTCTTTTCATCATGGCCGTAGTGGCCACCGTGACGCTGGCCGCCTCCTGGATGCCTGGGGAGCCTGTCGTTGCGCCAGGCAAGCACTTGGCCCTGGCCGCGGTCGCGCTGGCCGGCTATGCCTGTTTGACCGCCTTGTTGACCGTGGTGACTTCGCCCTGGGCGCGAGCCGGTGAAACATGGCCTGTCGACCGCGCGCGGTTGGACGGCCGTCGTCGCGTGTTGGCCAAGGGGCTTTGGCTGGCGCTGATGGCGATTGTGCTGCTGGGGCTCAAGTGGCCCCAACTTGTGCTCTCCAACTGGCAGCTTCGCGAGGCTATCTTGCTCGACGAGTTGCTGTTGCTGGTCCCGGTGGTGGCACCGCTGGTGCTCTCTTGGATTATCGTGAGTGAAACAGAACGCCGTTTGGCTCAGGCTCAGGGCGCGGTGCTAGCTCACAGTCCGTCGCGATGGGCGCAACTAGTGTTTTATTGCCGGCATGAGTTTGCCTTGGTTCTGATTCCAGTCCTGCTGGTCTGTGGCGTGGATGACAGTTTGCGATGGTTGTTGCCGGAACGTTGGGCCGATGCCCGCACGGCCTTGGTGCTGGCGATCGCGTTGGGGTTGCTGGTGTTGGCATTGCCGGCCATGCTCGTCCGCTGCTGGTCGACCCATCGCCTGCCGGTCGGGCCGTTGCGGGCTCGCTTGGAGAGGGCGGCCAGGGTTTGGAGATTTGAGCTGCGCGAGCTACTCGCCTGGCAAACTGGCAACCGGTTGGCCAATGCGGCGCTCGTTGGCTGGGGACGCAAACGCCGCGTGGTGTTGCTGAGCGATGGGCTCGTAGCGCAGATGGCAGACGAGCAAGTCGAGGCGATTTTCGCCCACGAGGTTGCCCATGCTCAGTTGCGGCATGTCCAGTGGCGACTGGCCACGGTACTGGTGCCTGTGATGGTTTGGGCCAGTTGGGTTGGGCTCGGATTGCCCACGTTCATAGCCATCGACGGGCTGGGAAATTTGGGGCTAGGCATCGTCGCGCTGGCTGGTTTGGTCGGCGGCGGTTGGGTCTTGGGACGGGTTGCTCATTGGACCGAGTATGCGGCCGACCGCCAGGCTTGTCAGCTGCTTGATGAGTTGGTTGGCCGCCGGGCACCGAGTCCGTCTGCCGAATCGGTGGAGCGTTTTTGTGTGGCGCTGCGCCGGCTGGCCGAGTTGAACGCGCTGCCGGCACGGCGGGCTACCTGGCTCCACCCGGCGATCGCAGCTCGCATTGCAATGCTCGAGTCGACTTTATCCGCCGGACCGCAAATGGCCCGATGTGGGGCGTCGGCCATTTCTAGTAGATGATGGCATTTGTTTCTGTGAGGCCCCGGCGACGCGTCGCGTCGCGGCTAGTGCAAGTTGCACGGGACTATAGCGGTCGTGACTCTGGTTTTTCCGATGTTTCTCGACGAAACATCGCTACACAAACCTGAAAACTGCTCTAGGGGGGCAAACAGAAGCTTGCAACCTCCAGATTCGAATGCCATCGTCTACTAGTTGAGCAGAATCGGTGGAATCGTTATAGCCGGACACGTTTCTGTAGTTTACGCACTTTGTGTGGCGAGATTCTTTGAGCGTGCCGGCCGAGGCGGACGATGAAAGAGGGCGATCGGACACAATGGCCGCCGATCGTTCCTCCCGGTTTCCTGACCGTACCCTCCCCGGAGAACCTCCGATGCTCGACGCCCCCCAGCCTGTCAGTCCGTTGGATCACGAAGTCCACCATGCCCTGCGAACCAATCCTTACGTTTCGCGGAGCCAGCTCCGTTTTGAAACCAAGGAAGGCCACGTCATTTTGCGTGGCAAGGTGCAGTCGTTTTTCCAAAAGCAAATGGCGCAGGAGTCACTGCGGCGCGTGGAAGGGGTGCGTCAGATCGAAAACCAGTTGACTGTCGCCGAGCGCTGAGGGCCACTTCAGAACGTGTTTTGAAGCGGCTCTACCGAGCCACCGCCTTGCGGCCGAGAACCGCCGTCTCTCGATCTCGATAGTTAGTCAGACCGGCTGCCGACAGGACGCTCGCACGGGCTTCAAAACAGTCAGGCGACAGGCCGCACAGTCGTAGCATGCCTTGGTGTGCCCAAACGCGCTGTTGCAAAATCAATAATTGATCAATCAACTCACTGGACACCTGGTCAAGTTGGTCCATTTCCAACACGATCCGATAGATGAAGTGTTGATCGATCACATCCCAAACCGGTTCGACAAACTCAGACGTGTAGGACGAAGTGTTGTTTGTGGGGATCAATCGAACAAACAACCAGTCCGGTCCGCGGTCCACCTCAATCTCCCAGCCGAGCGTAGTCAAAGTCATCTCTGGCGCTCCTTCTTTGTGAGATGTGAACGTGCGCTGAAGGCACATTGAAGATGTCTTGAAGACATCATACGCCGTCGGAGCGTAAAGACGAACCCCGGACTTCCGCCAGGAGGATTGCAAAGTCGTCGATTCCACCAAAGCAGCGGCCGGCGGCCAAAGCGCGAAACAGAAGAATTCAGCCGTTTCGCGAGCGGTCACCGACCGCTGTTTTTTCAAAAAAACGACTTTGCAGTTCTCCTGGGACTGCCGCCATATGCGCGCGGCTAACACGTTTGGGGGATTACCGCATGCAACGCTAGCGCTGCATGCTCCTAGCAGACGATGGCGTTCAGCTGTTCCAAAAACAAGGACTCGAAAATGGGGTGTTTTCTGGAAATCTGCAAAACCACCTGTTTCGCGAGCGGTCACCGACCGCTGCTATCTCCGAATGCGACAGGCTCCTAGGCCGACAACATCTCGGTCATCGCCGAACGGGCGGCTTCGAGCGCCTCAGGCAACTGGTCAGGCGCTTTGCCGCCGGCTTGGGCCATCTCGGCCTTGCCGCCGCCGCTGCCGCCGACCGCTTGGGCCACAGGCCGAATCCAATTGCCGGCGTGGGCCCCTTGGGCAACCAATTCGTCGCTCAAACCGGCCACTAGCATCACCTTATTGTCGCCTTGGGTGGCGGCCAGCAACACTGCGATCGGGTTGGCTTTTTTGCGCAATTGGTCGATCAACTGTCGCATCAAGTTAGGGTTGGCCGCCGGCACCTGGGCAACCACCAGCCGTGCAGCGCCGACCGTTTGGCTCTGCTCGAGTAGCGTCTCGGCCGAAACTTCTCCGGCCTCGCTTCGCGAGGCAATCTGCGTTTCGAGTTGTTGCAATTCTGCTTGCAGCTTCGCTAAACGCTCGGCAACGTCGAACACCCCTACGTTCAACGCCCGGGCGGTGTCGGCGAGTGTCTGTTTCCAATCGAGCGCCGACTGGTCGCCGGCTGCCGGGACAGACACCGGCTCGCGAGCCGGCGGCGACCCGCCACTGGCCAATGCCTTCTTGCAATGACGTACAGCTTGGGCCAGTTGCTGGGCCGTCTCGGGCACTTGGGCCGGGCTGACCGCCAGTTGCGTTGCTGCCTGAGCGAGTTGCTCGCGAATCTGCTTGGCATGTTGGCAAGCACGCTCTCCGGTCAGGGCCACAATCCGCCGGGTACCGGCCGAAACGGCTTCTTCACTGGTGATTTCAAATGCCTGAACCTGGTCGGTGCAGGTAAGGTGAGTGCCACCACACAGTTCGCGGCTGTAGTCGCCAATCGTCACCATTCGCACCGGGTCAGGATACTTTTCGCCAAAGAGCATCATCGCCCCCTGCTCGCGGGCGGCGGCCAACGGTAACGTGGCCCACTCGATTGTAGATGCCTGGTGAACGTACTGGTTTACCTCGGCCTGGATGTTGGCCAATTCTTCCCCACTCAATGGGTTCAGGTGGGTGAAATCGAATCGCAACCAGTCGGAGTCAACCTTGGAGCCCTGCTGTTGGGCATGTTGGCCAACGTGTTTCTGTAAGGCGTGATGCAACAGGTGGGTGGCCGAGTGAGCCCGACGAATGGCATCGCGCCGCGAGTCGTTGACTTGAGCGGTAACCTGGGTGCCTTCGGAAATCTCGCCATGGGTCAAATGGCCAGCGTGAACGAGCAGGTCGCCAGACTTCTGTACGTCGTTTACCTGAAACTCGAAATTCTCGCCGACCAATGTTCCCGTGTCGCCCACCTGGCCGCCGCTTTCTCCGTAGAAGGGCGACCGGTCGAGAACGACGCGCACCGGATTCTCATGGCCGACCTCGGTCATCTTGTCACAGAGCCGGTCGTGGGGAGCCTGGCCGGCGACGATCCCCTTGACGGTCGCGGTGGCCTTGGTCGTTTCATAGCCGAGGAACTCGGTATAGTGCAGGGCTTCTTTGAGTGTTTCCAAGGGGCCGCGTTCGAACAATTCGAACTGTTGCTTGCCCGAGGCCTCGCCATGCTGCGTCATGGCCTGTTGAAAACCGTCCCAGTCGAACGTGAAGTTCTTTTCGGCCGCCAGGGTTTGGAACAGCTCGGGCGGGACGCCATAGGTTTGATAAAGTTCGGCCGCCTCGGCGCCGTCGACCATCACGCGGTTGCTTTGGGCCATTTGGGAAAATACCCGACTGACGTGCGCCAGACCATCGTCGATGGTGCTGAAGAAGCTCGACTCTTCTTTTTGGATTACCTGAGTCACGCGAGCCTGAGTTTCCCGCAACTCGGGATAGGGAGCCTGCATGGCGTCGACCACGGCGGGGACGATTTGGTGCAGGAACGGCTGGCGAAGGCCGATCTGGTGGCCATCGAGGACAGCCCGACGGAGCAGTCGTTTGATGACATACTTTTCTTTGTTAGGACCAGGATAGACGTTTTCATGGATTGCAAAGCTGCATGCTCGCACGTGGTCGGCAATGCGTCGCAGGCGTCGACCATGGTCGCTGCTGGCCTCGTAGGTGAGGTTACAGGCGTCGGCCGCTGCTTGGACGATAGGCAGCAAAGCATCGGTGTGGAAGTTGGAGTCGACTCCTTGCAGCACGGCTGCCGTGCGCTCGAGACCCATGCCGGTGTCGATGTTCTGGCTGGGCAGCGGGCGCAGGTTGTCGGGCGGGTTGCCGACGCGGTTGAACTGAGTGAATACCAAGTTCCAGATTTCGACTTCGTTTCCGTCATCTGGGTGATAGAAAATTTCGCTACAGGGTCCGCATACTCCATCGGGGCCTTGGCTCGGCGCGCTGGCCGGCCAAAAATTTTCGTCTTCACCTAGCCAGGCGATGCGTGCCGAGGGCAGCCCGACTTCGTCGCGCCAAATGGCGGCTGCCTGCTGATCGTCTTTATAGACGGTCACACTCAAGCGTTCTGGAGCGATCGCCAGCCATTGCTGGTCGGTCAGGAACTCCCAAGCCCAGAGAATCGCCTCGCGCTTGAAATAGTCGCCGAAGCTGAAGTTGCCGAGCATTTCGAAAAACGTGTGGTGGTAGGCCGTGCGGCCGACGTTGTCGATGTCGCCTGTGCGCAGACACTTTTGACAGGTTGTGGCGCGCGTAAAGTCGAGCTTGACCTTGCCCAAGAAATGATCCTTAAACTGATTCATTCCGGCCGGAGTGAACAGGACCGAAGGATCCCAGGTAGGCACCAGCACATCGCTCGGGCGGCGGGCGTGGCCTTTGGTTTCATAGAATGCCAGATACTTTTCGCGGAGTTCGTTGGTCTTCATCGTTTTGAGCTTGGGCGGCTACGGAATCATGTAAGGGGGGATGATGTTCGGCCTGCATAGAAACCGGCCAATATAGCCGTTGGGCGCAGGAACGGCTAGAGAACTCCAGGTAGGGCGCAGGACGGAGTGCAAAGAAAAGCAGCGGACGGTGGCGCGCTCGCGAAACCAAGACAATCCAGCGTTTCGCGAGCGACCACCGGTCGCTGTTTTGGGAATTTCTAGAGCGAGTCGCTCTTTACCATAGCGGACGCGACCTAGTTTTGGCCGGCATTTTCCGACGCTGGCACGACTACGAATTATCCGAAATTGCTCTAGAGCCACTTTGGCGTAAAAACACGACAATCCAAGCACGAAGCGCCAGCGAGTGAATATGTTATGCTTCAATTCACTCGCTGGCGCTTCGTGCTTGGATTGTCATCGAAAGCGGCGCTGTCCAGCTAGGGGGCCGCGATCATCCGGATTGGCTGCTCGGTCTCTGGCAGCGTTAGCCGCAGACGAACCTCGCCGGCTTGGCCTACGACAGCCGTGCGAAAATCAGTGGGCGTTCGCACGCGCGTGTGGCCGACATGGCTAATCAACATGTGACGCCGGAGCCCGGCTTGCCAGGCTGGTGAACCTTCGGCCACCTTGGAAATCGCCACACAGCCCTCGCGGTCGATCAAACGGTTGGCCGTTAGTTTGGCATGCACCGCTTCAGGCAGGGCCGAGGGGTGTTCGATTTCGAGGCCGCGCCAAGTAGGACGCGGTTGGGTAAAAATCTTGACGCCTTGCACCGGATATTTGGCCAGTTGAACTTGAAGCTGACGCACCTTCTCGCCGCTAGCAACGGTAAGGCGGATCGACGACTCGGCCGGTCGACTGCCAATTTGCAACATCAGCTGATCGGCATCGCGGACCGGCTGTTCATCGACGTGAGTAATAATATCGCCGCGCCGCAGCCCGACCCAAGCGGCCGGGGTGGCTTCGTGAACATAACCCACCCGAGAGCCTTGCTGCCCTTGCGACAGTTCACTGGGTCGCAAGTTTTCCAGCGAGACGCCCAGCACCCCATACTCGACCTCGCGCCCTGCTTTCAGAAGCTCAATCACCCGACGCGTGGTCTGGTTGATTGGGATCGCGTAGCCGGCCGCCGAGTCGTAGCCTGGCAGCGCCGCCAGCGACGTGGTGAGGCCGACCATCTGGCCGTCGAGGTTGATTAGCGCTCCGCCACTGGTACCCAGGTTCAGCTTGGCGTCGGTTTGGATCAGCGTGCCAAAGTGGTGCAGGGTGTCTTTCTTCGGATAACGTTGGCCAGGGATCGGCAGCGGGGCCGCTTTGCGGGCCAGATTGGAGACGATGCCCCAACTGGCGCTCGCTTGGCCATCGCGGGCAATAGCGTAAGGGTTGCCTAACGAAACGACAAACTGGCCTTTGCGAAGCCTTTGGGCATCGCCGAGAGTGATGGGGTTCAGAGCTTCAGCGTCGATCTTCAGAATGGCTAGACCACTGCGAGGGTCGGCCGCGCGGATGCGCGCTTTGTACACTTTGTGATTGGGCAAGGTAACCCAGTGATGGGCGTCTTCCGAGACGAGTTTGTAGTGGGTTAGAATCAAGCCCTGGGCATCGACAATGACGCCAGTGCCAAACTCGTGAGGGATAAAATCAGGATTGGCCGGCGTATTGTCCTGGGCATTTCGAAAAGGAATGCCGAACGGGTCGGCTTCCAGACCCGGGATGGGGAGCCGGGCTGAATGGGGCACGGTGGCGATGGCCACGACCGAGGGTTCAGCCGTGGCAATCGCTTCGACCAGCGATGCCTGGACGGCGGCGACAATTTCCAGGCCAGTGTTTTTGTTTTTCAGCGTTTGGCCAGCACTCGGACTGCCAGCGTTTTTGTTTTCTGGTGTTTGGTCAGCACTCAGGCAAGGCGACGCCAAGATTGCCACTGTCGTCAGCGGGGCCCACAACCAACTACCGAGACTGGTGCCGAGATAAAAACATCTAGCCAGACCGCGCCATGTTTGCAAACAATCCAAACACGACACACGAGTGAGTAAGTTTGAGCGTGAAGGTAGCACTTCAGCCATCTGAAGCCCGGCAGAACGATTTTACCACAGAGAAATAACAGCAGGATTTTACCATAGAGGGCTCAGAGAACACAGAGGGAGAGTATTTGGGGAAAACTGCAAAGTTGTTTTTAAAAAGCAGCGGCCGGCGGCCGCTCGCGAAACGACTTGATTTTCCTGTGATGCGAGGGACCATTGTCCGCGCAGCTTTCAATAAAGCCTAAATCCCTAGCCGCGACGAGACTTCGTCGCCGGGGCGCTGGAGTCAATCGAAAGTTGCTGACGTTCACTGCGCGACTGGCGACGAAGTCTCGTCGCGGCTAAGGGGTGTGAGCACATCGCTGGCTTACGAGTCGCTGCCGTTTTGTTCGGTGGGGGGCAATGCGTCAAGGGCGACCGTTGCAAAGGCTTTCTGACGCAATTCCTCAGTCAGTTTAGGATTTTCTTTCAGGTGAAGACGCGCCTTCTCTCGGCCTTGACCAAGGGGCTGTTCGCCGTAGCGGAACCAGGCTCCGCTGCGCGCCACCAGTTTTTGGGTCAACGCCATGTCGAGAATATCGCCTTCATAGCTGATGCCACTGCTGTGCATCATGTCAAATTCGGCTACCCGAAACGGAGGCGCGACCTTGTTCTTCACCACTTTGGCCCGGACGCGCTGGCCAACCACGTCTTCGCCATCTTTCAACTGACCAATGCGGCGAACGTCGATACGGCAGGAACTGTAGAACTTGAGCGCTCGACCGCCAGGTGTGGTTTCTGGACTGCCAAACATCACGCCGATCTTCTCGCGAATCTGGTTGATGAAGATCACCGTGGCTTTTGATTTGGCAATCGCCCCGGTCAACTTACGCAAGGCTTGACTCATCAGTCGAGCCTGGAGACCGACATGCGAGTCGCCAATCTCACCGTCGAGTTCCTTCTTCGGCACCAAGGCAGCAACCGAGTCGATCACAATCACGTCGACCGCGTTCGACTTGATCAACATTTCGGTGATGTTCATCGCCTCTTCGCCACTGCTGGGCTGGCTAACGAGCAAGGTCTCTAGCTCGACGCCCAGCTTTTTGGCCCAACTGGGATCGAGCGCGTGTTCGGCATCGACGAACGCGGCAATGCCGTCCTGCTTTTGTGCCTGGGCCACGACATGCAAGGCCAGTGTGGTCTTGCCGCTCGATTCAGGACCAAAAATTTCGATGATCCGGCCTCGAGGCAAACCCTTGCCGCCAAGGGCCATGTCAAGCGAGGGACTGCCGGTCAAAATCCCTTCGATCTGTTGGGCCTGTTTGCTGCCCAACGGCATGATCGCACCGTCGCCAAACTCCTTTTCAATTTGGGCTACCGTGTGCTTCAGGTCTGGGTTGTCCGCCAGGATCGAGGGAACGGCCGGGGCAGCAGCGGCCCGTTTGGTCGTACGGGTGGTTTTTTTCTCTTTTTTGGCCATGCGATTAGAGGCTTGGGTTGCGGTTACCATGAATCGAGTCCCTTTTATGCTACAGAATGCGTCGACTTGCAAGCGGCCATTTCGAACACACGGCACCGCAGAGAACGCGGCAGGGCCACACCGGACTACTGAACGCCTGAATAGTGTATCGACGTTCAGTAGTTTCGGCAAGAGGATTTTTGGGCAATTCCTGGAAACTCGGACATTTTTTTAGCGATTGCCGCTCATATACGCTCAAACACCTGTGCCGTCGAGCGCTGCTCGGCCAAGCGGTTCATAGACAGGGCCGCCGGACTCCAGGCGGCTGGAGAAGAGTACCATCTGGTCGATGTGCATCGTGCCGGCGTCGAACGCGAGGTGTGGCTCGAGCCAATCGGCCAGATGGGCCGCGCGATGGGCTTCGCGCACTCGGCCTAGCGTCAGGTGGGGAGTGAAACGTCGCGACTCGCCGGCAAAGCCGAGCTGGGCTAGCCGATCTTGGAGCCGCTCGGCAAGCGTGACCATCGCCTCGGCCCCATCGTTGGCCCCGAGCCAAACGGTTCGAGGGCGTTCGAGACGGGGAAACGCACCGATGCCTTGCGCCTGGATGTCAAACGGTCGGCTGCCGGCGGCCACCGCAGTGATGTGCTGGCAAACTTCGGCCGTTTGGGTCAGCTCGACTTCGCCGAGGAATTGGAGCGTCCAATGCAGGTTTTCCGGCGGAACCCAACGGACCTTCATCGGGCAAGCCTGTAGACGGTTGAGCAACTCAGCAATCCGGTTGCGGACCTCGGGTTCGATTTCGGCGGCGATAAACGCGCGGACCGTATTCATGCGTATTTAGATTTTCCGGCGACGCGTCGCGGCTAGGGAAGTGTCAGCCATCAAATCCCCTTAAAACGAAAGCATTTGGCGATAGGCAGCCAACCGCTGGTCGATTTCAGGCCGTTCGAGCCGTCGCATCCGGTCGAGGCTGAAATCTTCGACGTTGAAGCTGGCCACCACCACGCCATAGGCCATCGCGGTTTTGAGGGTTTCCGGATCAAAGGTGTTCTGCTCGGTCAGGTAGCCCATCATGCCGCCGGCAAAACTGTCGCCGGCTCCAGTCGGGTCGACCACTTCCTCGGTCGGAAAGGCCGGCATCACATAGGTTTCATGTTCGCTGAAGAACATTGCCCCGTGTTCGCCTTTCTTGATGATCACAAACTTGGGGCCCATCTTGCGAACTTGGTGGCCTGCTCGAACGAGGTTTTCGTCGTCGGTCAACAGGCGGGCTTCGGCGTCGTTGAGCACCAGACCGTCGATCCGTTTCAAAAGTTGGGTCAGTTCATCTCGTTGAATGTTGATCCACAGGTCCATCGTATCGGCAACGGTGAGCGTGGCGTCGCTGACTTGGTCGAGCACCTTCATTTGTAAAACCGGCGAACCGTTGGCTAGAAAGACGAATTTGGATTTGCGATATGCCTCTGGCAGCACCGGGTCGAAGTCTTCAAACACATTCAGATGGACCTCGAGCGTTTCGCGGTCATTCATGTTGGGAGCATATTTTCCACGCCAGTGAAAGGTTTCGCCGCCTGGGACCACTTGCAGCCCAGAGGTGTCGATTCGACGGTCATTGAGCAGCTTGGTATGTTCGTCAGGCCAATCTTCCCCGACCACGCCGACCAGATGGGTTGCCGTAAAAAAACTGGCCGAATAGGAGAAATGGACTGCCGAGCCGCCCAGCACGCGTTCGCGTGTGGCCGAGGGAGTTTCAACACTGTCAAAAGCGACCGATCCAACAACGACTAATGGCATGGAGATGTCTCATTTTGGTAAATGGAGGGGAGAAGTGAAGAAACGGATTATGCACTGAATTCCTTCGAACTGGCAAGGGCTGGGAGAAGTTGGGTGCAGTAACGAATTGCGCAGTTTTCAGACGAGCGTCACATCATTCTCAGCGTTTTCTCATTCCCAAGCAGAGCCTGGGAACCAGGAAACCCACTGAGAGGGGGTGAATAAGAAAAATGCCACCAAAAAATTAATGCGCTCGAGAAGTTTGGAGAGGCTTGGGAGAGAGCGATTAGAAAGTGGCGCCGATCAAAGCCTGAAGCGCTAGCGATGGAATTATTTTGATGCGCTTGCGCAATTCCTTTGCTTACGCTTCAGGCTTTAAGTGGTTTTGGGACAATGTGAAAAACAGGCTTGGACACAGCACTCGCCTTTTGGGGGCTTCGGTTAAAAAACTCCAAGGCGAAGACTCGTTGTGCCGAGCTATCATTCCTGTGTCATCAAACCACAGATCCGTTGCCTGTTGCTTCTGCAACATCGTGCCTATGAATATGGCAGGCAACCTTGTCGATGGGAGTGTTGGACAGCGAACATGCGAATAGTTTTTGATTTTATCGAGTGGCACATGAATTGCTGTGATTGCCAGGGCTGTTCGATGTTCGAGTGAAGTCAAGGAGATACCAACGATGCAGGCAGGTTTGTTGATCGACATGGATGGGGTGATCTATCGAGGCAATGAGGTGGTTGCCGGAGCAGAGCAATTTATTCAAGGGCTCAAAGACGAAGAAATTCCTTTTATTTTCTTGACCAACAACAGCCAGCGTACGAGACGCGATGTGCAGACCAAGTTGCAGCGCATGGGCATCATGGTCGAAGAGCGACATATCTTTACGTGTGCAATGGCCACGGCTAGATTTCTGGCCGCAAAGAAACCGTCGGGCACCGCTTATGTGATTGGCGAAGGCGGCTTGCTCCAAGCGTTACACCGCAACGGTTATTCGATTGTTGATCATCGGCCCGATTTTGTTGTGGTCGGAGAAGGACGTACGGTCACGCTGGATGCATTGGAGCGTGCGGCCAACATGATCTTGAATGGCGCTAAACTAATTGCTACGAATCTCGACCCTAATTGTCCCACGCAGTCGGGAACGCGGCCTGGGTGTGGGGCCACGGTGGCCTACTTGGAAGCGGTTACCGGGATCAAGGCATTCAGCGTGGGAAAACCGAGTCCAATCATGATGCGAGCAGCCCGCAAGGAGTTGAAATTAGCGACTTCGCAAACGGTCATGCTGGGCGACACAATGGAAACCGATATTCTAGGTGGGGTGCAAATGGGCTACCGCACCATTCTTACCCTGACTGGCAGCACCAGTCGAGACGATCTCGACCACTATGCGTATGGGCCGGATGCGATCGTTGAGTCGGTGGCCGAGCTTTGCCAAGCGTCGAAGTTTTTCCGTGAGCGATTGCCGCAAGGAAACGCCGAGGATGATACGGTGGCCAACTTAGAAGCTTGGAAGGCGGCGCAGGCATAAGGCCACCGAGCATCTGAGAGCACTTCCGGTTGATCGGCAATCGAAAAAGATGGTATTCTGGCTAAACTCGTTTGGCGTTCAGGCGACAGACCGGACGCCTTGCAGATGAGTTGATTGGCCGAGCGATTCAGATGTCAGAGAATCCCTATTCTTCACCGATTGCCGAAGCAAATCATCCTGAGAGCATCGAGGCGACTTCGGTTGCGCTGCCGTTTGGCACGCTGGCGAAAAGAGTGTTTCTAGCCTGGGAGCGTCTGCGGATCGTCTATTTGCTGATCTTAGGCATATTTACGCTACTGCTTTGTGCTCCCAGCTTGGCAAATTTTGGGGCGACCGCCTGGCGGACCATGGTGGTGATGGTCAAAGGCGCGATCTTCGCCAATCTTTGCTACTTTGCTGGTCCGGCGAGTGAAACCTATCTACGTTGGCTCGGATATGATCGCCCTTGGGTACGGTGGTTTTTGTTTGGGGCTGGTACATTATTCACGGCCGCGCTGGCCCTCATGGCGCTATCTACGACGTTGTTGCCTGATCAAATGTGAAGTGTTCATGACGTGGACCGGTTGTTTTTCAGCATTCCATGCAATGGGAGAAGGCTCTGATGAGTTACGCAGAAACGATTTTGCCAGAATTCGACCACGAAACATCGAACACGCGAAAAGTGCTAGAGTTGGTTCCAGAGGACAAGCTTGACTGGCAAGCCGATCCGACGTTGAACACAATCGGTTGGAACGCGAATCACTTGGCGGAAATTCCTGGCTGGGTCAAAGGTACGCTCACTGAGTCTTCCTGGGATATCGCGCCCGTGGGCGAACCGCCTTACGAGTCGCCAGCCTTCACCCAGGTATCCGAAATTCTGGCTCTTTTCGACCAGAATGTGGCCGAGGCGCGGGAAGCCATTTCAGCAGTCAAGGACGAAGAGCTAGGCCATGTTTGGTCATTGCTAGCAGCCGGTAAACCGATGTTTTCGTTGCCCCGCGCGGCAATTATCCGTGGCTTTGTGCTCAACCACCTGATTCACCATCGGGCCCATCTGTGCGTCTACTTGCGTTTGAACGGCGTCGAGGTGCCTGGCATGTATGGACCGGCAGCGTAACGGACTGCTTTCTGGAGGGGGCTCAAGCACGGCGCTGATTTTGGTGGCATCGCAGGGTTGTTAGGGCAGGGGGGAGTTCTGGCATTTTTTTTTGAAGCCGGTGAGGTAAGAATTCTCGACTCCGAGGCGTCTAACGGAAAACAAGCGATTTTCGTCAACATTTTCAATGTCAAGGAGAGAAGAATGCCTCGCATTAGTCCTGTCAACCGGAACACAGCAGACTCCCAAACCGCTGATTTGCTCGGAGCGGTCGAGGAGAAGATGGGCATCGTACCGAATATTATTGCCACGATGGCCAATTCTGCGGCCGTTGCCCAGGCATATCTAGGGTTTAGTCAGTCGCTTTCCGCTGGTCTGCTTTCTGTTCGCTTGCGAGAGCAAATTGCTCTGGTCGTTGGCGAGACCAACCAGTGTGGATATTGTTTGGCGGCACACACGGCTCTTGGTCAAGGGGCCGGATTAACAGAACCAGAGACATGCGATGCTCGGCGCGCCGAGCCCAAGGACCAGAAAGAGCAGGCTGCACTCCAGTTCGCTCGCGCGATTGTCAAAGAGCGAGGTTTGGTTTCCGATGCCGATGTTCAGCAAGTTCGCGATGCCGGGTATCAGGATGGCGAAATTGCCGAGATCGTGGCGA
This sequence comes from Pirellulales bacterium, assembly GCA_028289525.1. Taxonomy (GTDB): domain Bacteria; phylum Planctomycetota; class Planctomycetia; order Pirellulales; family JAGQOS01; genus JANQPJ01. The sequence goes on from JANQPJ010000113.1 coordinate 14,655, forward strand.
ACGTGGCCCTCAATCTCTTTACGAACTATTTCAACCATGTGGCGGGAACGGAAATCGATTTTCCGGCCGCTCCAGAGCTGACCGCGTCATAAACGACCGTAGCGACACCCGGTTGGCCTGTCGCCAGCCGGGTGTCTTCTCGGTTTAGAAGCATCAGGGATTGGCAAAGAGCATGAGTCGAAACAACGCCGCTTGGGCGGCTGCTCTCAGCCCGCAAAGTGCGCAACGCAATTCGGCGGTGTCTGAATTGCGAGAGTTGCTGCTGCGCAATCTGCGCAAGGCGCTGTCGAGCTACCCGCGCGCCGATGAGGCTTTTCTAGAAGATGCCGTGCAAGACTCGCTGGTGCGGATTCTAGGCCGACTCGATCAGTTTGAAGGCCGCAGCCGGTTTCTAACCTGGGCCACGACGATCGCGATTCGCATTGCGATGACGGAACTACGGCGAAAGCGCTGGCAAGACGTTTCGCTCGACGAAGTTGTCGCTAGCCCAAGTTCGCAGCAGCACGCCGCCGGGCCGGACGAGCAAGTCGAACGCAATGCAATTATCGAGAAGATGCGAGAAGTCATTGCGACACAGCTTACCGAAAAGCAACGCACGGTGCTTACGGCCGAGATGAAAGGGATGGCGCAGGTAGAAATCGCTCGACACCTGGGGAGCAATCGGAACGCCGTTTATAAGCTGAACCACGATGCCCGCAAGAAGCTCAAGCAAGGCTTGGAAGCTGCTGGCTATGATGCCGACAGTATTCAAGCCGTCTTTGCCCGATGAGGATCGAACGATGTCGCTTTCAAACGAAAAATTGAAAGACTTGTTGTGGTTGGTTGGCCTCACCAACGAGAACGAGCTCAATTGCGAGCAATGTCTGGCGTTGGTCGCCGAGTTTGCCGAATGCGAGTTAGCAGGCAAGTCGATTTCCGATGGGCTCAAGGCGGTTGAACAGCACCTGTCGGTGTGCTCCGAGTGTCGGGAAGAGTATGAAGCTTTGCAGCGAGTGTTAGACGGAATTGAGGGGGACACCTCGAAAAAATAGTAACGTAAGAAACCGTCGGCTCGCGGCGTCTTATGGAAAACGGTTCAACCCACGACCAATCTTTCCATAAGGACGAAGCCATGTCGCTCGCAGATCGCCAACCAGCCGAAACCACTTGTGTCCGCAAACCTGAAGCGTCCGCCTGGGCCAACCAGCTCGAGTTTGTAGGCAGATGCATTCTTCGTTATGGCTTGGTGCTAGTCTTGCTGTGGATTGGCGGCATGAAGTTCACCGCCTACGAAGCCGAAGGCATCTCAGGCTTGGTAGCGAACAGCCCTGGGATGGCGTGGGCCTATCAGCTTCTCGGTCAACGAGAGTTCTCTGCCTTACTGGGCGTTGTTGAACTGCTGATTGCCGTGATGATCGCCAGTTGCCCTCTTTCGCCCAAGTTGTCCGCTGTTGGCAGTCTACTCGCTGCAGGCATGTTCCTGACGACTCTCTCGTTTTTGCTCTCAACGCCGGGAGTTGTCGAGCCGTCTCTTGGCTTCCCAGGTTTGTCGATCGTGCCGGGCCAGTTCTTGATCAAGGACGTTGTCTTGTTGGGGGCCGCGGTGTCGACCGCCGCGGAAGCACTGCAAGCAAGCCGGTAGCTGCGGCAGTCGTTGCTGCTTGTCACAACGATGTGTTCAGGCGATTTACCTCATCACCTTACTCGAGGAGAAAGTGTCATGCGATTTATTACGAAAACGATCCACGCGTACCTGGATTACCCGGTGGCCGCTCTGTTGCTGACCGCCCCGTTCCTGCTACAGCTTGGCGACTCTCACCCACTCGCGAAATGGTTGTCGGTAGGGACGGGCCTTGCCGCGCTGGTGCTGACGATCTTAACCGATCACCAGACTGGCCTGGTTCGTGTCTTGCCGTACCCGGTGCATTTGGCTGTTGATTTTCTCGTTGGGGTAGTGTTCGCGATTGCTCCCTTCGCGCTAGGGTTCGCCGGTGTCGACGCGTTGTACTACTGGCTCAACGCGGCCGCTGTGCTGACGGTCGTCGGCTTGCACAAGCCAGAAGAGGTGCCGCAACCGACGATGGGGTAACTGCTGGACGGCTAAGGCGTCTTGTCCAGGCAGTCAACATGCGTTTCACTTCACTCCGGCTGCCAGACAGTCGGAGTGAAGGTTTTTAATGATGAAATGGCGGAAGCGCATGGGAATCGAACCCACCAGACGCGCGGATTGACCTGCGTCTCGACGGTTTTGAAGACCGTGGCCGGCACCAGCCGTGCA
>JANQPJ010000130.1 GCA_028289525.1 Pirellulales bacterium
GCGGTCGGTGACCGCTCGCGAAACGGCTGAATTTTTCTGTTTCGCGCTTTGGCCGCCGGCCGCTGCTTTGGTGGAATCGACGACTTTGCAATCCTCCTGCCCCCAAGCCGAAAAAATTTGCATCTCTCCCGGACCGTTTGCTAAGATACGCTTCCCACTTCAAATCCCGCCGTTATTCTCCCCCCAAAGGCCTTCCCATGCTCCAACCTATTGTCTGGCGTTATGCGTTTCTCGTCCGCTACAGCATGATTCTCGTGGCGCTCGCGACGGTTGCAACAGTTGCGCGAGCCGAACAATCGTCGTCGGTCGCCGGCACTGCGGACCAGGCATTGCTCGATGCCCGCGAGGCGCGCATGAAGTGGTGGCGCGAAGCTCGCTTCGGCATGTTTGTTCATTGGGGGCTGTACTCGATTCCAGCCGGCCAATGGGATGATCGGAAATGGACACGTGGCGGTGTCGAATGGATTCAGTTGAAGGCTGGTGTGTCGGCCGACGAATATGCTCAGCGTTTGGTTCCTCAATTTAAACCGAGCCCCGATTTTGCCCGCCAATGGGCAGAGGTGGCCAAAGCGGCCGGTTGCAAGTATGTCGTGTTTACCAACAAACACCATGACGGTTTCGCGTTGCACGACAGCGACACCACGACATTCGACGCCAAGGATGTCACCGGACGGGATCTGCACCAGGAAATCGTCCAAGCAATCCGTCAGGCAGGGCTCAAAGTCGGCGTCTACCATTCGCTTTGGGACTGGCATCATCCGGACGCCTACGCCGGCTCCGGCGCGGTTAACGTTCGAGGAACTTCGATGAAGGGCCGCGAGCCCAAACGCTACGTCGCCTACCTGCACCGCCAAGTCGAAGAGTTGGTCTCCAACTACGGCCCCTTCGACGTACTCTGGTTCGACTATTCCTCGCGCACTTATCAAGGCAAAAGCTGGCAAGCGGACGAGCTATTGCGCATGATTCGCAAGCATCAACCCCAGGTAATCGTCAACAACCGGCTCTACCGTTCGGCCGAGGCAGGCTGGGGCGACGATTGGGCCAAGAAGCGTCAAACGCTCGACCCTCGCTACGGCGACTTCACGACGCCTGAACAACATATCCCCGAAGGCGCTTCGCCCGATGTCGATTGGGAAACCTGCATGACGATGAACACGACCTGGGGTTATTCTCAGCACGACCACGCATGGAAATCGACCAGCACCTTAATCCGCAACCTGATCGACATCGCCAGCAAAGGAGGCAACTATTTGCTGAACATTGGCCCCAAAGCCGATGGCAGCGTGCCTGAGGAAAGTATCGTCCGAATGCGCGAAATCGGCCAGTGGATGGATTGGCATGGTGAGTCGATCTATGGCACTAAGGCCTCGCCGTTTGCCCAAACTCCTTGGGGTCGTTGCACGCAAAAGCAACTTGCTGACAACACCACTAGGATCTACCTTCATCTGTTCGATTGGCCTCAGGCACAAAAACTGAGCGTCCCGCTCGGTAATCAGGTTACCGCCTGTCGGCTATTGGGAGAAACGCCACGCCAGCTCGACACCGAGCGCGATCAACACGGCATTCAGATTCAACTCTCAGGCAAAGCGCCCGACACAATTGCTAGTGTCATCGCCCTCGACATTCAAGGCTTGCCAGAAACGCTTCCTGCCGACTCGAAGCCTTAAAGCAAGTTGCTTTTTACTGTGGCGGACGACACCTAGTTTTGGCCGAGGTTTTCGGACGACATACGACTACGAATTATCCGAAATTGCTCTAGGGCAAACACCCCATCAACGGCATGTCGTGTTTCGTCAATTTTCCCCGGAAAACCGCCCCAAAACAAAACTACCCATTTACCGCATTTCCCCGGCTTTACTTTTGTTTGCGGCTGCCTAAAATTCCCTAGCCAACATAAGAATTTTTGATTTGGGATTTGATGTGCTGACCAGGAGGATTGGTTTTTAGTTTTTGGTAATTGGTTCTTAGTCAGTCATACGCGTGAGCGCGTCAAATCCCAAATCCCAAATCCCAAATCAGAAATCACACAAGGGGAGGCCTCTCATGATCGTTGACGAGCTTCGAGCATCGTTTGACAGCGCGGTTGCCGAGCTAACCGCAACTGGTGAGATTAGCGTCGATGGAAAATTGCACTCTGTCCCTCAAGCTCCCCAGAAACCACGACCCCAAACTCAAACGCCGACCAGCAAGCCGACTTCGGAGCCGTCGTTCTCCTCTTCCCCGCTCGACGAACCGGTTCAGTTCGATCCGGCGCTGCACGCCAGTTGGGAAGGGCTCACACCGGCTCAAAATCTGGCCATGACGGCGCTCTTAGGCGGCGACACCGTTTCGCGGGCATCACGTTATGTCGGCGTTCATCGCAACACGGTCAGCCGCTGGAAAAACCAGCACCCTCGTTTCCGTGAAGTGTACGACCAGATGCGTCAGGAGATGCACGAAGCGACGATTCAACAACTGCACGGCGTGTCGCTCAACGCGGCAGCCTGCGTGGCCGACAATATCCTGGCTGGCGACCCAAAGGCTTCTTTCCAGCTTCTCCGCGGCCTAGGTTATTTAAGCACCAACGCCCGCGCGCCTCGTTCCAGTGCAGACGTCAGCCCGATTCATCCGGAGTCGCCGCCGCAGGAAAACCAACCCCCTGTTTCGCGAGATGCGATCGGCGTCTGCCTGGCTTGGCGCATGAAGCGTCTGTGGAGTTTGCTCTTGAGCCTGCTGGTCTGGCTAGTGATGAGTGTGAAACGCGCGACGAACATCGTGAAACGTCGCGTAAACCTTCAAGCAGGCCTCAACTCACGGCAGTACAAGTGGTTAGCGATTTTGCACCATTCTGCACCATCCTGCACAGCCCCCTGGCAACGCGTCGCAAGCACGGCCAGGAATCTCTTCCTTGCCCCCCAGCGTTCAAAGCGGTGGAGGGTGGAGGGTGGAGGGAACGCGCTAGCGCGTACCACTCACCACTCACCACTCACCAAAAACTTCCAGTCGCGCCAAATCAGAAATCCCAAACCTGAAGGTTTAGCATGGCCTTGAGTTGACGTACATCCTGGCGATAGTATTCGGCGAGTTCCTGACGCACCTGGTCTTCGAGTTGCCGCTGGACGCGGACGATGTTCGATTGAAGCGTCCATCGCCACAGGCGTTGGCGCAGGCGGTCGGGCACCAGATGTCGCAATACCCGTTTGGCCGTGCTGGGCTGCTTGAGAAAGTTGTGGACCCGTTGTGAGCGGGGGCGACCAGCGACATTGTACTTCATCGTCGTATCGACCTGAAACGTGGGGTCCACGTCGAGAAAACGAAAAATCCGCTCCAACACTTGTTGCGGCTGCCGACAAAATTCGTCGTGCGTGAAGACAGCGATTTGGTCGGCCGGAAAGAGGTCGTAATAGCGTTGGAGCTGTTCGGCATAGCACCCCAGCCGCCGGTAGTGCCACAGGTATTGCCAGCGGTCGGCGATGCGTTGTTCTTCTGCGTCCAGCGCGGTGGCGAATGAGTTGAATGGTTCGCGTCCATCTCGCACCAAGTGAAGGTAGTTTGAGAATGCTCGTTCGATCGGGTTGCGCAACATCACAATCAGCCGCATCTGAGGAACATATTGCCGAATTCGCCCGGCAGCCTGCCCGTCGTACAGATAGACGACCGAGGCCTCTCCCCTGGCCTGGGCAGCGCCGGCCGATTCGAACAATTTTTGATATTCTCGCAAGCACGTCACGGCCGACCGATTGCGACTGGCATCGCCTGGCCCACGAAACTCGACCTGTTGCCCTTCAAAGGCAAAAAAGCCCGGCTCCTTCACGCGACTGGCAAAGACTTCGGGATGCTGGCCGAGATAGCGGAACAAAGAAGTCGTGCCTGACTTGGCCGCGCCGATGATCAAAAAGTTCGGCATCCGTGCAGGGTCTATTTGCTCGCTGCGCAGCGCGGTCGGGAAGTACTCGGGAACCGAGGATTCGTTGACTGAAATCGTTGATTCGCGGTCGAGCGACATGTTGTCAGCCCATTTTTGAAGGTAATCGTTGTACCCTTAGCAACAAACGCCGAAGGGTTGATTTTACATACCGCCACAGCGGTTCCGCCACGTATGGCAAATCGCCGAGAGCCCTGGAAAAACTTCGCCACGCCTGCCATCGGGCTGTCGCTCGCTCGCGATATGCCCGCCAGGCCGGGAAGCCGAACCGAAACGCTGCTTGGTGATGAACCCGTTTGACGACCAATACCTGGGGCAAGTTGGCCAATTGATATCGCCGGCCAATCCGCACATAAAGTTCGTAGTCGTGGCACTTGCGATACTGGTGTTGGTAGCCTCCCAGTTCGGCCAGCACTGCCCGGGGCATCATCACGGCACTATGAATGAACGAGTTTTCGCGGACCAGTGCTTGCCGAAGCGTTTTGTCGTCCAGGGGATGCCGGCGAATCCACTCTCTGCCTGTGGTTTCGTCGACCACACGGCACGCCGACCCCAGCAGCCCAACCTGAGGGTTGCGCCGCAAGAAATCGACCTGGCGCATTAACCGGTCAGGCAGCGCGACATCGTCGGCATCAAGCACCGCCACGTATCGTCCTTGGGCAGCCTGCAAGGCGCGATTGAGCGCGGCCACTCTGCCGATCCTGTCGGAATGGATTACCTGAACTCTGGCGTCCTGGGCGAACCGCTCAAGCAATTGCCTGGTGGCGTCCGTCGAACCGTCGTTGACGACCACCAGTTCGAGCTGCACGCCTTGCTGATCGAGAATACTTTGCACGGCCGCGGTCAGGTGTTGTTCGCCATTGTAGACCGTCATCAACACGCTTACGTCCGGACACCGATCGTTAGCCAGCGCAGAATCGCAAACGATTGAATTGTCTACGTTTCGCGCTTCGCCATCGACCGCTGTTTTTTCTCGCACGGCATGAATGATGTCTTGCAGCGCCCACACCAAATCGAGCACCAATGCCCGCCAACACTTGCCTGCTTTGCGCAACAGATGCCAAGAGCAGGCCCCTCGAGTACCCAGCGTCGCCGGAGCACGCCACCACACCAGCTTGAAATATTCGCCCATCAGCCGCCATTCCGGCAAGCAGGTTACCCGACTTGCCCGGCCGTCAAACCACGCCAAGCGCCGACGTCGCTGCCGGCAGGCTTGGACCGAAGTCTCCGGATGCAAACGGCGCTGAAAAAGCTCTTCCGGCACCTCGTCCATCGGTCCCCGCAGCGCCAGCTCGGCCATCAACACCAGATCCGACGCCACAAATGGCCCGATGCCTGGCGTTTGCCGCAGCACCGCCAGTCGGGCTAAGCCAAACACACGGATCCAGGCATAGCGTGAATGGAGCACACAGCCAAATTGCTCGGCAGGCGCGCGCGTCGGATCGAGCCGGCTGGCCGCATCGTTGTACTGATGAGGATGCGACTGGCCCTGCTCGTCAATCTCGGCACAATGCGTATGGCATAAAACCAACGGCGGACCGGCATCGAGCACCGCCACACACCGCTCGATGAACGTGGCTGCCGGCAAATCGTCGTGTGCTGCCCATTTGAAATACTCCCCGGTGGCCAGCTCTAACAGCCGGTTGTAGTTCCAAGCCGCTCCCCGATTGACGGGACTGCGCACGTAGCGTACTCGATCGTCGCGCGCGGCATACTCGCGACAAATCGCTTCCGTCTTGTCGGTCGAGGCATTGTCGGAAATCACGACTTCTAGATCGGCAAACGTTTGGCCCAATAGGGCGTCGAGCGTTTGGCGCAAAAATTTCGCGCCGTTATAAACTGGCAAACCGATCGACACCTTGGGCGATGCTGAAGAATCGCGAGGGTTCATGGAGCCTGCACCTGACTGTTCGCAGGCTTGTTCAAGACCACTTGCTCCACCTCGAGCGGCGAAACGGTTACCGGCCCAAAATCGACTTGGCATCGCAATGCCACCAGCGCCACGGCATATTCGCCCTCAGGCAACGGGCATTCACGATCGTCAAGTGTAAGCCAATCGTTTGGCTCGCGCGAGCCGGCAGGCCACCAGCGCATGCGTTGTTGAAAACCAGCGTGCTGGCCTTGAGCATCGTGGCGCGGCCAGGCTTCGCTCACCAGATGATACTTTTGGCCTGGCTCAATCTTGGCCGGCCGCACGTCACGGACGAAGCGATTTTTGTCACGAGGATGGAAATAAGAAAACTCAGTCGACCATCCTCCTGGCTTCGTCCAGTACCAAGTGATTGCAAAATTCCAGCCTCGCCGAGGCGATACCTGAGGTTCGTCTGGCATGCCACCCCAAAGCGGCAGCGTCCCAAAACCATATCCCTTGGTCTCGCTCGAACGAAACACCATGTCGGTCTTCACTCGACGCCCCTCGGCAAACGCCCCGGTGACGTTCAACACCCAGTCATACCCTTCATAGCCAGGCCGTACTCGAACGCGCCAGGCGTTCCCCTCGCGAAACCGCTGCCAATAGCCATTACTGGCGTCCAGTGGAGTGTGCCGCCAATCGACCGTGACTGGCAGTCGCACTGGTTGCCGGCTGTATTGAAAAACCGTGTGTTGGCTCTCGACTGGGCCCCAGTAAGGCGTTGCCCGCAGCTCCAAGCGGTTTTCCCCCGCGTTCAACTCGGCGTCGGCCATCTCGATCACGAACATTGGCCGCCGAGCCCTTTGGTCGTCGTGACCAACTGCGCGCCAGTCACCAGCGTTCAACCGATATTCGGTCGTTTGCGACAGCCACGAGGTTGAACCAATGACGTTGGCCGTCAAGTCGCCAGAACGACGTGCGTAGTATTTCGGAGCGTGGACTAGATCAATCAGCGACTCGCCAGTATGAGGGTGGCGCCAATAATGGGTTTGACCGGCGCGGTTGATCGCCGCGAACAGCCCCACGGCAACAACCATCCCTAGCACCACTTTGGATTTTTGATTTGGGATTTGGGATTTAGGATTTGACGCGCTAGCGCGTTTGGTGAGCATGGAGAACAAAAAGCTTTTTTGCTCCGTGGCTTTGTGACTTTGTGAGATTCTTCTCATGTGACTGCTAGGCTTTGTCTCAAAACAAACTCAATGAAAAACACAAGCACGACACGAGGGGCGAGTGAATTCGCGTATTTTCGACCCTTGCTCCGTGGGTTTTCACGGCACTACAGCGTGTCCGGCGATGTGTTCCATCGCGGCTAGGGACAAGAGCGCCTCGTTTACAATGCGTGATTCTTTTTTCTGTTTTCTTCGCTTTTAGTTCTCCATACGCGTCAGCGCGTCAAATCCTAAATCCCAAATCCCAAATCAGAAATCCAATGCTGGTACGTCCGATACGCAGACCACCTCCGCATCGCATTTCAAAGCCTGCATGGCCTGAGCCACCTCTTCACGATACATCGGGTTCATCACCAGCACGCGTTCCACAGGCATGCCGGCAAGCGCCTCTGGCGAGCAGATCCGATGGCCTGAGCCAGCCACAAACCGGTTCCACTTGCGCCGATTGATATCAACCACCAAAGAAATCTGGTCGCTCAACTTCAATGCGTTTAAGAACGTGACGGTTTTGGAGCCTGCGCCCCAAATCACGGTCTTTCCGCCCCGGCGGTTCAACACGGTTTGCCAATAGTCGGCCATCACGCGATAGTTGTCCGCCAGCGCCAAGGCTGCCTGCAACAATCCGTCCAACGATTTGGCCGCAAGCGTCGCGCCGAGATGGTCTGACGGCAAGGCCTCGATTGCTAAAAACTGGCCGCCAAACACCTCGTCGACTTGCTGAACCTGAAAGCCGTGCGTCTCGAACAACCACGTGAGTGACTCGCGACTGAAGTAGCCGCAATGCTCGTAGATCAAATCCCACACGCCACGGTCACGAAGCGTAAATCGCAGATTGGGAACCTCGAACATCGCGAGCCCGAAGGGTCGGTCGGCGAGTGCCTGTCGGGCTGCGAGGACGAGATCGGCCGGCTTGGCCACATGTTCCAACACATGCCGGCAGCAAACCAGATCGGCCGTGGGAGCCGCGCCGTGGCGCGGCGGATAGAACTCTTGCACCACCTTAAAGGCTTGGCCTGCGTCGACCGAATCGACCGGCGTACTCGGCTCGAACCCCAGCCCTCGGTTCCCGCCAGCCTGGCAAATCAAATCGAGAAACTCACCCCGGCCACAGCCAATCTCCAACACCTGGCGATTGCGGACGTCATACCGCTCGACCAACCGTTTGGCCAACCGCTTGGCATAGGCCTGAAACGTCGGCGAACCATGCAACGAATTTTCATACGCGCCGGAATATTCCATCTTGGCTGGGTCGAACTCGCTGTTCCACCCATGGCCACAGCGCTTGCAGAGACTTAAAGTCAGGTCACCCCGCGCCACCTCACAAGCAGACCGCGCATCGTCGCATAGCAAATGGCAATGGACCGGTAGGCCAGGCATGCGGAGTAACTCGATCGGTTCAACGCCAGCGCAGACCGGGCAGCCAGTACTCCTCGCCGAGGAGGTTATCGTAACGGCCATAGCTCTGCCTTCACGCCGAGTCGTTCCAGATCTCGTTCGATTTCGCCGGTATAAATCGCGTTCATCACAATCACCACGTCGGGTCGATATGCCTGCAGGCGTTCCGGCGCGACAACCTCTTGTCCGGTTCCGGCCAGATAGCAACCATGTTTGCGAGGGTTGATGTCGACCGCGTAGGGAATCTGTTCGCAGACGCCTAGGGTATTCAGAAACGCCACGGCCTTGGAGCCTCCGCCCCAGAGCACGACACGTCGGTTGTGCCGCCGCAGTTCGGCCAGACGAGCATGCCACTCGGCCACCTGACTGACCAGCGCGTCGGAAAAGGCATCGACCAACCGAGACACTTCGTCGCCTGAGGGCCATGGCGCGACGCCTGCTGGCATCTCGCCCACGCGGCCATCGGCTTCGAGCATTAAGTACTGGCCGTTATAATCGGTCTCGACGCGGAGTACCCGAAACCCGGCCTCGGCGAACAGTTGGATTAACGAAGGGGCCGTGAAATAGCAGCAATGCTCGTAATATACATCCCAAAAGGCGGTTTCACGCAGCACGCGGGTAGCATTGGGAACTTGGATAAACAGCACCGCCTCGGGCTGATGCTGCAAAGAAGCTTGCAACGAACGGGCAAATCGGGCTGGCTCATGGAGATGTTCGAGCGTCATTTTGCAACAGACGAAATCAGCCTGATGCTGGGCATATTGCTGGCCATAAAAGTCCGGCACCACCGCCACCTGACTGGACGCCGGCTCGGCTTCCGCCTCGCCCCGGTAGGCCGGATCAAACCCCAGACACTGGTTGTTGCCCAGTTGGCCCAACAATTCGAGAAACTCTCCCTGACCACAGCCGATCTCGATAATTCGTTTGCCGTGCAGGTCGTGCTGCCTGACAAGCCGCTCGGCCAGACCACGATGAAACGCATTGAACGTCTCCGAATAGGCTTGAGTCGCCTCATATGCGGCTGAATATTCATGCAGCGAGGGCTCAAACACCGTGTTGCCGATAAAACTGCACCGCGCGCAAAAGCCGAGTTCGATTTGGCCTTGCGGATAGTCGAGCGCTGCCTGACGGCTGTCGAGCAGCAACACGCTATGCGCTGGCGATTTGCCTAATTGGGCAAACCCCTGAAGCTGCCCTGTCAGGCAGTTAGGACACGGCGTTTTGACACTCGTTTGCTGAATCACTCAAACAGCTCAATCAATCGGCTTTATTTTAAAACACATTCGATGCCAAGATTTGAAGCCTGAAGCGCCAGCGAAGGAATTTCTGTCAAACGATTCCTTCGCTGGCGTTTCAGGCTTCAAGTTTTTTGATTAACCTCTCTCTGTTTTGGAACAAACTCTGGTAGACGATGATAGCAGTCAGCGAATCTGACCTGTTCGCGTCATACAACAACCGGTTCGGGAATCGGAACAATAAACTTCCCGCCACGGCGGCGGTATTCTTGCTGTTGGCCGAGAATTTCTTCCGAAAAATTCCAAGCCAGCAACAGCACATAGTCAGGCATGTCGTCGAGCAGTTTTTCCGGCGGGAAGATCGGCAGCCGGGCACCGCTCATGTAACGCCCATGCTTGATCGGATTGAGATCGACCACATAGTCGACCGTCTGTCGATCAAGCTCGTGATAGGCCAGCAAAGTCGTCCCTTTGGCCGCCGCGCCATAGGCCGCAATCCGTTTGCCTTGCTGCTTCAAGTCGGTTAATAGCCTGGTGAGCGAACGTTTGATTTCCGCGACCCGAGCGGCAAACTGCCGATAATACTCCAAACAGTCAAGGCCTGCCTGCCGCTCTTCTTCCAGCAGATTGGTTACTACCGGATCGACGGTCGCATTGGGCGATACAAACAACCGTAGTGATCCTCCATGAATTGGAATTCGCCGCACGTTGTTCAAATAAAGGCCATGGGCTCGGAATAAACGGTCGAGCGCAGTGACCGAAAAATAGCACAGATGCTGGTGGTAAATCGTGTCGAACTCACAACCATCGACCAAGTCGCGTACATAAGGCACTTCGATCACTGCCTGAGCGGATGGCTTGAGCAACGTGCGAGTTCCGGCCACAAAGCCATTCAAGTCGGGCACATGGGCAAGCACATTGTTGGCCAAAAACAGGTCAGCCTGGCGACCTTCACGAACCAACTCGGCCGCCAAATCAGCCCCAAAAAACGTGCAACGCGATTCAATGCCTTGGCGACGCGCTTGCTCGACCGGCCCGGCGGCCGGGTCGATGCCCAGCACCGGAATTCCCTGCTCGTGAAAATTTCGCAGCATACAACCATCGTTGCTGGCCGCTTCGACAACCAGACTGGTCGAATCGAGTCTACGCGACTCGATGATCTCGATCGCGCTCTGGCGGAAATGCTCGCAAAGTGCCGGGGAGACCGACGAGTAGTAAGGGTAGTCGTTGCAAAACAGCACTTCTGGCGCAACCGATTCCGTGATTTGCGCCAAAGTGCAATCGGCGCAAAAGACCAGTTCCAGGTGCGCCGTGAGTTCCGGCTGGTCGAGCTGCTCAGCGGTCAGCAGCCCATCGGCCAGCGGTGTTTTTCCCAGCCGCAACACGGTCTCCAGACGTTTGCCATTACAAGCTCGGCACGCCTGGGTCGATTTCGAGGGTGCGATCCGCGAAGAGGTAATCATCATCGGCTCAACGGGCTCCGGTCAGCGCTGCCGAGCTTCGACGCAAGCCGTGGTCGAGCTGCCCGGCTTCGAGCAGTTGTTGGATGTGGGCGATCCGCTTGTAGCGGGGGCCTTCAAATTCTTCGACGGTGATCCCGACGCGTTGGTAGGCCTCGAACAACTCGGCCGCCCCACGACGAGCATCCCAAACTGGCTGGAAGGTAGGCAGCACCCGTTGGATCTTTGAGCAATCGACCCGATAGCAACGTTTGTCTGGACCCGCGCCAGGTGCATATTCGATTTGACAACCGGGAACCGTTTGTTCGACGATCTCGGCTAATTCTCGAACGCGGTAGTTGTCCTGATTGCGCCCGACGTTGAAGGCCTCGCAATGGACCACTTCGCGCGGGGCTTCCAGGACTGCCAGGAATGCCCTGGCAATGTCCTCGATATGCACAATCGGGCGCCAAGGCGTGCCATCGCTCTTGATATACACCTTGCCTGTCGTATAGGCCCAGGCGACTAAATTGTTGAGCACCAAGTCGAACCGCAGTCGGGGCGAAACGCCAAATGCGGTGGCGTTGCGCAGGAACGTGGGTGAAAAATGATCATCGGCCAGATGGGTCAGATCGCGTTCGACACGCACTTTCGATTCACCATAAGGCGTCACGGGGTTGAATGCCGAGGACTCATCGAGCAGGTCTTCGCCGCCTGCCCCATAGTTGCTGCATGATGAGGAAAACACAAACCGGCTCACGCCCACTTGCTTGGCCATCGACGCCAGATGGACCGTGGCCTGGTGGTTGATGTCATAGGTCACTTCGGGGTTCAAGTTGCCTAAGGGATCGTTTGACAAAGCGGCCAAGTGCAACACCGCGTCGAACCCCTCCAGGTCTTGAAGATCGACTTCGCGAATGTCTTTCGCGATGCTGGCCGGTTGTTCCGGCAACGTCCCAAAAGAACATTCGGCATAGAGGTCGCTATCCAAGCCCACAACTTCGTGCCCCGCCAGGCGCAGCATCGGCGTAAGCACCGTCCCGATATACCCAAGATGTCCAGTCACTAAAACTCGCATCAGTTCAACACACCCCCTCTTAGGATTTCTGATTTGGGATTTGGGATTTAGGATTTGACGCGCTGGCGCGTACGAACAACTAAAAACCAACAACGAACAACCACTTTTTCTCTGTGGCCCTGTGACTCCGGGAGATTCTTGCCATGCGATCGCTACTTTTTAAAAACAAGCGTCGCCACCTTTAAATTTCTAATTTGGAATTTGGAATTTGACGCGCTCATGCGATGCAGCATCGGCAAAAAACTTCAATCATCGCGCGAGCGCGTCAAATCCCAAATCCCAAATCCCAAATCCCAAATCCCAAATTCCAAATTCCAAATTCCAAATTCCAAATTCCAAATTCCAAATTCCAAATTCCAAATTCCAAATTCCAAATTCCAAATTCCAAATTCCA
>JANQPJ010000132.1 GCA_028289525.1 Pirellulales bacterium
GAAAATTCCCATCGCGGTCAGGCTATAACGGACCACAAACCCGGCCGCCACCACGCTGACCATGCTCATCAGCTTGATCAGAATGTTCAGGCTCGGACCACTGGTGTCCTTGAACGGATCGCCGACCGTGTCGCCGACGACCGCTGCCTTATGGGCTTCGGTGCCTTTGCCGCCATGGGCTCCGGCCTCGATATACTTCTTGGCGTTATCCCAAGAACCACCGGCATTGGCCATGAAGATGGCGACCGAAAAACCGGTCGTCAACGTGCCGACCAACAGGCCGAGTACGCCGCCGACGCCTAGTCCGACGCCGACAACCACCGGCAACAGCAGGCCTAGCAGCGAGGGGACGATCATCTCCCATTGGGCCGCTCGGGTGCTGATCGCCACCGGGGTCGCATAGTCGGGCGTTTCGGTCCCTTCCATAATCCCCTTCTTCTCGCGGAACTGGCGACGGACCTCTTCGACCATCCCCTGGGCTGCACGACCAACGGCCTTCATCGTCATCGCACAGAAGACAAACGTGGCCATCGCCCCGATAAAGACCCCTACCAGGATCTTGGGGTTCGTGAGCGAGGTGTCATAGTAGGTCGCAAACTGAGGTAGCTTGGCCTCTCTCAAGTTGATCAACGGAGCCCCGGTCTCGGCGAAGGCGAGGGTCGGATATCCGTCTCGCTGGCCAGCGGTCAACAAGGCTTCAGGCACGCGAACCGGCTCTTTCGAGAAGTCGAGTGCTTCCCACTGCTGTTTCACACGCTGGTCGCGACGGTCGCCTGGCAAGGCCAACCAATCGGTTCGCGAAGCGGTGCCGTCGGCCTGTTTGCTCAGGAAAGCGACATAGCCGTCGGACAGTTTGTAGTAGCCAGGTTCCATTTCGGCCTTGATGGCGTCGTCGCCCCAATGTTCGAAGCCCATGCGAACCTCTTCGATATAGGCGGCCAACAGAGCCAACGCGGTCAACGCGGCCGAACCGATGGCAAACCCTTTGCCAGTGGCGGCCGTCGTATTGCCTAAGCTGTCGAGGGCGTCGGTCCGTTCGCGAACGATTGGTTCCAGGCCAGCCATTTCAGCATTGCCGCCAGCGTTGTCGGCGATCGGGCCATAGGCGTCCGTGGCCAGCGTGATGCCAAGCGTGCTCAGCATGCCGACGGCCGCGATTCCCACGCCATACAGCCCTAGGGCAAAGAAGTTCATGTCGACAAAATTCCAGCCATTGGCAAAGCCGAACGCCGCCAACGTGGCCGCACAGACGATCAACACCGGAGCCCAAACGCTCATCATCCCGTCGGCCACGCCGCCGATGATCACGGTGGCCGGTCCGGTCACCGCTTGATCGGCCAACTTTTTCGTCGGGCGATATTCGTCGCTGGTTGAGTATTCGGTCCATTTACCAATCAACCAACCGGCCAGCAGACCGACGATCACACTCATCGAAACGCCTGGAACCACAAACCCGCCAATGCTCATCATGGTCCCCTCGGTGGCCGGCATCAGCCATTTCGAGAGTATTACGGCTGCCACCACGACCAGCACGGTCGACAGGTTGATACCGCGGGCTAGCGCCTTGAGCAGGTTCTTTTGCGTGGCGTCTTCCTCGGTTCGCACCATGTAGATACCGAAAATCGACAGGAAGATACCGACCCCGGCAATCGCCATCGGCAGGAACAATGCCTGGATCTGGGCCGCTTCGGAGGTCAAACCCTCAGGCAACAAGCTAGGACCAGCATAGGCCGCCACGCCCAGGGCGGCGGTGGCCAGAATCGAGCCGCAGTACGACTCATACAGGTCGGCGCCCATGCCGGCCACGTCACCGACGTTGTCGCCCACATTGTCAGCAATGGTGGCCGGGTTACGAGGATCATCTTCGGGAATGCCTTGCTCGACCTTACCGACCAAGTCGGCCCCGACATCGGCCGCTTTGGTGAAGATACCGCCGCCAACTCGGGCAAAGAGTGCCTGGGAACTGGCTCCCATGCCGAAGCAGAGCATCGTTACGGTGATCTCGACCAAGCTGAGCTTGGCGATCCAAAACAACACGGCAAACCAGATCGTGATATCCAATAGTCCCAGACCGACAACCGTCAGGCCCATCACGGCGCCTGAGCGGAACGCAACTTGAAGTCCTTGGTTCAACGACTTTTGAGCACCAGCGCTAGTCCGGCTGCTGGCCCAGGTGGCGGTCTTCATCCCAAACCAACCGGCCAGTCCGGAAAAGAAACCGCCGGTGATAAAGGCAAACGGCACCCATTCGCTTTGCACGTGGATGCCAAAGGCGGCATAGGCCAACAGGCCAAAGATCACGACAAAGAAACAGGCGACCACTTTATACTGTTGCCGCAAGTAGGCGTTGGCCCCATCGCGCACATAGCCGGCAATCTCGACCATCCGCTCGTTGCCTTCGTCGGCGGCGATCATCGACTTGAAGAACAGATAAGCCTGGACCAGCGCAACGATCGAAGCCAGGAAGGCGACAGCCCAAATGGTGATGTACTTCTGATTGAGTCGGGTGTCGACTTCGGCGGTTGCCGGAGCGGCCGGTGCGGGTTCAGCAGCTGCCGACTCGGCGGCAGGCTCAGCGACCGGCTGGCTTTCGACCACCCCAGCATCCTCGGCTTCGACGACCGGGGTTTCCGCCTCTGGGGCAGCGGTTGTTTCAGTTTCAGCGGGTGTCGTTTCGCTGGGAGCGTCGGCCGCCGTTTCAGCGGCAGGGGCCTCGGCTGGCTGGAGAGCCAGTGCCGGAGCAGCCCAGCCTAGCAATGCCACAACGACAAACGACAACATCAGGCGACGAGCCAAATCAGATGCACACATAGAAGTCAAACCCTTGTCTGGAGACGGAGCGACCCACTGGCACAAGCCAGGCGTCATGAACCGGAAATACGGTAAAATTTAGCTAGAAACTCAGGAGTTTAGTGGATCGGATCTTTCTGTGTCAACATTGCCCACGAGACAATTCAGGAGAACTTCAAAGTCGAACGATTCCACAGAAGCAGCGGCCGGCGGCCGCTCGCGAAACCTCCTGTTTTTATCCATCTCCCTGGAAAACAGTGATTTAGCCTCGTTCCCAAGCAGAGAGCTTGGGAACGAGAGATCAACTTGTCCTCTAGCGTACACCATCTTTCAGCATGATGTGATTCGGAACGCTGCGACGATGGGTTAAACCGTCCTGGTCCGTCTCTACAATCGTGGCGACCGGTCCGACCTCACGGACCGTCCCTTCCAGTTCGCCCAATTGGACGTGATCGCCGGCCTGAAACCGCTGGCGGATGTAATAACCGGCCAAAATCCCGCCCATCACGTCACGGCCCCCCAAACCGAAGGCCAAGCCAAACCCAATGGCCAGGGCTCCAAAGGCAATCAGCACCATCTGTTCGAGCAACTCGACCGCCAGACCCAAATGGCTGGCGGCGGCCAGAAAGGTGATTAGGGCCAGAATATAGTAACAACCGGCCGCCAATTGCGGAGCATACGAAATCCCAACCCGATCGGCGCTGGTGGCAATCACCCCGCGTAACAAGCTGGCCACGAGCAGTCCGACCACAATCACCACGGTGGCCACCAACAGGCTGGGAATGTAGTTCACCACCTCTTGCATGGCATTCGACACGGCGGCCAGGCCGAGCACTTTGAAACCGGCCATAATCGCCACACACATCAATAGCCAAAAGACGATCAAGCCGACGATTGCCGGGACGCCCCGGGTAATGCCAACCTGTTGCATCGAGTCGGCCAGGCCGCTCCGTTCGGCGGCGGTTTGAAAGCCGATGGTTTCGCACAAGGCGCTGGTCACCCGGGCTAGGATGCGGGCAATCACATAGCCGAGCACCAAAATCACCACCGCCGCCAGAAACTTGGGCGCCAGAGCAATCAACGGATTAAAGGCTTCCGCAAAGCTTTCCCGCAGCGCTTGGCTCGACGAACCCATCGTTTCGGCGGCCATCCCTTGTGCGCCGCTGGTGACGGTCGTCAGCGTTCCATCGCCGGTCGCTTCGATCGTCGTTGGGCTGGTCGCCGCCTCTTCAGCGCCGCTCAACAAGTTGGCCAGCAGCAATTGGGTTTGTGCAAACATGGGATTAGTCCTTTCTATTTTTGGAATGATACGATCCTGACAACGTAAAAATCAGCAGCCCGAACACAGATCGGGCAAACAACCACATTGCCTGGGGAACTCCTCGCAGAGCCAGGTCGGCCAGTTGCGCGAGCAACAGCCAACGATTCACGCGTTGGTGCACCTGAAGGTCAAATCGCTCTGGCACCTCGGGAACTTCACGTTCGGCAAGTTGGGTCCAAAGATCAGCAGGCACGTCTACTTCTCCTTTGCGTAGGGTTTACGAAACGGCCCGATTCGTTCGAGTTTCCCCGGCGACGAAGTCTCCAGCGCGGCTAGGGAAAACTCCATCGCAGTCATTTTCTGAAAATATGTACACAATCCATTAGACCTTAGTAGACGATGCCATTTGTTTTTGTGGGGCCCCGGCGACGCGTCGCGTCGCGGCTAGGGGTAAACAGAAGCTTGCAACCCTTAAATTTGAATGTCATCGTCTACTAGCCGCGCTGGAGACTTCGTCGCCGGTCGTTGGCCAGCGGTCACACACCGGCATCAGGAAACCGCTGACGAATTTTTTCACAGGCTCGTCGAACCCGCATTTTGCAGGCACTTTGGGAAAGCCCAAACATTTCGGCCAACTCATCAAACTGGTGCCCTTCCACGTATTTCATAATCAACATCGCGCGCTCTTCTTCGCTCAAAATCTCCAGCATCTGTTCCAGGTCGATCGACGTGTCGACCGACTTGGCCTCGGACGATTGGGCCGGTTGGCCTGCGTCGGCGTGTTGCTCGAGCGTTTCCTGGCCGGTCGGCGCCACGCGGCGCAACCGCCGTCCCCGGCCACGCCGAATCGTCAAGCTGACGTTGACCGCCATGGCGTGCACCCAAGTCGCGTATTTGCTTCGACCGGCAAACTTGGCTCGGGCAGTAAATAGCCGTACGAACACTTCTTGTGCCGCGTCGCTGGCATCTTCTTCGTTGCCCAACAGACGAAAGCAAATTCGCCACACGCGCTGGCGATAGCGGTCCAACAACTCGCGGAAGGCCGGTCCATCGGAGCCTTCGCGGGCTGCTTCGGCTGCCAGCTGTTCGTCGGTCGCGACTCCTCCCATTGCGTCTTCTCCGATACTCCCAGCAGGCACCGACGAGTGACTCGCGCCCTCGTCTGCTCGACTTCCATGTCACTGTCGGCAGCCGCGTCGGTTTCGATGCCGCCTACGGATCATTGGTTGCCGACCAAGGCCGGTGCGTCACACCAGTGGCGGCAACAGACAGCCGCATTACACCCTAAGTGGTTGTTTTCAGACAAGATACATCTTGTCGGTCGTTGCCGGGCGGGTGCAGGGGGCAGGATAACTGCAAAGTCGAAAAGTAGCGGCCGGTGGCCGCTCGCGAAACGGCTAGATTCTCCCGTTTCGCGAGCGGTCACCGACCGCTGGTTCTTGTAGAATCGTTGACTTTGCAGATGTCCTGGTGCAGGGGTGCGGTTTGTTTTTCCGGAATCTTTTCGCTGTAGGTAGCAAGATCATCACGCAAGGCTAGCAAGATCTCGCGCAAACCACACCCCTGCACCCTTGCCGGGCGACAGGGGGGGCTGGCATCTAGAGTTTGTTCCCTCCGGGGGGATTTTGCTTGAAATGCCGGTTGTGCGGAGTACGCCCCCCGAGCGGGAGAGAGAAGATGCCCTTCAACCGCCCGAAACATGACCTACCCTTGAATCGGTTCGCGATGGCGAACTGCCCCTTTGAAGCCGTCCAATTCGCATGCACTGCAAGATGAAAGAAAAAACTCTGATGAACGGATATGTTGCCCCAACGCTTCACTTGGTTGTCGTCGACGACGATGCCGCGGTGGTTCGCTTGGCCACCAAAGTGATCGAAGGCTCGCTAGGCGATAAATTTCGCACGGTAGCTTTTACCGACGCGAGCGAAGCTCGTCAGTGGATTGAAAACCACCCTTGCGACGTGCTGTTGACCGACCTCGATTCGCCAGCGATCGATGGGCAAGAAATGCTTCGCCACGCCAAAGCGCACCATCCCTGGAGTCAGGTCATTGTGTTGGCCGAGAACGAAGCGTCGGTTCCCCAGGCCATGGCGACCGGTAGCCACGACTATTTGCTGAAGCCACTCGATCACATCGAGATGGTCGAACTGTTGACCCAAGCCCACGACCGCTTCGCGCGCTGGCAGCAAGCGGAAGTGTTGAGTTAGGCTAGGCTTTGTCTCAAAATGGCGTCAGGTCTGTGGCTACCATTTGAGCCCGAACTGGTCGCCACCCGAAGGGCCACCCAAGCCACCTTTGAGCGGCCCCTGGTGTTTCTTCCGAGGGCTCTTGGCGGCTTCGATTTCGGCAATCGCTTGCTCTTCTCGTTGCTGGTCGGGATTCGTAGGCACCGGGGCGGCCGACAGTGCTTTGAGCGACAGACCGATCCGCTGCTTTTCGGGGTCGACCGACAATACCTGAACGTCGACCGTTTGCCCTTCGCTCACCACGTCCGAGGTGCGATGGACGCGCTGATGGGCTAACTCGGAAATGTGGATCAAGCCTTCCACACCTGGCTCGAGTTTGACGAAAGCGCCAAAATCCATCAGCTTGGAAACGGTGCCTGAGACTGCCTGACCGATGGGATATTTCTGCTCCACATCGGTCCAAGGATTTTGGGTACGGTCGAGATAGGCCAACCCAATCTTGCCGGACTCACGATCGTATTTCTCGATCCGCACCTGGACCTTTTGGCCCAGCTCCAGCACTTCGCTCGGATGATGAATTCGCTCCCAGCTCAGCTTGCTAATGTGAATCAGCCCATCGACGCCGCCCAGGTCGACAAACGCGCCAAAATTCTGCAGGCTACGAACTGTTCCTTCATATTCCTGGCCCACGGCCAGGTTTTCTAGCATTTTTTCGCGTTCGGCGGCTTTTTCGCGTTCCAAAATCGCGCGCCGGCTAATCACCAGATTCCGCTTTTCCGGATTGGCCTCGGTCACCAGGCAGGTGAAGCTCTGGCCAAGGAGCGGATCGAGATCTTCGATACGATACAACGCGATTTGGGACATCGGCATGAATGCCCGCAGGTTGTTCACGGTACATTCCAGACCGCCTTTGTTGTGTCCGGTCACCGTGGCTTGAACGATCGCGCCTTCCTCCAGGTCGGACCAATCTTCGACCTCGATCGCGGCTCCTGGCACCCCGAGTTCATATAGCCCCTCGACCGCGTTGTAGCGCACCACGACCAATTCAACCTCGGTGCCTGGCGACGGGGGTTCTTCAAACTGCCGCAACGGAACGGCGCCCTGGCGATTCGCGCCCAGTTCGATGAAGACATCCTCGCGGTGCACGGAAGCGACCTTGCCGGTCACACGGGCATCGACTTCAAGCTCTTCGCTACCAGCCACCACCGCGTTCTGGTCCAGCATGTCGTCGAGCGAAATGCCATCGAGCGCCGCGTCGACTTCCTGTTGCAAATCTTCAGGAAGCTGGTCGCTGACGTTCGGCTTGGGGAATGCTGGTGCTTGTGATGCCTGGGGCTGGTTGCCCATTTCTTCCAAGGCGGCTTTGACCTCAGGACTCGGCTCGGCCACCGTCGGCATGGGCTTGGCATCGGTCGTTGCATCGACATCGCCCAACGAGCCAATCTGAACACGAAATGGCGAACCGCCCGATGGCTCGCTGGCCGCAGGCTCGGGCGATTCTGGCGTCGCGGCTTCCGTGGCTGCCGGTTCAGCCGGCGATGGCTGTTCCGAGGCGGCCTCAGCATCGCTGGACGGGGTGGCGGGAGAGGACGCTGGCAACTCAGACGGATCGTCTGGTTGGCCGGAAGGCTGGCTATTCATCGATTCAACACTCAAACAACAGACACGGGCTAAAGAAGAATGGAACAGTTCATCGAGCGATCAAACATGATCGCAAAGCAGCAAAAATTAATTTGAGCACCAGACGGCTTCGCAGCGATTTTTGCCAGTTGCTCAAAAGCACCTCATTATACCAAAGCCGGTTGGGTATTCGCAATGTGAGACGAGAGAGAGGGCGTGTTGGTTGGTAGCAGCGGTCGGTGACCGCTCGCGAAACCGATGAAATCGAGCGTTTCGCGAGCGACCACCGGTCGCTGATTTTTTGAAAGAGACGCGATTTGCAGTTCTCCTATGGAACCTGGGCTCTGGCTTGCTCCGGTGCCCAGACGGTAGTAAACTGGCACGTTTGCGGTTCTGAGGAGATTTTTCAACATGCGACATGTCTTGTCGGCCTTGGTGCAAAACGTGCCTGGGGTGCTTTCACACGTTTCGGGAATGCTCGCCTCGCGCGGCTACAACATCGTCAGCCTGGCCGTCGGCGAAACCGAAGAGCCAAACCTGTCGCGCATGACATTTGTCGTCGTTGGCGACAATAGCGTTCTCGAACAGGTGCGAAAACAGCTTGAGAAGATCGTCACCGTGGTCGACGTGACCGACATCAGTTCACAGGAATATGTCGAACGCGACCTGATGCTGATCAAGGTTCAGGCTCCCACCGGGGCGATTCGTAGCGAGATTCGCGAACTGACCGAAATTTTTCGCGGCAAAATCGTCGACGTGTCGCCCTGCGAGTTGATGATCGAAATCTCTGGCCAGGAAAGTAAGGTCGAAGCGTTTATCGACTCGATGCGCGCCTATGGCATCACCGAACTAGTGCGAACCGGGCGGATTGCCATGGTCCGCAGTGTTAGCCGTCATGGCGAGTCGTCGATCACACGCTTTACCCCGGCCAGCTAACCCCCTTCACCCTACCTTATCGACAAGCGAGTGTCCTGCAAACGAACGCCTGACGTTGTGGCAGGCGCACCGCTTCCCAATCATCCAACGCGAGGTGTCGCTGCCGTTGCCACCCGCCCCACTTGCTAGAGGAGAGTTTTGTTCATGTCTGCCACGATTTATTACGACAACGATGCCGATCTGGGTGCCTTGAAAGGCAAGACCGTGGCCATTTTGGGTTACGGATCACAAGGCCATGCTCATGCCCAAAACCTGCGCGACAGCGGCGTGAATGTGGTGGTTGGCCAGCGGCCAGGCAGCCTGAACTACGACTTGGCCGTGCGGCATGGCTTCGAGCCATTGCCGATCGACGAGGCGACCCGACGTGGCGATTTGATTAACATTCTATTGCCCGATGAGGTCCAGGCTGACATCTACAAGGATGACATCCGCGACAACCTCAGCGAAGGCAACGTGCTGATGTGTTCGCACGGTTTCAACGTCCACTTCGGACTGATCGAAGCGCCCCAAGGGATCGACCGGCTGCTGGTCGCTCCCAAAGGCCCTGGCCACCTGGTGCGAAGCGAATTTGAAGCCGATGGCGGTGTGCCTTGCCTGATCGCCATGGACGAGACGGCCAGCGAAGAGACCAAACGGCTTGGGCTCGCGTATGCCAAAGGCATCGGCGGCACACGAGCAGGCGTGATCGAAACCACCTTTGCCGAAGAGACCGAGACCGACCTGTTCGGCGAACAGGCTGTGTTGTGCGGTGGGCTGAGCGCGCTGATCAAGGCCGGGTATGAGACGTTGGTCGAGGCCGGTTATCAGCCGGAGATGGCCTATTTCGAGTGCATGCACGAAGTGAAGCTGATTGTCGACCTGTTTTATCAAGGCGGTCTCAGCTACATGCGTTACAGCGTAAGCAACACGGCCGAGTATGGCGATTATGTGACCGGCCCTCGGATTGTGACCGATGAGACCAAGGCCGAGATGCGTCGGGTGCTTGAGGAAATCCAGTCGGGTAAGTTTGCCAAGGATTGGATCCTTGAGAATCGTGCCGGGGCTCCGTCTTTCAAGGCTACCCGCCGTCGCGATCGTCAACACCCGGTCGAGCAGGTGGGCCGCAAGCTTCGCAAGCTGATGACCTGGATCGACGAAAAAGAAGTCGACTAGGCGAGCAACTTTTGTGAGCGGACAACGCTTGAAACAGCATCCCGGCGACGCGTCGCGTCGCGGCTAGGGCAACTACGAAAAGTCATAGCGCGCTAATGCGCCAGATGCAACGCGAGTAGAAAATAGCCGCGACGCGACGCGTCGCCGGGATGCCATGACCACCCACGACTTGCATCGCCAACACCAGCGACAGTTCGAGGCCAATCGGTTTGTCTACCCGGTGCTGAGTCGCCGCTCAGGCGGACTGTCGTTGGGGGTGAATCTCAATCCAGACAAGGTTTGCAACTTCGACTGCATCTACTGCCAGGTCGATCGCACCAGGCAGAGCGAAACCCGATTTGTCGAAACCGACGCCTTGTATGCCGAGCTGGAAGCGACGCTGCCGTTGATCACCTCTGGCGAGATTTATCAAACGGACAAGTTTCGCGACGTGCCGGCCGAACTGCGACGGCTGAACGACATCGCTTTCTCAGGCGATGGCGAACCGACCACCTATCGCAATTTTGACCAGATCATGGCCCAGGCTGCCGAGATCAAGCAGCGTTTGGTCTCCCCAGACGTGAAGATGGTGTTGATCACCAACGCCAGCATGTTGCATCGGGAACATGTCGTGCGAGGGTTGGCCACGCTGGACGCCAACCAGGGGGAGATTTGGGCCAAGCTGGAAGCAGGAACCGCCGATTACTTTCGTCTGGTCGAGCGCACCCCGATCCCTTTTCAGCAAATTCTCGACAACATCACGGCTGCCGCTCGAGTGCGGCCGCTAGTGATCCAAGCGCTCTTCATGCGGATCGAAGGCCAGGGGCCTTCGCCTGAAGAGCAAGAGGCGTTTTGCGACCGGCTTCAAGAAATCGTCGCCGACGGCGGGCAATTGAGTCTGGTGCAGATCTATACGGTGGCCCGCCAGCCGGCCGAATCGTTCGTCACGCCTTTGACAAAGGAAGAACTCGACGTGCTGGCCGATCGGGTCGAGCAACGCACCGGGTTGCCAGTCGCTCGATTCGATGGCGCGACCGATTGAGCGGCGTGGAGCAGGAGAATTGCAAAGTCACCGATTCGATAAAAGCAGCGACCGGTGGTCGAAGCGCGAAACGGCTGGGCCGCTACTTTTGTTTGGCTCTTTTCGCTCACCCACGCACGGCCGCAAATTGCTCGACGGCAAACTGCAAGTCCTCGCGACTGTGGACAGCCGAAACCTGCACGCGGATGCGAGCCTTGCCGAGCGGCACCACCGGATAGGAAAAGCCGATGACATAGACGCCCAGCTCCAACAGGCGGTCGGCCATTTGGGTAGCCACCTGGGCATCGCCCAGCATGATCGGCACGATCGGATGCTCGCCAGGGACAATCTCGAATCCCAGTTCAGTCATGGCCTGGCGGAAGAATTTAGTGTTTTCCTCCAAGCGATCGCGCAGCTCGGTTGAACTGGACAACAGGTCGATTGCTGCCAGTGAACCGCCTACGATTGATGGGGCTACGGTATTCGAGAAGAGATAGGGTCGGGATCGTTGGCGCAATAGCTCGATCAGCTCTTTCCGCCCGCTGGTATACCCGCCGCTGGCCCCCCCCAGAGCCTTGCCCAGCGTGCCAGTGATTAAATCAACCCGCCCCATCACGCCACAGTGCTCGTGCGTGCCACGTCCTTGGGTGCCCATGAATCCGACTGCGTGCGAGTCGTCGACCATCACCATCGCGTCATAACGATCGGCCAGATCGCAGATTGCCGACAGATTGGCGATCGTGCCATCCATCGAAAAGACGCCATCGGTGGCAATCAGCCGCAAACGGGCATCGCGGGCTTCTTGCAGCTTGGTTTCCAGGTCGGCCATGTCGTTGTTGGCATACCGATAGCGGCGCGCCTTCGAGAGCCGGACACCGTCGATAATGCTGGCATGGTTCAAGGCGTCGCTCAGAATTGCGTCGTCGGCCGTCAACAAGGTTTCAAACAGCCCGCCGTTGGCGTCGAAACACGATGTATACAGAATCGTGTCGTCGGTCCCGAGGAACTCGGAAAGCTTGGCCTCCAGGCGCTGGTGAATGGTCTGCGTGCCACAAATAAAGCGAACCGAGGCCATCCCATAGCCCCATTGGTCGAGCGCCTCGTGGGCTGCCGCGATCACTTCGGGATGATCGGCCAGGCCGAGATAGTTGTTGGCGCACATGTTCAGCACCATCGAGCCGTCGGCCACCCCAATCCGGGCTTGCTGAGGAGTTGTGATCGTGCGTTCGCGCTTTTCGAGTCCGCTGGCGCGGATCTCAGTCAGCTGCTCTTCATAAACCGTACGGGCTCGATCAAACATAGTCGATGTCTCAATTCAGGATGGGGAGTAAATCTTTCAAACACTCAGCCCGACGACTCTTGCCAGTTCAGAATCACTTTGCCTGACTGGCCCGATCGCATCACGTCAAACCCTTGTTGGAATTCGGTGTAGTGGAACCGATGGGTAATCACCGGCGTCAAATCCAAACCACCTTGGAGCATCACGGTCATCTGGTACCAGGTTTCATACATCTCACGGCCATAAATTCCCTTGATCGTGAGCATGTTGAAGACCACGGTCCGCCAGTCGATGGCCATCTCTTGTTCGGGAATGCCAAGCATGGCAATTTTGCCGCCATGACACATGTTGGCCAGCATATCGCGAAACGCGGCAGGGTTGCCTGACATTTCCAGCCCGACGTCAAACCCTTCCTTCATGCCCAACGCACTCTGGGCGTCGGCAATCCTTTCACTCCGCACGTCGACCGTTCGGGTCGCGCCCATCTGAGCGGCCAGTTCGAGTCGATAAGGATTCACGTCGGTCACCACCACATACCGTGCCCCGGCGTGCCTGACGACCGCGGCCGCCATCACGCCAATCGGCCCAGCCCCGGTAATCAACACATCTTCGCCCAAACAAGGGAACGACAGGGCCGTGTGGACCGCGTTGCCAAACGGATCGAAAATCGCCTGCACGTCGGGCGAAATATTGGCCTCATGGTGCCACACATTGGTCACCGGCAGGGCAATATACTCGGCAAACGCTCCCGGTCGGTTGACGCCAATCCCTTTGGTATCGGCACACAAGTGACGACGGCCAGCCAGGCAATTGCGACACCGGCCACAAACCACGTGGCCTTCGCCGCTCACGATGTCGCCGGCGTGAAAGTCTTTCACATTCGAACCAACCTCGACGATCGTGCCGACGAACTCGTGGCCCACGACCATTGGCACCGGAATCGTTTCCTGAGCCCAGGCATCCCAATTGTAAATATGCACATCGGTGCCACAGATGCCGGTGCGATCGACACGGATCAAGACATCGTTGATGCCGATTTCAGGTTCCGGAACATCCTCTAACCAGAGGCCCGGCTCACGGCGCCGTTTGACGAGTGCTTTCATTCCAGGGAAGGGGGGAAGATTTAGTCGAGGGGAAGTTCAAAACGTCAAGTCCAACATAACACTTGAGGAATCACATCGCGTATGAAGGCGTGAAGCGCCCAGCGAAGGGATTTTTCAGTGGTTTGCTATTTTTAATACAAGGCGAGACACGCATTAATACAAGCCCGACGCGCAAGCGAGGGAAAACGTTCCACTCAAATTCCCTCGCTTGCGCGTCGGGCTTGTATTGGGCTCTTTTTAGGGGCCTTCTTCATACCTACCGGCTCTGCCGGGTAAGGAGTTGATTGTATCAGCCTGTGGTTGCTGGCGTCGAGAGTCGCTGGCCAGGGGACCGGTAGCGCTGCTAGCCCCTATTTCGCAGGCAAGCTCTTCACAAAATCGGCCATTCCCTGGGCAATCGGTTCGATCGAAATCAACGTGCTCTGCTCGACATGAGCTGCCAACTGACAATTGAGCGCGAAAGCCAGCGTTGTCATGCTTTTGCCCTGAGAAAACTGCAAAGCAAAGTTCCACTGGGGCTGGCAGTCCGAGGGTTTTTGGTCCCAACGAAAGCTCGAATCCTGGCACAGTGAGGTGCGGGCGTGAATCAGCCCTTGGGCAGTCGAAATCTCGCGTCGGCCAGCAATTTGCCGCCGTTGGCCAAGAATCGTGAGTTCTCGGACGTTTTGGCGCTTTTTAGCCCGCAACTCTGGCGGTGCCTGGAGCCGTAGTAACTCGACCTTTTTCGCTCTCAGGATCAACATCGCCGCGTCGGGACCAAAATGGGCTAGCGAACGACTCGACTGGTGATGGTGATACCATTGGCTAAACAGGGCCAGCAGCACCGCAATCAGACAAATTCCGGCCACGACCAGCGTTCCCGGACTTTGTGCCTGGAGACTACGACAAGCACTGGCAAAACGGTGTTTGAGTAATTGATAGGCGTGTCGCAAACGTCAATTTTCCGAAAGGCGGGGGCCACTTTCTCATTGGGTCAGTGACAAGTATACTTAAAAGCCGCCATCGACACGAGCGGCAAACCGCCGCTTCGACCGTCCAGACGCGACCCTGGCGCGTCCCAGCGATTGGATGTTGAAAGTACCGCGTAAAAGAGCAAAAAAATGCCTGACGATTTTGACGCCTATCGTGAAGCCCTGGTGGTTGAAACAGCCACCGAGTGGCCAGAAGAATATGACGATTGGGAGCCTGCCCAACGCCAACAACTTGAACAGCGCCTGCACGACCAACCCGATCAGGCGGCCCACCTTGAATATGTGCGCACCCATACCGGGTTTTGTCGCAAGATCATTGTCACGTCTGAAGACGTCGAACGACTTGAGTAGCGCCCACGAGCATGGCCGATGAATCATCCAGTCCAAACCGTTCGGGTCGGCCTGGGTGACCGTGCCTACCCGATCGAAATCGCACACGGCAACCTTGAACAAGTTGCTCAGTCTCTCGGCGCTTTGCGACCGATCAGTCAGGCAATCGTCATCACCGACGAAGTGGTTGCGCCGCTCTATGCGGATCGCGTGGCCAAGCTGTTGCGCCAAGCCGGCATCCAAACCACCGTGCTCAGCGTGCCAGCCGGCGAAGCGAGCAAATCGATTCAGTCGGCCGAACAATTATGGCAACAAATCTTGGCCGCCGGTGCCGACCGCAAGACCGTGGTGGTGGCCGTTGGCGGTGGCGTGGTTGGCGATCTGGCCGGGTTTGTCGCGGCCACTTTTGCCCGAGGGATCGACCTGTTCCAAATTCCCACTACCCTGTTAGCCCAGGTCGACAGTTCCGTAGGCGGCAAAGTGGGGATCAATCTGCCGGATGCCAAAAACATGGTCGGCGCGTTCTGGCAACCGGCGGCGGTGTTGATTGACACCCAGGTGCTCGCCACGTTGCCGGAGCGCGAGTTTCAGGCTGGCTTGGCCGAGGTGATTAAGTATGGCGTGATTCTCGATGCCGAGTTTTTTGCCTGGCTCGAATCACAGGGCGCGGCCCTGTTGGAACGCCACCCGGCGGTGTTGAACCACATGGTTGCCCGCTGCTGTCGACTCAAGGCCGATGTCGTGGAGCAAGACGAACGGGAAGAGACCGGTCTGCGAGCGGTGCTCAACTATGGCCACACGTTCTGCCATGCCATCGAGGCGGCAACCGGCTATGGCCAATTTTTACACGGCGAAGCGGTCGCCATCGGCATGCTGTGCGCCTCGCGGCTGGCCGAACGGCTCGGGCGGATTGACGCCAGCTTGACCCAACGTCAGCACGCTCTGCTCACGGCCGTCGGGCTACCAACCCAGGTGCCAGACGTCGATCACCGGCGGCTGGTCGATCTGATGGCTCACGATAAAAAAGTAGAGCATGGCCGCTTGCGATTTGTGTTGCCTAGCCGGCTGGGCCATGTTGAACTGGTCGGCGGAGTCGCCGAGGCCGACGTGCTGGCTGCACTGGGCGAGGGAACCACTTAGCAGAATTCAGAAGTCGTTCCAAAATTTCCCGTGTTGAGCAATAGCAGCGGTCGGTGACCGCTCGCGAAACCGGTGATATGATATTTTTCCACTTCCAACAACCAATCCCTTCGCTTGCGCTTGAGGCTTTCTGGTGGTTTTAAGACAAAGCCTAGAACTGCTAGAATTGCCATTTCTTCCAACCAGAGCCAGCGAGTAACCGATGGATCACAACACGCTTTCAACCGAGTCTCCTCCACCGGAGTTGGTCGACCATGTACGAATGGCTCTCATTACCGGGCTGGGGCCACGGATTCGTCAGGCTCTGCTGGAATGTTTCGACAATCCGGCCGAGGTTTTTGCCGCCGCGCCCAGTGATCTGCGACAGGTGTCCGGAGTGGGCCCCAAATTGGTCGAGCGGATTCTGGCCGCTCGCGACTCGACCGCCGTGAACGAAGAACTGGCCCTTTGCCGGCGCGAATCGATTTGGGTAACGACGCGCGACGACGACGCCTATCCTCGCGGCCTGACCGAAATCCATGATCCGCCTGGCGTGCTGTTTGGCCGTGGGCAGCTACGGCCTGACGACGCCTTGGCGATCGGCATTGTCGGTTCGCGTCATGCGACCCAATACGGCAAACGACAAGCCCGACGTCTGGCGGCCAGCTTGAGTCGGGCTGGCCTGACGGTGATCAGCGGTCTGGCGCGAGGCATCGACGCCGCCGCACACCAGGGGGCGTTGGAGGCCGGTGGGCGAACCATTGCGGTGCTCGGCGGCGGCTTGTTGCGGCTCTATCCGCCAGAGCACAAAGAGCTGGCCCACGACGTTAGCGAATCTGGTGCGGTGATTAGCGAATCGCCGCCACGCATGGCTCCGATGAGCGGCTCGTTCCCACAGCGCAACCGGATCATCAGCGGCATGTCGCTGGGCGTCGTGGTGGTCGAAGCGGCCCCGCGTTCCGGGGCACTGATCACAGCCCGCCACGCGATGGAACAGGGCCGCGAGGTGTTCGCCGTGCCAGGCCCAATCGACAGCCGGCTCTCACAAGGCTGTCATCAACTGTTGCGAGACGGCGCTAAACTGGTCGAATCAGCCGACGATGTGCTTGAAGAACTGGGGCCCTTGGTTGCGCCTACCCTGCGTGACGACGGCACCGTAGTCCATCATCCAGCCGAACTGCAACTGAACGAGATCGAACAACAATTGCTCCAAGCGATCAGCCCCAGCGGCAGTTCGATTGACGAGGTGGCCCAAGCCACCACCATTCCAGTGCATCGAGTGTTGGCCACGATCAGCGTGCTGGAGATGCGCCGCCTGATCCGTCGCACCAGCGGAAATCGCGTGGTTCGGGTCTGAAGGGATCGAGGGTCGAGGGCAACACGCGAACCTGTTTTTGATCCTTGGGAAATTGAGACCGAGGCGCGAAACGGCTGTTTTTTTGTTTCGCGCTTCGACCAACGGTCGCTGATTTTTCGAAAAAGACGACTTTGCAGTCCTCCTGACCGGCCTTGGCAGGAGGATTGCAAAGTCGTCGATTCCACCAAAGCAGCGGCCGGCGGCCGCTCGCGAAACAGAAAAATTCAGCCGTTTCGCGAGCGGTCACCGACCGC
>JANQPJ010000134.1 GCA_028289525.1 Pirellulales bacterium
GCCTGCGGTCGAGTTTGTAGGCAGAGGACGACTGCAAGAGTCAAAAACAGCGGCCGGTGGCCGAAGCGCGAAACGTTGGATTTTATCGGTTTCGCGAGCGGCCACCGGCCGCTGCTATTCCCGAACGATGACTTTGCAATCCTCCTGCTTGCTGGGCCAGGACCGCTTGCCAAACCGGCCACAAAGCAGTAGTTTAAGAGGTTTCTCGCTAGATTTGCCTGGGTTCTGGAATGATTGCCGACGCGTCGGGGCACCAACGGATTGTAATTACCGGGATCGGTTTAACCGCCCCCAACGGGAACTCGCTGCGCGAATATCGCGAGGCTTTGCTCGCAGGCCGTAGCGGGGTCCGCGAATACAACATCCGTTATGTCGGCGACACGCTGGCCGGGGTGTGTGAATATGACACCTCGCGCTACCAAAAACGCAAAGAGGTCCGCCGCGGTACCCGAGCTGGCAGCATCGGCATCTATTGCGCCAACGAAGCGGTGCGCGACGCCGGCCTCGAATGGGAGAACGTCGACCCTACCCGAGTTGGCATCTATGTCGGCCTGACCGAACACGGCAACGTGGAGACCGAAAACGAGGTCTATGCTCTGAAAGGGTACGACTACGACACTTCGTTCTGGTCGCACCACCACAATCCCCGCACGGTGGCCAACAACCCGGCCGGCGAGATTTCACTGAACCTGGGCATCACTGGCCCTCATTACACGATCGGGGCCGCTTGTGCCGCTGGAAACGCCGGCGTGATTCAAGGAGCCCAAATGCTCCAGCTAGGCGAATGCGACGTGGCCTTGGCCGGCGGAGTGTCGGAAAGCATTCGCACGTTTGGAATTTTTGCCAGCTTCAAGAGCCAAGGCGCGCTGGCCGAACATGCCGATCCTACCCAGGCTTCGCGGCCATTCGACGTCGATCGTAACGGCATCGTGGTGGCTGAAGGAGGCTGTTTGTATGTGCTCGAACGTTATGCCGACGCGGCGGCGCGTGGCGCACGCATCTACGGCGAGTTGATCGGGCACGCCATGAACAGCGACGCCAGCGATTTTGTGTTGCCAAATCCAGAACGTCAGGCCGAATGTATCGAGCTAGCACTGCGTAGGGCTCGGCTCAACCCGTCGGACATCGACGTGGTGAGCACCCATGCCACCGGCACCAGTTCAGGCGATGCCCAGGAGTGCCAGGCGTTGCGTCGCGTGTTTGGCAATTCGCCAGAGACGATGATCAACAACACCAAAAGTTTTATTGGCCACGCGATGGGAGCTGCCGGTGTGTTGGAATTAAGCGGAAACCTGCCGGCCTTTGACGATGGGGTGTGTCATCCCACGATCAACGTGGAACAACTGGATCCCGAGTGCCAGTTGGACGGTTTGGTGTTGAACGAAGCCCGGCAGCGGAAGTCGTGCCAAGTGATTTTGAACAACTCGTTTGGCATGTTGGGAACCAACTCGGTCGTCATTATCAAGAAAGTTTGACCCTTGCCGGCACTGCTGTTCGAGGGACCACTGATTTTTACGGAGACTTATTAGGCATGAACGCCGCCGAAATTCGCGAAGAGATTATCGACATTTTAACCGACATCGCTCCCGACGAAGATCTGTCCGATTTGAAGGACGAAGTCGCTTTTCGCGAACAGCTAGAACTGGACAGTATGGATTTTCTCGACATCGTGATGGAGCTGCGTAAACGGCACCGCATTCAGGTGCCGGAAGAAGATTATAGCCATCTGGCAAGCATGCAGAGCACGGTCACCTATCTCGAACCGTTGATGAAAGATATCGAAAAGGCTTGAGGCTGTTTCGTTGGCCTTCGATTCGGGGGGCCGGCAGCACGTCTTGAGTGAAGTTCCGCCATGTACGACGCGATCATCATCGGGGCCGGCATGTCGGGGTTGGCGGCCGGCATTCGGCTTGCTTATTACGACCAGCGGGTTTGCATTCTCGAACGCCATAACACGATTGGTGGGCTGAATTCGTTCTATCGGCTCAACCGTCGCGATTACGACGTTGGGCTGCACGCGGTAACTAATTTCACGCCCAAAGGTGCTCGCAAAGGCCCGTTGGCCCGACTCTTGCGGCAGTTGCGGTTTCGCTGGGACGATTTTTCCTTGCGGCCTCAAATCGGCTCGGAAATCGCCTTCCCTGGTATGCGACTCCGTTTTAGCAACGATTTCGATTTGTTGCGTTCGGAGGTTGCCCGAGAGTTTCCAGCCGAGCGTGACCATTTTGAACGCCTGGTTAGCCAGATCATCGAGTATGACGATCTGAACGAAGAAAACTATCAACAGTCGGCCCGAACGATTCTTGAAGCGACGCTCAGTGACCCGCGACTGATCGAGATGTTGCTTTGCCCGCTGATGTGGTATGGCAATGCTCGGCAGCGCGACATGGATTTTGGCCAGTTCTGCATCATGTTTCGCAGCATCTTTTTCGAAGGGTTTGCCCGACCGATCGCCGGGGTGCGGCTGATCTTGCGCAACTTGGTCCGCAAGTTTCGCGAACTGGGGGGCGAGCTGCGGTTGCGCACTGGGGTACAGTCGATCCATGCCGACCAGGGAGTTGTCCAAGGCGTGGTGCTCGACGATGGCCAGGAATTAGCAGCCCGGCACATTATTTCGTCGGCCGGTTGGGCCGAAACGATGCGGTTGTGCGATCCGGCGATCGCCATCGCGCCAGACGAGGTTGGCCAGCTCAGTTTTTGTGAGTCGATCTCGGTGCTTAGCCGGCCTCCCGGCCAGTTGGGCCACGATCAGACGATTGTGTTTTACAACGATTCCGACCAGTTTACTTGGGAAAAGCCGGACGAGTTGGTCGATGTACGAACCGGGGTGATTTGTACGCCGAACAACTATTGTTACGATCCGGACGAAGGCGAGCTACCCGATAGCATGATGCGCATCACGGCCCTGGCCAATTTCGACCGCTGGACCGGTCTAACCGATGATGAGTATCGGCTGGAAAAACTCCGCTGGTACGATCGGATGGTCGAATCGGCGGTACGGTTCATGCCGGACTTCCGTAGCAGTGTGATTGATACCGACATGTTTACGCCCAAGACGATTCGCCGATTTACCTGGCACGACAATGGGGCCGTGTATGGCGCTCCTCGCAAGCGTCTGGACGGCGGCACGCACTTGGACCGCCTTTACCTTTGCGGCACCGACCAAGGGTTCGTCGGGATCATCGGCACGATGGTCAGCGGCATTACGATCGCCAACCGCTGTTTGAACACCAGTTAAATTTGGAATTTCTGATTTGGAATTTGGAATTTAACGCGCTCGCGCGTCACCAATAACCAATAACCAATAACAATATGCCTCGCGATTTTCTCCAAGGTGTGGCCGATCAGTATGACGTGGTGGTGATTGGCAGCGGCCTGGCCGGTTTGACGAGCGCAAACTTGCTCGCCCGCGGCGGTCATCGGGTATTGCTGCTCGAACAACACTACAAACTGGGCGGCATGGCCACCTGGTTCAAGCGGCCCGGCGGCCACATTTTCGACATCTCGCTCCACGGTTTTCCGGCCGGCATGATTAAAAGCTGCCGCCGCTACTGGTCGCGCGAGATTGCCGATTCGATCGTACAGCTCAAACACATCCGGTTCGACAACCCGATGTTCTCGCTCACCACCTCGTTCAATCGCGAGGATTTTACTCGCCTGTTGACCAGCCAATTCGGCCAGCCGCGCGAACAGGTCGACGCTTTTTTCGATACAGCACGCGGCATGAATTTTTATGATGACCAAACGACCACCACCGGAGAGTTATTCGCCAAATTTTTCCCCGGCCGCGAAGACATCGTGCGGCTGTTGATGGAGCCGATCACCTATGCCAATGGTTCAACGCTCGAAGATCCGGCCATCTCCTACGGGATTGTCTTCTCGAACTTCATGTCCAAAG
This sequence comes from Pirellulales bacterium, assembly GCA_028289525.1. Lineage (GTDB taxonomy): Bacteria > Planctomycetota > Planctomycetia > Pirellulales > JAGQOS01 > JANQPJ01. The sequence goes on from JANQPJ010000134.1 coordinate 3,899, forward strand.
GCGTTTTTACGTTCGAAGGCGGCACCGACCGGCTGATCGACCTGATGCGCCAAGAACTGATCAACAACGGCGTGGACGTGCGAATCCGCTGTGATGTCGACCGGATCATCGTCGCAGGGGGCCAAGTTCAAGCGGTCGAGGTGAACGGCC
>JANQPJ010000136.1 GCA_028289525.1 Pirellulales bacterium
ATCACAATTTTTCATTCTGTTTAGGAGATTGAACCATGGCGAAGAAAACCACCACGATCGCGATTGTTGCCCTGTTTGTTTGCAGTCTGCTTGTTTCGGCAGCCCAGGCAGTGCCTGTTGCGCCTGGAACAGACATCGGCATCGACTTTGGAGTTCCGAGCGATGGAAACGTTGGTAACTTTAACGAAATCACCACTGCTGGCGGGGGTCTTACTGCTGGCAATGTTACCAACACGCTCGGGCAGACTCTCGATGGGATTTCAATCATCACCAACATCCCAGGTAGTGGATTTGCGAACTCTGACCCAGGCATTGGGCCAGCCGATCCTGCAGCCCTGGCCTTAGGGTTTCAAGAAGAACATCTGGACGACTTTGTGGGAGCAACCGGATCCTTCATTGATGTATTCGTGAGAGACCTCCCTGATTTCCCCTACCTGGTGACCGTCGTGACTGCGTTCGACAACGCGAACCTGGGAGTCACAGTTCGAGTGAATAACGATCCGGCAACTGATGTGCTGATCGATACCACATCCGCTACCCCATTTGTCACTTTTGCGGTGTCGCCTTCGGACGCTATCTTCCCTAACACGATTCAAGTCGCGGTGTTTGGAGCTGCAACCACCAACATTGTGAATGCAATCTTGCTCCAGGCCGTCCCCGAACCGTCGACCGGGTTGCTGTTGGGCTTTGGACTGTTCGGCTTGATTATGCGACGACGTAACCGCTGCTAACAAGACATCAAGCCACAGAGTTCACAGAGGACACAGAGAAGATGGTTATTTGTGTCAGTGCAAAGCAACAGAAAAGAGAATTGTGAGTTGTAAACTCTGTGCTCGTGATTCCTAGCCGCGATGTAACACATCGCCGGACCGAGTAACGCATCTGAGAGACGTACAAGCAATCGACAACAAGCAACAAAACCTCCTCGGTGTCCTCTGTGAACTCGGTGGCTTTTTCCTTGGTTCACGCGTGTCCGGCGACGCGTTGCGTCGCGGCTAGGGCACAAGAGCACAGGCATTCAGTGTTTTGGATCTTTGAATTTCAGATTTCGAATTTGTTTCGAATTTCGTGTTTCGGATTTTACTCTGGTGCTTCGGATTTCGAATTTAACTCCCCAGGTTCCCCATGCGTCCGCGCAACCTTCAACTCGCGTTTACCTTGATCGAACTCCTGGTCGTGATCGCCATCATCGGCATCCTGGTGGGGCTGTTGCTGCCTGCGGTGCAAGCGGCTCGCGAGGCGGCACGGCGGACCGAGTGCCAAAACAACCAGCGACAAATCGCAGTCGGTTTGCAAGGCTATCATCAAACGAACGAACATTTCCCGCCTGGACAGCATGTCTATATCGACGCCCACGCACCTGACGGCTGGGTTCGCTATAGCTGGTTTCATCATGTGTTGCCATTCGTCGAGCAGGAAGCGCTCTACGCGATTCAACAAGCACACTACGAGACACACGGCGGTGGAGTATTCTCCTACACCAGCTTGCCGGAGAAGGAAACGATCGTGCCGACTTTCCTTTGCCCTTTAGAGTGGAGATCCAAGACCAAAAACGGGTCGGGCGCAACAAACCAGCAGGGCTTTCACGGCAGTTACGTGCTCAACGGCGGCAACGGTTTTTTCAACCCTGGCGGACGTCTCGGCAGCACGAATCTGAACGGACTGTTCCATGTGGCCTCGGCAGTTCGCTTTGCGCACGTTACCGATGGACTCTCCAATACGCTGCTTTCGAGCGAAATTATTCTTGCGCCCGATGGTCCTGTCGGGTCATTCGTTGAAGACATTCGCGGCCGGTATCACAATGTTCGCCATGCCGGAGCACTCGTCAGCACGCTCTATCCGCCGAACACTTCACAACCAGACCGGCATAACTTCTGTAACAGCACAGAAGAGGCCCCCTGTGTTCGGACTGGCACCAATGTGGTGGTCTCGGCGCGTAGCCGTCACCCCGGGGGCGTTGTTGCCACGCTCGCCGACGCGTCGGTGCGTTTTATCAACAACCAGGTTGATGTTAGCGTCTATCGGGCGCTCGGCAGCCGTGATGGGGGCGAAGACATTGCAGAAATTCCATAGAATGTCGTGCAAGCGAGTCATGACGCTCCTTGTCGCCGGTGTTATGCTGCTCGGGTGTGACACGACCAAAGTAACCGTCAGCGGTACGGTGAGCTATCAAGGTCAGCCGATTGAACAAGGTGAAATCAGCTTTGACCCGACCGATCCTCGAGTGTCTCCGGACGGCGCTGTGATCACGAATGGAAGCTACCTGGCCGAGGTCTCTCCCGGCGAGAAAATTGTGCGCATCCGGGCGTCGCGTCTGATCCCAGCCGAGCGTCTGAGCAAATATGACCCGCCAGGGTTGCGCGAAGACTTCTTGCCTGCGAAATTCAACGCCAATTCGGAAACTCGCATCGAAATCGAAGCGACCGGTGACCACACCGCAAATTACGACTTGAAGTGATCGAACCTTCGGGGCTAAAGCAAGTTGCTTTTTACCGTAGCGGACGCGACCTAGTTTTTGCCGAGATTTTCCGACGAAACAACGATGCGTATTTTGGTAATCTGCTCTAGTACTACAGCGCTAAGTCGAAAGTATTTTAGCCACGGATTCTCACGGATGAAACACGGATGACTTTTAGAGTATAGAGAGTTACTCTTGCTTGCCGCGTAACGTGAGAAAACACCCCGTCGCTTCGTCGCCGATTTGCAGACCGGCCGCATAGTCGGTCACTGCTTGGCTGGTCGGCGAGAAGGCGACCGTGATGGTGGTCGACTCGCCGGGACCAAGTTGCGCGAGCTCGGCGGACGTTGCCTGAAATGCCTGGGGATGAGCCCCGAGCGTTTGAACGGAAAAACCGATCGCCACCTTGGCCGGGTTGGTGATCGTCACTTGAACCGGCTCGAACGTCCCGTCGGCGTTTGCCTGAAAACTCAAGTGGCGTTCCTCTGGTCGCAACGGTTCGGGCAACTCGCGGAGCATGATCCGGCGATATTGCAGTTCGGCGGCTTCAAATTGAAAGGCAATGGGCCCCTCGCCCAGCGGCTCGCCTGCGGGCGTCTTCATGTCGTACAGTCGGGCGACCAGTTGGCCGTTCACCTTGTGCAAGGCGTAGTCGCTCCCGTGGACGATGACCTCGACCGTGTTCCAGCCTTGCAAGCGGTCGACTTCTGGCAGCCGGCCGACGTAGAAGTTTCGCTTCGAACTAGTCAAGGCGACACCGCCCAGCTCAGGCAGCAAGCCTGGCTCCCCCTGCCCTTCCGGGGCCGTGTCTGGCCGTGGATTCAGAAAAACCTTGGCCCGGCTGTTGAGCAACACAATGTCGCCAGTGTCGCCTTCCTGTACCTGACACTCCACGCAATCGGGCCAGATTTCATGGGTTCGATAGCAATGATAGAGAAAACCTCCGTCGCGGAGCATGTTCGCCCGCGGGGCGAACCGTTTCTCCAGCCAGCGATACTCGAACGTAATCTGAAACCGCGCATAGCTCCGCTCGCTTAGCACCACGCCAAACGGGACTCGATGGCCAGCCGGCACGTCTTGGTACATGTGCATGACCCCGTCGTGTACGGTGACCAACGATTCCTTGGAGAGGTTGGGCGGGGTTGGCTGGGAGATGATTTTCCAGCCTTGCAGGTTGGTGCCGTTGAAGATCGGTTGCAGCGTTTCGGTTGCTGCGGCACCGCTGACCAGCAGGCACCAGGCCAGCAGCAAGAACCACAGGCACGGGGTTGGGCGCTTCATCTTTGCCTCTTCATGGGGGCGGGCTTGGCGGGGGGGGACACAGGGGGAGTGGCTCAAATATAGTCGGAAGATTCGAGCGTTGTCAAAAAACTCTGTCGTATTAGCAGGAGGATTGCAAAGTCAACGGTTCTATAAAAACAGCGGTCGGTGACCGCTCGCGAAACAGGAAAACCTCGCTGTTTCGCGAGCGACCACCGGTCGCT
>JANQPJ010000146.1 GCA_028289525.1 Pirellulales bacterium
TTTCTCCAGTTTCAAGCTGAAACGCCTCACCTGAGGTCAATTCCTGTGACTACTTCTACACCAAACAGCCCCACTGCGCAAACCGCAGGCTGCACCCCCGTGGCCGGGACAGGCCCGTGCGGCCTTGCAGGTCTCGGGAGCTTCCGGTACCCTTTCTCAGCTCTCCAAGGATTGCCACCATGCCTTCCTTGTCTCTTTGGGCCTGACGCTCTTCCTGGCGGGTGCCACGGCCCTTTAGCTTGCTGGCATCGAGACAGTCATCAGGCTGCCAGACGGGAAATGTCCATCGGAGCGGCAGTGGCTCGATGGGCGGAAAGGACCGCACGGCGGCTTCCATCACGACCGCGCCTTCCTCTTCATGGGGTCGCAGGACAATGTGGGCATCAGCGGCTCGGCTCTGACTGCCGGCTCCAGCTCCAACATCGGTAACGGCTTTCTCTGACTGACTGCCCTTGCTGGCGTGATGGACATTGACCCAGGCACATTGCAGCCGCCCGGCGATACGGTCGACCAAGTTGTAGAGACCGGCCACGCCCGCGTTGTCGTTCTCGGAAACTCCATCGGGAACGGCTCGATACCAAGCATCCAGAATGACCAGCTTGTACTCTCCGGGCGGGACTCGCTGAAGCGACTTAGCGATGCCGTGCAAGTCCGTCAGGCGACCACGGAGTGACAGTAAGTCTATCTGGCTAAAGTATTGCTCCGTTCGCAGCGATAACGCCTGTGCAACATCCGGTAGCCTCTTGGCCAACGTGCTGGGGTGCAACTCGTTGTCGATGACGAGCACGCGGCCTTGGCCACATGGGAATTGTCCAAGCCACTCATCGCCCGTTGCGACCGACAAAGCCAGGCCGTAAGAAAGCCAGCTCTTCCCCACTTTCGGCGCGGCGATGATGTTGGCCGTCTCGCCTTTACGGAGAAGACCGTCAATCACTGGCTCGGCAAGGCGCGGGTTGTCGGCAACCAAATCAGACAGCCCGACCGGTTTGGCTTCGGCATGCGTGTTGTCGCCGTCGAGCGTTTCGATGTCGGCTCGCAGATCGACCAAAATGTCATCGGGATTTTGCCCATTGTGGGCGGCCTGAAGCGTCGACTCGGCTACTTGCAAGAGCCGTCTTTTTCGGGCTGTCTCGCGGACGCGATCAGCATACAAAGAGGCGTTTGTGCCTGTTGGCGATAGATTGGTAAGCCTCGCGATGCTCGCGACCACCGAATCACGGTCTGGCCAACCAGGCTTACCGACCAGCTTCTGAAGCAAGAGCGTCGCGTCGTTGATCGGCTTGCCTTCGCGATCAAAATCGACCATCACGCGGAAGAGAGACGCGTTTGCCTCATCATAAAAGTCGCGCGGCGACAGGACGCTAGCCACTTCTTGCAAGCGTTCCGGCCAGCCAAGCAATGAGCAAAGCACACCAGCTTCCGCGTCCAGGTCGGCCGGCGGCTGACGATCGAGGATTTCATTTTTTGTGTCGATCATTTCGTCCGCAATCAAAAGAACCTTAGAAGTACTGCTTCACGCCCGCTACCGACTGTCGCCGCTTCCGCCGCTTCGGCGGCGGCGGAACAGCAGCGCGCCGCCGCTCGAATGCCTCAATGTGCTCGGGAAGAATGCGCCAGCGCGGACGGGTCGCCCCGGTGCTGCGAACGTCGATAGCGCCTAGTTCGCCGGTCAAGATTAGTCCGATGACCTTTTCGGCTGAGATGCGATAACGTCGTGCGAACTCGGGGGGCGTGAGTGGCTCCGCTTGAGTGGCCATGGAAAACCTCCGAAAACCAGTGAATCGTCTGGCTGGAGGTTACGCCGGGCGCGCAGCAGCGCAACGGTTGCGCAACTTTTTTTCTAGCGGAATGAGCACAAACGACCGGCTAGGGCAAGAAAGTTTTTTTCGCGCGCAACGGTTGCGCAACACTTCGCGGACCTATTTTCGGCCGCGCTGGTCGGAAGGGTTTTCTTCGAGGTACTTGTCGAGACTATTACAGTCGATTCTCAACTCTTGACCAACCTTCCGGGCGTTCACAAGCCCGGCACTGACCCACCGACTAACTGTACCTTTTGAGATATCACGGTCATTTGCCGCCTTGGTCAGATTGGGCCACGTCGTGGTATCTTCGCTCACAGCGATAGCCGCCGGTTCCAAGGATTCCAGCAGCAACGAGAAGTCGCTATCGAAAGACGTTTTGCGAATTGCCAAAAAATCAATTCCAATAGACAACCAACGGTTTGTCTTGCCCTGGTTGTCGCGCCATTGGCCGGGAAGAATTCCCCTTCCGTCAAGTCGATTCAACTCGCGCAGAACATCACCAGCAAGATCATCGCCTTCGTATTTGCCGCGCAGTTGGGCGATTGCCGAAACGGTTTGGCCGTCGCGTGGGTCAGAAACGGTCAGCTTGCATCGGGCGCTAATCTTTCCTTCCCACAGCAGACCGTATATCGCATCTTCTTCTGCTTCGGTCACTGAATCATGTTTTATCGCGGCCCAGCTATCGCCAAGTCGATGAAACAATTCGTGCTTGTCCATCACAGAAGTTCCTCTATTCTTGACCGGTTCGGCCTTGGGTGTTGCCGCGTGAATAGAGAAACGCAAACAACACCCAGGGCCGCCATGGGGATCAATCCGTGGCCCGGCAACACCGTGATTCTACTTCGCTTTCACCTTTTTGAACAGCCATTTCCGAACGTGTGCCGACACGCTACTCAGTCGCTTGTCGCTGATCTTCTCCCGGTACACACTGGCCATATCGTCGCGAATGTGCCCCATGATGTGATCGACAGCAACTTGGTCGAGAGACTCGCCAGCAACCGTCTCAAACGTGTGGCGTAGTGCGTAGAACGTCAGGCCAGGCCGATGCACCTTCGTTTTGTCGGTCAGCTTGCGGAACTCTTTCGAGATTGGGTTGTCGTGTGTCCCTTTCGACCAGCTCTGCCCGTACTTGGTCACGAAAAGCAGGCCGTCCGATTCCTCTGTCTTAGGTGCCGGACGTTCCTTGATGGCCTCACGAATCGCCTTGACCGTCTCCGGCCACAGCTTGCATCGGCGCTCTACACCGGTCTTGGGCCTGGGGAAGTCCACCCAGCCGCGCCCTAGGTTGATCGCTGACAGAGGCAGACGCCCGATGTCCGCATTGCCGAAACCGCAATTCAGGGCCAGCAGGATCATGGCCTTCATTTGCACGCCGGCCGCGTCAGTCAATGCGTGAATCTGCTTCGGCTCGAATAGCCGCTGCCCTTTCTTGGCACGTTCCTTCCGAAGCACCTTTTTTGATGGTCGCTTGAACGTCGGGCCGTATCTCACAGGCTTGTCGAGTAGCCCGGATTCGTATGCGTAGTTGAACAGCACGCGAATCTTGGTGATCTCGTTCCCGATCCCGACCGGACCGCGCTTTCTAGCGATCTTGGCCCGTAGTGCCTCGAAGTCCTCGGGCATCAAATCATCGACCCGCCGATTCTTGCCGACAGCAGCTAGCAGCCGCTCGCAGGTGTTGTAGTAGTCGGAGAACGTGGTGCCCGCGATTTCGCCTGTGTCGCGATGATGTTCCTTGACGGTCAAGAATCGGTTGACCAAGTCGCACAGCGTCAGGCCGTCGTTTTGAGACCGTGGCACCCTGCCAGCCAGCAGGTCATCCTTTTGCTCTAGCCACAGCTCGAGCGCCGCTTGTCCAGTGGGGTCGTCGGCAGTCTTGCCAAAATACGCGAACTTGCCGCGTACTTTCTTGGCCCATCGCCCGGTAGCGTGCGGAAAGAGGGGAAAATCTGGGCCAGGCTTAGTGACTTTTCCGGCGGGCCGTGCCGATGTAGACTTAGGCATTGTGCCGCTCTGCTAGTGATGGTGTCGGGTGTCAGCTCCAACTACCAAACAGCATAGCGGGTGTCAAAATGGGTGTCAAACAGATGAGGCGACGAACCCGGAATTGCATAAAACACTATAAAATAAGCACGGGGCGGTAGCTCAGTTGGTTAGAGCAGGGAACTCATAATTCCTTGGCCGGGGGTTCGAGTCCCTCCCGCCCTACTTTTGTTGGCATGTAGTCAGGTAAAGTGCAAAGTTGATCTCTCTCGTTCCCAAGCTCTGCTTGGGAACACTCTGCACTCAGGGCAAAGCTCTGGGGCTCGACTTTTGAAAAATTAGTGCAAGTTGCACGGGACTATAGCGGTCGTGACTCTGGTTTTTCTGATGTTTCCCGACGAAACATCGCTACACAAACCTGAAAGCTGCTCTAGCGACCACCGGTCGCTGCAATTCCTGAATACGAACTTTGCAATCTTCCTTCCTCGATCAAGGACATGCTTGCTCTCTCGCTCTAAAGCAAGTTGCTTTTTACCGTAGCGGACGTGACCTAGTTTTCGCCGAGGTTTTCCGACGAAACACCGGTACGCATTTTGGTAATTTGCTCTAAAACGCCTTGGAATAGCTGGTCGCCAGCGACCAGTCGCGTTCGAGTTGAACGCCGCTTACCCGTTGGTAGACCCGATGGGCAATTTCAAAGCTCAATCGTCCGCCGGCCGGTAGCATGGTCATCACGCCATAGCCAAAGTTGAGCAACTCGCCGCCACGACTGTCTGGGTCGGCGGTGCTGATGAGGTTGGGGTTCAGCTGCGGGTCGGCCCCAACGTAGTTGCTCTGCCACAAGCCTTCAATCCGATAGGTCAGCGCCCAACGCTTTTCGCAGTCGAGCAAGTAGGCGAACCAGGCGTTCAGGCGATACTGGTTGCCAACGCGATAGTTCGAGTCGTTTCGCCCCAACGGCAAGTCGGTTTGGAATTGGGTGCCAAAACTCCAGCGATCAGCGTAATATTTATAGGTGATCCCTGGCCGGAGATCCCAGGTACCGCTGCCTAACCGCATCGGGTAAGGAAGCTCCGATGGCGTGCCGGTGGGGGCCGTGGTGGTGGCGTCGATGTCGCCGGTCGGGGCACTTGCGCCCAGGTGGACAATCACTTCGTCGACGTCGCTTTCGTACACCTGCCAGAGGGCCCCAAAGTGCAGGTCGCCAAAGCCGGAATTATGGGTACGGAAGGTTGGCCCCAGATTGACGAACGGCGGGGTGCCTGGCCGGCGGATGTGGTCCATTGTGTTCACTACCCACATCGGCATCACGTACAGCGTTACGTCGTCGCTGTAGCCATACATGATGTGCATCATGTGCATTTCCATCGACATGCGAGTAGGGGTTGCGCCATAAGCACTCACGCCGGGAACGCCAGGCGGCACGGTGCCGATGAAATCGAGTGCCTGTTGGTCGGTCACGCCCGACGACCCGGCCCGGTTGCCATCCATCGACATGTTCATGTATTTGTATTCAAACATCCACTCGCCCTGCTGGTGGACGTGGTCGCCAAACAAATGGGCCGGGGCATGCGTGTCGACACGCGAGTGGCGATGACCATGGTCATCGTCATGGCAGCACGCGCAACAACCCTCGTCATCGGTCGCACAGCACGACTGGCACAGGCAATCGTCTCCTCGGGTTACGGTCGGGAGACACAAGAGGAGAACAACGAACCAGGCTTGCAGCCACATGATGGCAAGGCTCCGCATTGATAAATGCCTTTGAGTTTTTTTGAGGTTTTCGAACAAATTGCCGAGAAACAAGGGGGTTGCCGCTTACTACGCTAGTCATCGACTTGTAGGCAAACATTCGTTTTCTCTATCCCTTCGTGGCTAGAAGGTCTCTATAACCGTTAGAGTTTGTCAAGCGGCCCTGCGACCAGGGCCGATCAGTTTTTCAAACTAACAAGTTTTTAAGGACTTAGTAACCCGACGCGTAAGCGAGGAAAACAGCCAGAAATACCTCGCTTACGCGTCGCGCTTAGTAGGCTGTCAAATCTCACCA
>JANQPJ010000151.1 GCA_028289525.1 Pirellulales bacterium
CGACTGTTTCGCGAGCGGCCACCGGCCGCTGTTTTTCCCAGTCATTGATTCCCCCAACCCAACAGACTCCCCACGCATGGCAAGCTTCCACGTCCCTCGCTACTTAGCGCCCTTTCATCCTAAGCGTCAGCCCCACTTCTTCACCGATTTGCTGATCATCGGGGGGGGAATCGCCGGCATTCGGGCCGCGATTGCCGCCCATCCCGATTTGTCGGTCGTGGTGGTCACGAAGGATCGGGTTGAACAGTCCAACAGTAACTATGCCCAAGGCGGCATCGCTGGCGTTCTCGACCCCAACGATCGGTTCGAGCATCATGCGGCCGACACGATCGCCGCCGGCGGCAATCTGTGCGACGAGGAAGTCGTCCAGCAGGTTGTGCGCGAGGCACCAGAGCGGATTGAGGAGCTGATTACCTGGGGCACCAACTTCGATCGCCAAGAGGGCGACCTATGCTTAGGCCGCGAAGGCGGGCACAGCCATCATCGCATCGTACATGCCTTGGGCGATGCCACCGGACGCGAAGTGATGCGGGCTATCATCGCCCACGCGCGTGGCTCCGAGTCGCTCGACATTTGGGAAGACACGATCACGATCGACCTGTTGACGCATGAGGGTGCTTGCCGTGGGGCGTTGGTCTGGAACCATCGACACGGCAAAACTCTGGTTTGGGCTAAACAGACGATCCTCTGCACGGGCGGCGCCGGACAGGTTTATCGCGAAACAACCAACCCCCGCGTGGCCACTGGCGATGGTCATGCGATTGCCTATCGGGCTGGCGCCGAACTGGCCGACATGGAGTTTGTCCAGTTCCATCCCACGGTGCTTTACATCGCAGGCAGTAGCCGGAGTTTGATTACCGAAGCCCTACGTGGCGAAGGAGCCCATCTAGTCGACCACACGGGATATCGTTTTATGCCGGACTACGACGAGCGGGCTGAACTGGCGCCGCGCGACATCGTCAGTCAGGCGACCGTGGCCCAAATGGATAAGACACACAAGGGAAACGTATTTCTCGACATGAGCCATTTGGATGCCGACCATGTGCGGCGACGTTTTCCTGGCATCGCCAAAGTCTGTGCCAAGTTTGGGCTCGATATCGCGACCGATCGAATTCCGGTTCGTCCAGGAGCCCACTACATGATTGGCGGCGTCTCGGTCGACGAGCAGAGCCGCACCACGCTGCCAGGGCTTTGGGCCGCCGGCGAGGTGACCTCGACCGGCCTGCATGGGGCGAATCGCTTGGCCTCGAACAGTTTGCTCGAAGGCTTGGTCTATGGTGCCCGAGCAGGCCAGGGGGCTTCGGACGTGGCTCTTACTCAAGCGGACGAGTTCCGCCCGGCGGCGCTGGAAAACTGGAGCGAAATCGAAGCGCCTAGCGAACCGCTCGATCTGGCCGACATTTCCAACTCGCTCAAAAGCCTAATGTGGCGAGCAGCCGGCGTCCGGCGCAACGGTCCCCGGCTGGCTGATGCGGCCGAAACGGTCGACCGTTGGTGCGACTATGTGTTGGCCAGCCAATTCTCCGATCCCAGCGGCTGGGAACTGCAAAATATGCTAATTGTTTCCAGGCTGATTATCGGGGCCGCCTTGCGGCGCGAGGAGAGCCGAGGGGTTCATGCACGCGCCGATTTTCCCGAGGCCGATGACCACTTGCGCCGCCATTTTCGCGTGCGACGTGGCGATGATGGGCTGGGGGTGGTTCTGTAACAGGGTTCCCGGCGACGAAGTCTCCAGCGCGGCTAGGGATCAATCGTATTTCGAGCTTGTTTTGCACATTCGGAGTCTCCCGATTTGCTCGCTGAAAATAGCCGCGCTGGAGACTTCGTCGCTGGGAACCCCCTCTGGAGTGCTGTCTTGCTCTTTCCCAAAATTTTTTGCGATCCGTTTCTCCCCCTGCGACGTAGGTCTGGACAGAGAATGCCGGTAAGCATTACCTTCTAGGGCGTTCTTGCAATCCGGAGTTGACCGGTCCGTGGCGCACCGCGCCCCCACCCAGGACCAGATGGTCGCCACCGGCCAAATTGGCGGTGGTCTTTCAAGATGCCATATGCCGAGTGCACTGAATTGTTTTCGTTGTTCAACCTTTTGAAATTCGAGTGAGGTGTTCCTCGATGACGGACGACCAGACGCCCCAGCCGATGATCGAGGCGATTGGCCTCTCGAAATTTTATGGCGACTTCGCCGCCACCAGGGACGTGTCGTTCCAGGTGAACCAGGGTGAGGTGGTTGCTTTTCTCGGTCCGAATGGGGCCGGCAAGAGCACCACGATGAAGCTGTTGACCGGCTATCTGGCCCCTTCGGCTGGCGTGGCCAAGATTGCCGGCCATAACATGGCGACCGATCGGCTGGCCGGGGCCAAACGGCTCGGCTATCTGCCGGAGAACGGTCCGCTGTATGCCGACATGACGCCGCGCAGCCTGCTCAATTTTTTCGCCGACGCTCGAGGGCTGACCCCGGCCGAGAAACAGGATCGGCTCGATTATGTGATTGAGCTGTGTCACTTGGAGTCGGTGATCGGCAAGGCCGTTGGGAAGCTTTCCAAAGGCTATCGCCAACGGGTTGGCATGGCTCAGGCGTTGTTGCACGAGCCTGACGTGTTGATTCTCGATGAGCCGACCGCAGGGCTCGATCCCAATCAAATTCGCGGGGTCCGCGATACGATTCGTCAGCTTGGCGAAAGCAAAACGATTTTGCTTTCTACCCACATTCTGCAGGAAGTCGACGCGATGTGCTCGCGCGTGTTGTTCATCAACGAAGGCCGGCTGGTCTATGACGGCACGGCCGAGGCGTTGGCCGCCGACGGCAAGTCGCTTGATGAGCAGTTTCACGAGCTGACCGCTTGATGCTCGCTCAAATTTGCACAGAACTAGCCGCGCGCACGGCGCGTCGCTGAAAAAAACGGACTGGAATGAGATGATGAACTGCAATGTCTTCAGCGCGATCTTTCAGCGCAATTTTGTCAGCTATTTCTCCAACCCGACCGGCTACGTCTTTATCGTGGTGTTCGTGGTGCTCAATTCGTTGTGTGCCTTCTGGCCGAGCGAATTTTTCAACTCGAATTTGGCCAATCTCGACCAGTTGAACGCCTATCTACCGTTTGTGATGTTGGTCTTTATTCCGGCGATCACGATGAGCGTTTGGGCCGAGGAACGCCGCCAAGGAACCGACGAACTGCTGCTCACGATTCCGGCTTCCGACCTCGATGTGGTGTTGGGCAAGTTTTGTGCGGCGCTGGCGATTTTTAGCGTTTCACTCGGCTTTTCGATGGTGGCCAACTATTGTGTGTTGTCCACTTTGGGCCGGCCTGATTTCGGGCTGTTTATCGGCACTTACGTTGGCTACTGGATGGTTGGCATGGCGATGTTGGCCACCGGGATGGTCGCTTCGTTTTTGACGAGTAACCTGACGGTCGGCTTTATTTTAGGCGCAATTTTTTGTGCCCCGCTGGCTTTTTCGGCTTACCTGGAAACGCTCGTCAAGCAACCGGTGCTGCTCGATTGGGTTCGCCGACTGACGCTTTCCGAGCAAGTGCGAGATTTCACCCGCGGCGTGCTCAGTCTGTCGAGCACCGTCTATTTTGTCGCGATCACCGTGGTCATGCTCTACTTGGCGGTAGTGCTGATCGGTCGCCGGCATTGGGTCGGCGGTCGTGATGGCCGGCCGATGTTGGGGCATTTTATCGTGCGTGGACTGTCGCTGACGGCAGTGGCCGTGGCCGCGATTTCGTTTTTCGGCCATCACGATTGGATTCGGCCCGACATCACCAGCGAACGACTCAGCTCGCTCTCGCCGCATACCAAAAAGCAAATTCGCGAACTGGACGCGAAGCACCCCATCAAGATCGAGGCCTATATCAGTCCGCATGTTCCCCGGGAGTATGTCCAGCAACGTTTGAACTTGCTCTCGACGCTCGAGGAGTTCAAGGCCCTAGGCGGCGAAAAGATTCAGGTAACGATTCACAGCATCGAGCCGTTTAGCGAAGAGGCCAGTCTGGCCGAGCAGAAATATGGCATCACGCCCCAACGAGTGCTCTCGACCAGCCGCGGAGCGCGGACCGAGGAAGAGATCTATTTGGCCACGGCGTTCACCAGCGGTCTGGACAAGGTGGTGTTGCCGTTTGTCGACAAGGGAATTCCAGTCGAGTATGAACTGGTCCGTTCGATCTGCACGGTGGCCCAACAAGAGCGAAAGACGATCGGGATCTTGAAGACCGACGCGCCGCTTTATGGCCGTTTTAACATGCAGACGATGTCTAGCTCGCAAAACCAGATGATCATTGGCGAGTTGGAAAAGCAATATGATGTGGTCGAGGTCGATGCGAGTTCGCCGATCACGCGACGATACGATGCCCTGCTGGCCGTGCAGCCCTCGTCGCTGAACCCTCAACAGATGAATCACCTGATCGACGCGATTCGGAGCGGTCAGCCGACGGCGGTTTTTGAAGACCCGTTGCCGGCCTTCTTTAGCGGCGTCTCTGGCACGACCCAACCGCGTCGCCCTCAGCAGCCCAATCCGATGATGTTCGGTCGCCAGCCTCCCCAGCAGCCGAAAGGCGACATTCACCAACTGTGGGATTTGTTGGGCGTCGACATGATCGGCGACGGCGAGAGCATCGTGTGGCAAGACTATAACCCGTATCCCAAGGCGAGCGAATTCATCGACCCGGAATGGGTGTTTGTCGATGCCGGCAGTGGGGCGGAAACTCCGTTCAACGCTACCGCGCCGATCAGTTCGCGGCTCCAACAGGTGTTGTTTGTCTATCCAGGCTCGTGGCGCAAGCTGAATCGGTCGAAGCTTGATTTTACCGAATTGGCCCAAACCGGTTCGCGAACCGGAACGGTTGATGTGCCGACCGTGATGTCGGCCAATCGGGCCACTCCAGGTGGCCGGCAACAATTGGCCTTTGCTCGCGACCTGACCCAGGAGCAATATGTGCTGGCCGCCCACATTCGCGGACGGCTGCCCAAAGCCAAAGCCGAGGCAGACGCCGATGGGGCCACAAAACCAGAACAAGCATCGGCCACCGACTCGACCAAGGCCAGCGAGGCCGACGCGACGGAAAGCACCACCACGACCACCGGCGAGCCGGCTGTGGAATCGACGGAGAAGTCCGAGCCGACGGAAACGAAAGAGCCGGAAATCAATGTAGTGTTGGTAGCCGACATCGATTGTTTATTCGACGCCTTCTTCGCCTTGCGTAGCCGTGGCATGGAAGAGGAAGACGAGATTCAATGGAATTTTGACAACGTGACGTTCGTGCTCAACACGCTCGATGTGCTGGCCGACGACGATCGGTTTGTCGAAATCCGTAAGCGGCGCCGTCCACACCGAACGTTGGAAAAGGTCGAGCTGCGTACCGAGGATGCTCGTAGCCGAGCGAGTGAGCGTCGCGAACGGTTTAACCGCGAATTTGCGTCAGCCCGAGACGAAGAACAGCAAAAGTTCGACGAGCAGATTGCGAAGATCGAGAAGCGCGAGGATTTGAATCCCCGCGACAAGCAGATTCAGGCAGCCATCGCGCGTCGCGACGGCCAACAGCGGCTTGATGCCCGAGTGGCTCAACTCAAGCGGAAGCGGGATCGTGAGATCAAAAAGATCGAGCGAGATTTAACCCTCGAGATCCAAAAGGTGCAAGACAGCTACAAGTTTTGGGCCGTGGTAATTCCGCCGATTCCGCCGCTGCTGGTTGGCCTGTTCGTCTTTTTCCATCGTCGCCAACAGGAACGCGAAGGCGTCTCTAGCAGCCGACTACGGTAGGATTCCTGATTTCTGATTTGGAATTTAGAATTTGACGCGCTGGCGCGGTGGGTGGTGTTGGAAAACTGATTTTGAACATAAAAGTCTATCACGGAGTTTCGGGTCGATGAACGAACTGACCAAAACTTTTGCTTTTGTCGGCGTCGCTCTAGTGGCGGTGATTGTGGCCGTGGCCTCTCGGCCTCAGATTGCTCCCGACGATCCCACCTCGCTGGAAGGGACCACACTCAATGCGATCGACGATCCGCTCCGCGCCACACGGCTCAAGGTGGTCGAGTTTCTCGAAGACAAGTCAGCCGTTCGCCCGTTCGAAGTAGCCCAGGTCGACGGCAGTTGGGTGATCCCCTCGCACCAGAACTATCCGGCCGATGCCAAAGAGCAAATGGCCCAAGCGGCCACCAGCGTGATGAACCTCAAGATTCTCGGCATACCGACGACCAACGCTGGCGATCATGAAACGTATGGCGTCGTGGCCCCTGATCTCAAAACCTTGTCGGTTGGCAGCACCGGGGTTGGTACCCACGTCACGATGCGCGACGACCAAGAAGAGACGCTGGTTGATCTAATTATCGGGAAGGAAGTCAAAGGGCAAGAGGGCCAGCGTTACGTGCGTGAAGCCGACAAAGACCCCGTCTACGTCGTCAAACTTGACCCAAGTGCGCTGAAGACCGAATTCGGTAGCTGGATCGAAAAGGATCTGCTCGGCATCAATCCGCTCGATGTTCGCCGCGTGGCGTTAACCCGCGATAACGTGCAACTGGCTCTGGCTCAAGGCCAAGCGGTTCCGGTGCGTACGCCGGGTAGTTCGGCCGAATTGCGTTACGATTCGAAGGATTCCAAGTGGCAGGTGGTGAGTCTTCAAGAGCAGGACAAAGCCACCGGTAAGCTGCAAACCGTCGAAGCGGAAGCAGGCAGCGAGCTAGACGACACGAAGCTGGAAGACCTGAAAAACGCGCTCGACGATTTGAAAATTGTCGATGTCGAACGCAAGCCGGAAGGTTTGAGCGCCGACTTGCGAGCTGAAAAAGATTTTATGAACAGCCGGGAAACTCTCCAAAACCTAGCTCAGCGCGGCTTTACGCCGGTGGCGGCCGAAAAGGGCGTCGAACTGGTCTCGGCCGAAGGCGAAACCATCTGTGGCATGAAAGACGGCGTCGAGTATGTGTTGCGGTTTGGCACGTTGCTGGTGACCGATTCCAGTAAACAGGAGTCTGGCAAAGAGGGCGACGAGAAGGCAAGCGGAATTAGCCGTTATATGTTCGTCTCTGCCAGGGTGAACGAAGACCTGTTGGAAAAACCCGAGTTGAAAGAGTTGCCGCCGGAGACCTCGGCCGAGGAAGCCGAACAGCCGACCGCGACTGGCGAAGAGCAGACCGAGACTTCCGAATCCGAACCGGAAGCGACTACCGACGAGTCTGGCGACGAGGGCGAAGCCGAGGAAAAGCCGGCGTCAGGGCAAGAAGAAGGGACCGACGAGCAACCTGAAGACGGGCAGGATGCCGAGCGGAAGAAAATCCAAGCCGAGAACGAGGCTGCCCAAAAGAAATACGACGAGGCGCTCAAAAAGGCCCAAGACCGCGTCAAGGAACTAAACGACCGGTTTGCCGATTGGTACTACGTGGTGGCCGACGACGTGTACAAGAAAATCCAACTCGATCGCGAATCGCTGTTCAAAAAAGAAGAACAAAAAGAATCGAACGACGCAGGACTCGGCGAGCTAAACCCCTTGCAGCAACAGGGGCTCGAAGCCCTCGGAGGCGAATCGCAGTAAAAGTGGCTGTCAGATTGATCCCTAGCCGCGACGAGACTTCGTCGCTGGGAACCCTGCGCAAACTCTCCTCACAGCGCTATTCCACCGCCTGCCCCAACTCGCGCAAAAACTCAAACGTAAAAATTCCCGTGTCGTGGCCGTCGCTAAATTCGACCGAATAGGCATACTGTCCGACTGGCTGCATGCCGAGCAGTTTGAGTGGTTGCGCCTCTTCGAGCGAGAGAACCGGCAACGCGCCAGTTGGCGGAGGGGCTGCTTTGCGTTTCTCGCGACAACTGGCGCACGGGCAATGCTCGCGAAGTTCGCCAATCGTGTAGCGGCGACGTTGGCCGTCGCTCCAAACGATATCCACTTCTGCAGGGCTATAAACGGCAATGTCAGTTGGTCGCAAGGTCATAGCAGCTTTCTGAAAGCGTCTCGCTGTTTCCCGATTTATCCCTCGTTCACGTTCTTCCGGCGATCAACAAACCGGCGCGATTTGGCCTCGAACCGCGGCAGACTGCCCATGGGGACCGTGCGTACATCGATTCGCAGGCCGAGCCGTCGTTCCAGCTGCTGAGCAACTCTTTCTGGTTGACCTTCGGCATCTTCCACTTCAATCGCTAGTTGGTCAAGCGACCCCTGGCGGCTGGCGGTCATGCGGAATTCGGCCACGCTGGGAAACTCACGCAAAATTGCCTCGATTGAACTAGGAAACACGTTCACGCCGCGAATCACCAGCATGTCGTCAGTCCGGCCCAGGATTCCCCCTTCCAAAAACAGAAACCGGCACGTCCCCGAAGTCGGCCGCGATGCCCGCACCAGGTCGCCTGTCCGATAGCGAATCACCGGCGCGCCAACTCGACCCAGGCTGGTGAGCACCAACTCGGCCACCGAGCCTGGCGGCGCTGGTTGACTGGTTCCGGGTGCCAGCAATTCGGCGATAAACTCGCTTTCAATCACTCTCAGCCCACGGCCTTCTCGATCGCCAAATCCCCAGGGGCCAACCTCCGTGGCGCCGCTGTGGTCAATGACCCTGGCCCCCCAGGCCGACTCGATCCGCTGGCGCACCGCTGGCAGCGAACCGCCAGGCTCGCCCGCCACCACCAAGCGTTCGACCGACGATGCACGCAGCGAAATTCCCGACTCGTCGGCCGCTTCGGCCATTCGCAAGGCATAGGTCGGCGTACAAAACACCACCGTGGCCCGGCTTGTCTCGATCATCTCTAGCCGCCCTCGGGTGGATAGTCCGCCACAAGGCACGATCAGGGTTCCGCGTGCCATCAAGGCGTCATGGGCACTCCAAAAGCCAATGAACGGTCCGAACGAAAAAGCCAACAAAGCCCGATCCTGGGCGGTTACCTCGGCTGCGTCGAGCACATACTGCCAGGTGTCGATCCACCAGCGCCAGTCGTCGGCCGTGTCGAGCACCGCCAACGGGCGTCCCTGGGTGCCTGAGGTTTGATGGAACCGGACGTAACGATCGAGATCAAACGTTCGGTTCGCGGCGTAAAACGCTTGGCCGTTGGGAATCGCTCCGGCCGACAATTCGGATTTGGTCGTAAAGGGTAACTCTCGCAACTGGTCGAGCCGCACCAGCGGCAACGCCTGCCCTTGCAGTTTGCGGGCATAAAACGGATTGGCCTGTTGGACCGTGGCCAGCAGGTCGTTCAGCCTAGCCAGCTGATAATCGGCCATCGGGCCAGCGGCCAATTGGGTAAGGGATTGGCGTGCTATAAATTCAGTCTCCATTCCCGCATCATAAAACCCCACGGGTGAGCCCGCCAAGTGCCTCGACTAGAAAAGAAGGGGGCTGCAACGTCGTTTTTTCGAAAAAACAGCGGCCGGCGGCCGCTCGCGAAACACT
>JANQPJ010000169.1 GCA_028289525.1 Pirellulales bacterium
GGTCGTACCCTTCCATGGGTACAACCCGCACCTGCGCAGAAAGCTTCATTCGGTTGGCTCGCTACGAATTTGCTCGGTCATCCATGACACGCGCCGCCGGATTGATTGGCGGAATACCAAACTTATGCCATCGCCTGGCGCAGGGCAAGACCAGTCGACGTACGAAAAAGGTTTGCGCTATACGAACTTCCCTGGTGCTAGCATTCAAAAATCAGCGCCCGGTGGTCGCTCGCGAAACGGGCAGTTTTCTCTGTTTCGCGAGCGACCACCGGTCGCCGATTTTTCCCTAGCATTGTCTGGTCTACTCGTCCGCTTCCGGCTGGAGATAAAGCGAGGCCGAGTTCATGCAGTAGCGCAAGCCGGTCGGTTCAGGCCCGTCTTCAAACACATGGCCAAGATGGGCTTCGCACCGACGGCAGATGACCTCGGTGCGAACCGAAAACAACAGCTTGCGGTCAACCCTGGTGGCGACCGCGTCTTCGGCAACCGGCTCCCAAAAGCTGGGCCAACCGGTCCCCGACTTGTATTTAGCGGTCGAGCGAAACAACGGTTGCCAGCAACACCGGCACCGATACAAGCCAGGCGTTTTGGTCTCCCAGTAGGCCCCAGTATATGCGCGTTCGGTGCCTTGCTGGCGCGTGACGTGATACTGCTCAGCCGTCAAGCGGGCTTTCCACTCGGCGTCCGTCTTCGGCAACGGCACCAAGCCCTCGGCGTTCAGGTCATTGGGGATTTCAGATTCTGACATCGTTTCCTCATGCTGCTCTGCGAGACGGTTCTGGTTCGGTGGCGATTCGTTGACGCTCAGCAGCCATAGCCCGGCGATGATGATGGCCCCGATCACGATCGCTTGTCGATAATGTTTCATCGTAGTGCGCTTTCTTCCATGGTCAAGTTTTGGAACAGCCTAAAACTCTAGTCGTTTCGCGAGCGGCCGCCGGCCGCTGTTTTGGCCGAATTGACGATTTCGCGGTTCTCCTGGCCAGAAGGGATTCGCAGCCGAAAAATCGCGCCGCCGGTGGACGGGCTTTCCACGTCGATCGTTCCGCCATGTTGGGTCACGATCTGCCAGCATTTGGAAAGCCCGAAGCCCAGGCCGCGCCCCGCTTCGCGACCAGAATAAAAAGGATCAAAAAGATGCCGGCGAACCTCGGCCGCAATGCCTGGACCATCGTCGGTCACGACGATCTCAAACGTCGGTTGATCGTTGGCAGTAGAGAGGTCGTGGACATCGAGCTGAACGAGCCCTCCCCGGCCCAAGGCTTCTAGCGAATTGGTGCACAGAGCCCTGACTGCGACCGCCAATTGGACCGGATCGGCATGCAAGGTGGCCGACGAAAGTTTTGTGCCGATGAGCAACTGGGTTTCCTGACGCTCGGCCTCAGGGGCCAGCTCTTCGACCAAGGCTCCGAGCCAGGGGATGAGATCAAAGGCTTCGATGCCAAGTTTCGGCGGCCGGGCAAAGAGCATCAGGTCGGCAATCATTTCATGGGCGCGGAACGCCTGGGCATTGATTGCCGCCAAGCGCCGTCGCCGTTCGGGATTGGTTTCGCCTTTCAACAAGGTTTGGGCGCGAGCCGAGATGTTGGCCAACGGGTTATTGATCTCGTGCCCGGCGCCATAGGCCAATTGACGCAGCGATTCGATCTTCTCGCGTTCGAGCGTCTCAGCAAACCGGTGTTCCAAGGCATCCAGTCGAACGAGTTGAGCCACCAGCGAGAGTAAATGCTCGAGCGATTCGGAATCCTGAGATTTCCAACGCGTGGCCAGTTGCCGGCGTTGGCGGTTGGCTGCCCGAACGGCGCTCGACGAGACCGCCTCTGGGTCGCTTAGCAGCGACACAGCCTGGCCAAGGCAATCCAGCAACGGATCGTCGGGCGTGGTTTCGTTTTGGGTTTCCAGCAGAGGGCAGCACTCGGGCAGCCAAGCCTGCAGGGCCGCGTCGTCCAGTTCCAAGGAATCCGGCTTGGCGAGCGCCAGCCAAGGGCGCGTCGATTGCAGCAGGGCCGCGAATCGCACTTGCTCAGGCGCTAGCGATCGTTGCCTGATGGTGAGGCGAACCGCCAGCTCAGACAGCCCTACCGACGCGGCGGCAATATCAATGGCAGCCGTTGCTTGGTCGGCGCTGAGCGACGAGGCCTGAGAGTCAAGAGACGCCAGCTTGTTGACCAGCACCGGCGCAAGCCATTGGGCAACATCGCGAGTCGTGCGCCAATCGCGTCGCAGTCGGCTAGCCGCTTGGCCGAGCGACCAAACGAGCAGGGCCGAATCTTGGGTCAAAAGATTTTCGAGGGCGGCCGTTTGTTGATCGGCATCGTGGGCAAGCAACACTTCCAACAGGGAATTCGCGGTTGGCGCGGCCAGGGGCACGCGGACCGTTGTGCCGCCAATCGTGATCGGAGGGAGCCAACGCATAGCATGACGGTCTGTGCTGCGGTGAAGATCAGAAGCAAAAAACGCGTGTGCTGCCGCCTGGCAATGCCGACAACAGCACACGCGCGAATTTCCTGAAGACAATCGACGAGCTAGACGAATCTCAGGGGAACTTACATCCCCCCCCTGCCCTGGCTGCTGCTTAATTCGCCTGGACGGCCTCAATGTCGAGCAGTTGGCAGATGCGATCGACCAGCGTGTCGACCTCAAACGGCTTCTGCATAAAGTCGTTTGCTCCCGCAACTTTCAATTCGGCGACCTTGTCTTGCTCAACCATGCCGGAGATGCAAATGATCCGCACATCGTCCATCGAGCTATCGCTACGTACGCGTTGACAAACTTCTTTGCCATTGATGTCTGGCAGCATCACGTCCAGCACGATCAGATCGGGACGATAGTCCTTGACCATCATGCCGGCATCGAAGCCATTATTGACGCTTTTGACCTCAAAACGGCCATCGGCGTTCAGGTGGTCGACGATCAATTCGGTCAGCTCTTCGTCGTCGTCGACAACAAGAATCTTCCGCTTGCCGCTCTCGAGCGCATCGGTCGGAATTCCATTGTCGCGCATGAACGCAAAGAGCTGATCGCGTGGAATCCGGCGAAACCGACTCCCTGGAACGCGAAAGCCCTTCAATTGCCCCGAGTCAAAGCAACGAATGATCGTTTGCTGGCTGACCTTGCAAATCTTCGCTGCTTCGCCAGTTGTAAATACGGTTTTCATGGTCGCTAACCACCCCTCTCCTTAGCCGATGGTAAGCCAATTTCAATCTGGGCCTCCCTGCGACTCGCATCCACTACGAATTGCCAAGATACCCAACCCTCCATGCTTTGACCCAAACAGACTAGGGCGTTTAGCACGGCCAATAGTGCGCCGGATACGTAACTTCTGTACCCCGCGAAATCTGTGAACCTCGACGGAGTTCACCATTCCTTCAAGTTTGCCCGAATTGCCGATGATCCGAATTATAGCCATCTTGTTTCGGGAGTCAATATCGATGTTTCGGCGGTAAACCATCGCAGCAAAAGGCCTTACGTCATGGCTTTTTTGGGCCGGCGGGACACTCGAGTAATCGGACGCCTGTAGCCAGAGCTTCTCAAAGGCCTATTCGGAGGCTGGAGCCTTATTCTTGGAGGGCGAGTTGCCGGTTGTTTTGCCTTCCAGGTGGACCATTAACAGGCTGATGTCGGCAGGCGTGATGCCACTGATCCGACCGGCTTGGTCGAGATTGGCCGGTTGAATTTGGGAGAGTTTTTCGCGTGCCTCGGCTCTCAGGTGAGAGATGCTCTGGTAGTCGAGCCAAGCCGGGATCTTGCGGCCTGCCAGACGCTGTTGTCGCGCCACGTCGACTGCCTGACGGGCGATGTAGCCTTCGTACTTGGTGTCAAAACAGACTTGCCGAGCGACTTCGGCGTCTAGCTCGCCAAGTTCTGGCAGGATGGCCACGATCTGAGGCCAGTCGACCTCGGTTCGCTTCAAGTATTTTGCCAGCGGTACATCGCCAGTGCGTGTTTCGGCCAGCAGACGCTTTGCCTGCGTGATTGCCGTTTCCTTGATCGTGAGCCGGTCGTGTCGGTCGCGGTCGACTAGTCCGGTTTGAAATGCCAACGGGGTCAGCCGGCGATCGGCGTTATCCTGACGCAGCAGCAACCGGTATTCGGCACGCGAGGTAAACATGCGGTAAGGCTCGGTCACGCCTTTGGTCACCAGATCGTCGATCAACACGCCGATATAGGCTTGATTGCGATCGAGCACCAGTGGCGGCTTGCTGTCGGCGGCAAGCGCGGCGTTGGCCCCTGCTAGCAGGCCTTGGGCGCCGGCCTCTTCATAGCCGGTGGTGCCGTTAATCTGGCCGGCGAAATAGAGCCCCGCCACGCTTTTGGTTTCCAGGCTTGGTTGGAGTTGGTCGGGCGGGCAGTAGTCGTACTCAACCGCATAGCCATACCGCATGATCTGAGCCTGCTGCAAGCCGGGGATCAGCCTTAGCATCTGGTCTTGGACGTCGCGCGGCAAACTGGTCGAGATGCCGTTGACGTAGACTTCGTGGGTTTCTCGGCCCTCTGGCTCCAGGAACAGTTGATGTTGCGTGCGGTCGGCAAAGCGAACCACCTTGTCTTCGATCGAAGGGCAATAACGAGGCCCGTGGGAGTCGATTTGGCCGCTGTACATCGGTGCCCGTTGCAGGTTGGCGCGAATCAACTCATGCACTTCGGCGTTGGTATAAGTAATCCAGCAGGGCAACTGTTCCGTGGTGACCGACCGGCTTAAAAACGAGAATGGTTCTGGATCGGTGTCACCATTCTGGCGCTCGGTTTGGTGGTAGTCGATCGTGCGGCCATTCAGCCGGGGAGGCGTGCCGGTCTTAAAACGCTCGAGCCGAAAGCCGAGCCGCGTGAGCGCGCCGCTGATGCCGGCGCTGGTTCCCTCTCCTCCCCGACCGCCTGCGGTTTGCGCTTCGCCGGTGTGCATCACGGCTTGTAGAAACGTTCCGGTGGTGAGAATTACCGTTGGGGCTCGATACTCGGCGCCACCCCGGACGCGCACGCCGGTGATTCGCTGCCGGTCGCCTTGCTGTTCGGTGAGCAGATCGTCGACCAATTCTTGCCGCAGCACAAGATTCGGCTGCTCTTCGACATAGCGTTTGACCGTTTGCTGGTAGACGCGCTTGTCGGCCTGAGCCCGAGGGCTGTGCATGGCGGGGCCTTTGCGCCGATTGAGCATCCGAAACTGGATGCCGGCGGCGTCGGTCGCTTGGCCCATCACGCCGCCCAAGGCGTCGATCTCGCGCACAATTTGCCCCTTGGCCACGCCGCCGATGGCCGGGTTACAGCTCATCTGGGCCACGGTGTCGCAGTTGGTGGTCAGCAGCGCGGTCCGCGCCCCCAGCCGGGCAGCCGCCAGCGCCGCCTCGCAGCCGGCATGGCCGGCGCCAATCACCAGGACGTCGAAGTGATCGGTTGAAACGCTCATTGTCTGGTTTCCACAAAGCGATGGATGGTGCCTTTGTCGGTGAGAAAATAGACCTCGCCGGCTTCGTCTTCGCGGAAGCTGAGGACCGGCATCGTGTTGCCGGGGATCGGCTCGTTGCGAACCACCTGCTTGGACTGGTGATCGTATCGGAGTGCCCACACCTGCCCGGTGACATAGTCGGCATACAGGTAAGCGCCATTGAGCGATGGCGCCTGGCGACCGCGATAGACACAGCCGCCGGTGATCGACTTGCCGACGTCGTGATGGTATTCCCAAATCGGCTCGATCAGATCTTTACGAGCCGCCGACCCGCCAGGACCAAAGGCGTGTCGACCTTCGCGCAGGTTCCAGCCGTAGTTGCCTCCTCGAGTGATCAAGTTGATCTCTTCCCAAGTGTCTTGGCCGACGTCGGCCGCCCAAAGCATGCCGGTCTGGCGATCAAAGGCCAACCGCCACACGTTGCGCAGTCCATAAGCCCAAATCTCTTCGCGCGCCAGAGGGGCGTGGCCAACAAAAGGGTTGTCCTCGGGAATGCTGTAAGCCCGGCCGGCCGAAGTCCGGTCGACGTCGATTCGCAGAATCGAACCTAGCAAGGTTTGCAGATTTTGGCCGTTCATCATCGGGTCGTTGGCCATGCCGCCATCGCCTAGACCGACGTAGAGATAGCCGTCCGGCCCAAACGCGATCGTCCCGCCGTTGTGGTTCCAAAACGGCTGCTTGATGCGCAAAATCTCTTTCTCACTGTCTGGGTCAATCCGGTTAGGGTCGTTTGGCGAAACACGGAACCGTGAGATGACCGAGGTGTGCTCGGCGTCGGCCGTCGTGTAGTAGACGAACATCTGGCCGTTCGTACGGTAGTTAGGGTGGAACGCAAGCCCCAAAAAACCTTCTTCGTTCTCTCGGTCTTTGTAGATCACCCGATCTGACAGGTCGACGAGCGTTTGCGGCTCGGTACGATCGTCAGCCGACGAGAGCACATAAAGCGTGCCCAGCTGTGAGGCCACCACCACGCGGCCGCTGCCGTCGCCAAAATGAGTCAACGCGACGGGCCGTTTGACTGAAAGCTGAGGAAATGCCTGTTGAATCGCGACTTGGGCGGCAGGTTTCGTTTCGCCAGAGCAAGCGGTCGACATGAGCAGCAGGCTCAAGCCGCAGACGGCTGGCCGCAGGAGACTGGAAAGCATGGCAAGGGGCTCCTGGGGGAGAGTCATGGGGATGCGAATACACGTATGTATGCATTTCTACTCGGTCAGCGTCAATGGGGTGTCAGGAGAACTGTAAAGTCATCGTGATTCGAAAAAGCAGAGGTCGGTGACCGCTCGTGAAACGGATAGAATCGAGTGTTTCGCGAGCGGTCACCGACCGCTGCTTTTGTTCAACGCGGGAAATTTGGAACTACTGTAATGTCCCTGCTTTTGACCGAGAAACGATTCCCATGCCGGCCTGAGGGTGCTATGATCGGTGAAAATGCGTCGTCGAGTGTAACGGTCCCGGCGACCGGAGTGAACCATTTCTTTCACGCAAGACAGCAGGACAATACGAGGATGATGGTGACTGGAAGGCATCGGTGGCGTTGGAGTTTTTTAGCCCTGGGGCTTGTATTGTGCAGCGCTGGCCAGCTTCAGGCAGACGAAGCCCAGGCCGCCGGGGTGCGATTGGGGGCCCTTTCGCTGCAAGTGCCAGGCGACTGGAAGCAGGAGCAGCCAAAGTCGCGGATGCGGCTCGGGCAGTTTCGCATTCCAGCGGCCCAGGCCGATCAGCCAGCGGCCGAACTGGCCGTCTTTTCCTTTGGCGCTGGTGGCGGAGTGGATGCCAATCTGCGGCGTTGGGTCGACCAGTTTCAGCCAGAAGGCCGGGAAGTGGAGATCACCACAGGCGAGTCGCCCCAAGGCCAGTATTATTGGGTCAGCTTGACTGGCACCTACAAAAAGTCCGTGGGGCCGCCGATCTTGCGTAAGACGACGCCTGTGCCTGGTAGTGGGATGCTGGCCGTGATTGTCGACATCTCAGAGAAAGGACTCTACTTTCTGAAAATGGTCGGTCCTCAGGCGACCGTCCACGCCCAAGCGGATGCGCTTCGAGCATCGTTTGGCGGTCAGGCCGATTCCGAGAAACCATATGCCCTCCAAGGCAACTAGCAGATGATGCCCTGGGAGTCGCAGCGGAGTTGCAAGATTCTGAGCATCCCCTCGCCGCGACGAGACCTCGTCGCCGGAGCCTCGCCAACCATGATTTCTGCTCAACAGGCCATCCAACGACTTCAAGCCGGCAATGCCCGCTTCATGGCCGACAGGCTGGAACTGTCAAAAGCGGCCGGCACGGAACGCCGCTCTACCACGGTCGCCGGCCAGCAACCGTGGGCCGTGGTGCTCGGTTGTGCCGATTCCAGAGTGCCGGTCGAAGTGGTTTTTGACCAAGGGATCGGTGAATTGTTTGTCGTTCGCGTCGCGGGAAACGTGAGCGACCCGACCGTCATCGGCAGCATCGAGTATGCCGCCACTGCCTTGAGAGTTCCCTTGGTGGTCGTGCTTGGCCACGCCGGTTGTGGCGCGGTGCAGGCGACCTTGCACGCGATCCAAGACCCGACGGAGAGCCTGCCGCCCAACCTCGGCTCGGTGGTCGAGCGGATTCGCCAGTCGATCGAGCTGCCTTTGGCGGGTGCGTTGGGCGACGAGCCGGCTGGGTTGTTGGCCCAAGCGATCAGGGCCAACGTGCGTGGTTCGGTCCACCACTTGGCATCTGACTCCCAGGTGCTGGGGCCGCTTGTCCAGGGTGGCGATTTGACGGTCGTGGGGGCCGAATACTCGCTTGAGACGGGACAGGTCGATTTTTTCGAGTAGGAACCGTGTTGCGCGAGCGGTCACCGACCGCTGTTTTTTGAAAGCGAAGACTTTGCAATCCTCCTGGTCTGGCGGCCAGGGCCGATCAGTTTTTCAAAATACACAAATACAAGCCCGCAGCGCCAGCAAGGGGAATTATCATAAAATTCCCTTGCTGGCGCTGCGGGCTTGTAGGGGAAATTTTTCCCCAACTTGAAAAACTGATTTGCCTTGGTCTGGCGGCGCGTGACGTTGACACGCGCCCGCTGGCAGCCGATACTCGAACGCTCCGGTGGTCGTGTGTTGCCGGAGCCTGCCTGGGAGGTGTGAGCGGCCGATCTGTCTGCCGTCGTTTCCTCGATGTCTTCACGAATTCTTGGTGCTCTCTTACGGAAATCTTGACGCTCTCGGTGCAAGTTAGGCGTCTTTGGTTTTCAGCCGGCACGTGGTTCGACCCATGATCAACCCACTTTACTTGCCTGAACTTCGCGAGATGCTTGCCGAGCAGGACACGGCAGGGCTGGGCGAGTTTTGCACCGCGCTCCATCCCGGCCGAACCGCCGAGTTTATGGAAGGGCTGGACGCTGCCGAAACCTGGGCTGTGTTGCAACACACCGACGCCGAGAAAAGGGTCGAGATTTTTGGCTTTCTCGAGCCGGAGAAGCAAGTTCAGGTCATCGAGACCGCCGAGCGAGGCCAGATCGCCGAGTTGATCGACGAAATGCCGGCCGACGATCGGGTTGACCTGTTGGAGCTAGTCGATCCGGCCGTGGTTTCTGAGTTGATGGCCCTGGTCCCTCAGGAAGACCGTCGCGACATCATCCGCCTCCGATCGTATCCCGAGCAGACCGCTGGCGCTGTGATGACGACCGAAGTCGCCAAGGTGCCGGAGACCATCTCGGTCGGTGAGGCAATGGCCGAGCTTACTCGACAGGCGAGTGCTCTGGAGACGATTTATTACGTCTATATCGTCGACGACCAACAGCACCTGCGCGGCGTGGTCTCGTGCCGTGATCTGGTCTCCAAGTTAGGCGAATCTCAGACGCCGGTGGGCGACATCATGGAACGCGACCTGGTGTCGGTCGACGTGGCCGACGACCAGGAAATGATCGCCGAGAAGGTAGCCCGATACGACCTTGCCGTGATTCCGGTGGTCGACCATGAATACCGCCTGTTGGGCATCATCACGCATGATGACGTGATCGACGTGGTGCGCGAGGAAGCGACCGAAGATGCCCATCGCTTGAGTGCGGTCGAGCCTTTGAAGACCGGGTATCTCGAGACCCCTTGGGTCACGTTGGCCTGGAACCGTGGGTTGTGGCTGTTTGTGCTCTTTATCGGAGCCCTGCTCACGGCATTTGCCTTGCAACGCTATGAATCCGATCTCGAGGCGATTAGTTGGCTGGTGTTGTTCTTGCCGTTGGTGATTTCCAGCGGCGGAAACTCAGGCAGCCAGTCGGCCACGTTGATCATCACTGCGCTGACCGTCGGCGATGTGCGTCTGGTCGACTGGTGGCGAATCGTCCGCCGTGAATTGTTGATGGGGCTCAGCCTAGGCAGTTTTTTGGCCGTCATCGGCTATCTGGCCGCCATGCTATTACACGGCCATCCGGTCGAGGCGCTCGTGATTCCCATCACCATCTTGCTGGTGGTGATGGGCGGCATGCTGTTGGGCGCTGTGTTGCCGCTGATCTTTTCCCGCTTGGGTTGGGATCCGGCCCTGATGAGCAACCCCCTGGTGGCAATGATTGTCGACATTGTGGGAATTTTGGTCTACATGCAGGTAGCGCTGGCCGTGCTTGCTGGCGGCTAGGCCTTCAGCGCTAAGTCAAACGGAAAGGATTGAAAATAGCCACGGATTTACACGGATGAAACACGGATTACTTTGGAGTGGCCAAGCCGAAAACCGCTGGCATGTTGTCAACCATCAAGGAAAACAC
>JANQPJ010000173.1 GCA_028289525.1 Pirellulales bacterium
CGCTCTTGGTTCATGGCCGAGTCGAGCAAAATCAGCCGCGCCAAGGCCCTGGTCGCCGGCGTGCAATAAATTGGGCTGGATTCGCGGATCGTCGCCAGGCGATCGGGCCGTGGTGGCGTTTCGTCGTGCCGGGGCCGCCTTGGAGCGTGAAGTAACCCTGACCGAACGTCCAGCCCCCGAGGCTCAATTTGCTCCTCAATTTGGCGCTCAAGCTCCTCCGGTTCGAGCCCCTCAGGCGCCACCAGGGGTGGTGGACCAGCGGCTCGGTGTTCATTTGCTTCCTCTTGATGACCGAGCCCGTCGTCGCTTGAACATTCCTGCTGGACGAGGGGCCTTGGTCGTAGGGGTGGTGGATGGTTCGCCGGCCGACGAGGCTGGTATACCGCGTGACGCTGCGATTGTAGGCATCGGGCACACCGCGGTCGAAACTCCGGCCGATGTGTTGCGGCTGACACGTCAGGCTGGCCCAGATGCCGAGGTGCTGTTAGTTTACTATCGAGGGCGTCAGTGGGTTCGCAAATGGGTTGCGTTGCAGCCCCCTGTGACAGGCGATTCGCAGCCAAACGATGCCCCGCGTTTGGAAATACTCGAACGCCAGCTAGACGAGCTAAAACGGCGAGTCGAGGCCTTGGAACGTCAAGTTGCGCCGCGGGGCGGCGGGGCCAACGGCTTTTAAGTACGGCGATGTGCCGGGGCGTTGGACGATCAGTTCTACCCGAAAGTTGCTGTGGGGGGCTTCACTCCGTACCACGCTGACCGGTTCGACCATCAACCGGCTAATCGGACGGTTGTTCCAGCGGAACTCTAGGACTTGTTGGCCTTCGACTACCGAACGCTGCGGCAGCATTTGGAATCGTTGGCTGGCCAGCGCCATCAGCCGCGAGGGGTTGCCTGTCTGGCCGTGCAGCTCGAGCCGTTCAACCTGACGATGACGGTTGAAATAGTAGGTAAGTGAACCGGCCACATCGTCGATTTCGGTGCCTGTGACCAGCGGCACGCGAACTCCAAACAGGTCGAGTTCCGAGAGCGAAGTCGACTTGCGTGGCCAACGCTGGTAGACCCATTCTGGGGTCACATTGAATCGCAAGGTCTCGTCCATGCTATAGAGGGCGGCGCCGGTTGGCAGGTCGGTTTTGGCGGCCGTGCGGACCGCTAGGGGAGGGATTTGAGGAGTCCGGTTGTTGGCCACAAACCCGGTCGCTTCGCGGTCGCGCTGCCAAGTGTCGGAAAGTCTCGACTTGATGGAATCGGACCGGCTCCAGGCATATGGCAGCCCGAACGCCGTGCCAACCAGACTCAAAAAAACCACCGCTCGACGTATCATCGCATTCCCCGTCTGCTAGCCTGTGGAGCAGCCCCACCGCTCATCGCGCAAAAACAGTTAACCATCGCACATCATAAAAGATCCCGACCTATTCCTAGATCGGGTGGCCGGGGGCGGCGGCTTTGCTTGGCCGTTTGGCTTCGCGTCAGACTACGCAGAACGGAGTAGCGTTAAGAGGTGCTCTCGCCGGTAGAATTGTTTTAATCGGTAGCTTCGTCCGGTGGCCGAATCGCGAAACACCGAGAAGCTTTTCTAACTTGCTCTAGTACGTAAGGAGCAGGCGATCAGAAACTAGTTCCTCTTCCAACGTTTGGCCATTCATTTGAAATCTACGTAGCATTGAACGCCCACAGTTCACGGTTACAGCATGTTCAAAAAGTCCATCAGGGATTGGTAATGGACAATCCACACTTCCAGACTTCTTAGTCCCATCAATACTCAGAGCAACATAGACATCACGCTCCTTGCATTGTGCAATTTCGTGAAGCAACTGATTAAATGAAAATTTTTGGGCACCGTATAAGATTCGTTGGGTATGGACGTAAGGTGGATCGCAATAGACGAGATCCCCCGGCTGAGCGTTTTGGAGAGATATCCGATAATCTTGATGAATGAATCGAGTGCCGGATGTTCGTCGCGCCCAAATATCAACGCGTTTTTGAAAACTGTCGGGGGAAATCGGGCGGTGCGGACCACACGGAGTAGACATGTACCCATCTTGCTTTCGAAACCGAACAACCCCCCCGTAACATGAGCGAGAAAGAAACAGCAAGTCGGCACCATTTGGCTTTGCGTTGTAATCAGCTTTAATGCGCTCGTACTCGCAAACTTTATCCCCGCTCATCAATTGCTCCCAACGCGTAGCATACCAATTGACCAGTGAACTAGGGTTGGATTTCAACTCTTGCCAGATTTCGATTAACGGCCCAAATGCGTCGCTCGCAACCGCATTTTTTGGTGCAAGCGTTGCAAGAACTGCGCCGCTTCCAACAAACGGTTCGAAATAGCATCCAAAATCTTGTGGAAAATACGAAACGATCTCGTGAGCGAATCGCTGCTTGTTTCCGATCCATTTCAAGAGCTGCTGCTTGAACGGAGATACTGTCCGCTTGTCAAAAAGAGAAAGTTGCATCTGGCCACCCATTGGTTGCTTGATATCTGCCGCTCAATGATATCCGATTTTCGGATATCCGTCTAGCGGTCGCTAACATTTCGTTCATGTCAAGCAAATCAAAAGAGTCCGAGGAGTATGCCTTGCTGCAATTGCTGCGTGACTTACGCCTGAAGTCAGGTATCACGCAGCAAGCCTTGGCAGACAGGATTGGCCACCCCCAGTCGTATGTTAGCAAGTACGAAGCCGGCGAACGGCGTCTGGACATTCTTGAGCTACGAGAGATTTGCGAATGCCTTGGTGTCACACTTCCCGAGTTTGTCCGGCAGCTAGAAAGGGCTCTCACCCGTGCAGCCCGACAGTAAATTTCTGAACAAGCCGCTTGACTTCTGGGCATGTGTTCGCACCGTGAGCCAAGAGGTCGGCTACACGGTACGGCAGAAGAAAATTATAAAAGTGCCTACCTTGGAGGAGATGGCAACTGCATTTAATTCTCTCGGGCTTGACCCCCAGCGTATTCAAAACCGCAGTGACGAGCCCACCAAGCTAGCATTCGAGTTGAATGAATACTTTGTATATCGAGCCAACGTCCTCAACCAAGTTGTTGAGCCATTGCTAATGAATGCGGAGGAGGCAAAAAAAGAATTTCGCAAACTCAAGAAGCGATTGAAACCAAAGTGCCCGTTGCCCATGAATAAGCAAAAAGGCAGCAAGAAAGCGGAAGCCTTTTTTACCTGTATCATTAATATGATGATCGAGGCGAATGCACATGACTGTTTGTGCGATTATGATCCACGGAAACTGACGACCGTAACAAAAGATGGCGCGCCTCTGCGAACACTCGCTCGCAGAGTAGACGGAGCATTTCCAGCAGTTGTTAATCCAATCGCCATATGGGAAATCAAGGAATACTATTACACCACAACATTTGGAAGTCGTGTGGCGGATGGTGTTTACGAAACTCTTCTTAATGGCATGGAATTGCAAGAGCTTCGCATCAACGAGGCAGTTGATGTCAAGCACTACCTAATGATTGATTCACATTTTACGTGGTGGGAATGCGGCAAATCATACCTGTGCCGAATCGTAGATATGATGCACATGGGATTTGTCGACGAAGTATTCTTTGGAAAGGAAGTAATCACGAGACTCCCTTTAGTTGTGGCTGAGTGGAGAAAGAAAGCCAAGAAGATCAAGAAAGCATAAAAGGCAGACTCGGTATAAGCGAGTCGAACATGCAGCTCAAACTCTCATTGTTAAGGCTTATTTCGGGCTTTGGGGAGCCGCTTTCTCTGGTTTGTTGGCAACCTGTTCGTCGGCCGTCAACAGGCGTTCGTTCAGCTCCATTCGGCATTGCATGCTGCTGGTGGGCCCGTTGAAGCCGAGTACCCGACTGTCGATTTTCAGCTGTTGACCAATCAGTCGGCCCTGCTGAATGTCAAACTGGATGCGCCCTTTCGTCAGACGCTGCATCAACTGGGCGCGAATCGCAGGATCTTGGACCGGCGTGAGCACCTGAAACCGCACCGCGATTTTGGCCACGTTGTCCTCGACCGCTTCCAACTCGAACCGGCGGCGAGTTTTGATCGTACGGCTCTCGCCGCTTTTCAACTTGACCTTGATCTCGTGGGGCTCGCTCCACACGGCGCCAATCGCCACCGGCTCACTGGGCAGCGGAATCGCAATCGGCGGCTCGAACTGGCCGGATATTTTTTTTTGCAGTTCCTTGCGCTCGAGAACCTTGCCATGGCGGTCGATGCGAGCTTCGGTCAAGGGAATGTCAACGGCTTTGGCCACATCGGCAAAACCGGCCGGCGGTTCGGCGTCTTTTTGGCTGTCGTACTTCACCTCGGCGCGACCAGAAATTTGATTGACCATCTTCACGCGATCGACCGAGTTGACAAACGTGGCCTCGCCCTCGGGCGTGACCTCGCGCACCGTCCAGCGTTTCACCGACTCGGTCTTCGTCTTTGCGGTGAGCGTGTTGCCTTGCATGGTGGTCTGCAAGGTAGCCCGATGCACGACCTGCCAGCGGACCACTTCGCCAGGCTTGAATTGATAGGCCAATTCATAAAGCGCTGGCTGGTCGTCCGCAACGGCAGACGTAGCACACACCACGGTCAAACAACAGGCCGTGAAGAGCTTAAGCGTCGATTTCATCGCGCGAATCCTTTCGCAATTTCAGGGCAGTAATCTTTCAAACAAGCTGGATCAGGTTTCAGCGCCGCGGATGCGACCGCCCCAACCGAGCTTTTCTCGAAGCGTTCTATAATACCCATGCCCCACGGCTTCAACCAACCGGAAGCTGGTCGGAGCCCTGACGATCGTCACGCGATCAGCCGCTGTTAAACGACACACCGGCTGGCCGTCGACGACCAGCGTCGTCCCTTCCAGCGGCCGAGGCACCACCAACTCATAGGTTCGATCGGCCGTGTCGACCACTGGGCGGTTGGTCAACGTATGGGGGCTAATCGGAGAGATCGCAAATGCCTGCAAGTCTTTGCGCAGGATAGGGCCGCCGGCCGACAGGCTATGGGCAGTCGAACCGACAGGCGTGCTGACAATCAATCCGTCGCAACTATAAGTGGTCGCCAATTCCGAGTCAACGTAAAGCTGAACGTCGAGGATGCGAAACGGGGCACCCGCTAGCACCGCAGCTTCATTCAGCCCCAGCTTCTGCACCAGGCAACTCCCCTCGCGCTCGACGCGAACGTCAAACATCAGATGATCGACCACCTGATACTCACCGTCACAAACCTGTTGTAACACGGGCGCCAAGCGATCTGGCAGCAGATCGGCCAGAAAACCAAGTTTGCCAAAATTCACTCCAATCACCGGCCACTGGCGATAGCCCATCTGGTGCACAGCTCGCAAGATCGACCCGTCGCCGCCAAGGACGAGAACCACGTCAGGCTCTACCTGGGAAAGATCGGCGGCAAACTCTAAGTCGACCAACAGCACGTCGGCATACTGTTCAATCGTAGGTCGGAGCCGTGCAGCCTGCTGGGCAATTTCCGGCCGCTCGCCAAGGGCCAAAACAATCGCACTCGGACGCTTAGAGGTAGTGTTTGAGAGCGTGTTCACGATATTGAATAGTCTAGGGTCAAGGGTTTAGGGTCGAGAGCGACGCGCTGGCGCGTTGCTTTGTCTTTGGAAATTGGATATTCCTTGTTGGATATTGGATATTCTTCTTCGGCGCAAAAGAAATGTCCAATATCCAACAAGGAATGTCCAACGATCCAAGGATTCCCCAACGCGCCAGCGCGTCGCTCTCGACCCTTGACTCTAAACCCTCAACCGCGTCTAAGGAACGCGATTGTCAACGGCCAAGCTTGCGTGGGCGGCCTGCTGACGACAGGCGTTGGCAATCCCCTCGGCCTCAAGGCCCAGATCGGCCAGCAGTTCTCCCCGTTCGCCATGTTCGACATACGCATCAGGCAATCCTAGCCGATAAATCGCTTCGGTCGACTCGCCAGCCTCGTTCACGGCTTCGAGCACGGCACTGCCAAATCCGCCCATCAACGCGCCTTCTTCAACTGTTACCACAAATCCCGTCTCGCGGACGGCTTTGAGAATCGTAGCAGTGTCTAACGGTTTGACGAATCGGGCGTTGATAACCCCGACATCGAGCCCTTCGTTGCACAAGCGCTGGGCGGCAGCCAGACAATCGCTCAACAAACTTCCACAGCAGACGATGTAGCCATCGTCTCCCCAACGAATTACTTCCGCCTGGCCTAATTCAATGGGGGCTCGCTGTCCCTCGATCTGATCGACGGTTGTTTTGGGATACCGGATCGAAACCGGGCCATCGTGTTGCAGTGCAAAGTCGACCATGGCGGCCAGATCCGTTTGATCGCCAGGTGCGAGGACCGCCATGTTGGGAAAAATTCGCATGTAGGACAAATCGAACGAGCCATGATGAGTTGGCCCATCGGGGCCGGTCAGGCCGGCGCGATCGAGCATGAACGTGACCGGCAGGTTTTGGAGCGACACTTCCTGGAAGATTTGGTCGAAGCTGCGTTGCAAGAACGTGCTATAAATATCGACGATCGGCCGCAGCCCCGCTTTGGCTTGCCCGGCGGCAAAGGCGACCGCATGCGACTCGCAAATTCCCGTGTCGAAAAAACGATCGGGAAACTCTTCACGCACCGGCTCCAGCTTGTTGCCTTGGCACATGGCGGCGGTCATCACAGTCACTCGAGGGTTTTTCCGCATCGCCTGTCCAATCGCCTCGGACGCAACATCTGTATAATTTTTCGTGGTGCTCTTTTTGATCGGCACGACCACGTCTTGCTGCTGCTGAAAAGGAGCCGGGGTGTGGAATTTGACCGGGTCGTCGACCGCTGGACCAAACCCTTTGCCTTTGACCGTGACCACATGCAACAACACCGGCACGTCGACGTTTTGGCACATCGTCAAGTATTTGCGTAACAGGCGAATATTGTGGCCGTCGATCGGACCAATGTATTGCATGCCGAGTTCTTCAAAAAACATGCCGCCATGCAGCCCGGCTTTCACTGCTTCCTTGGTTTGGGCAGCAAAACGCTCGACAGGGTCGCCCAACAGCGGCACCCGATTGAGAACCTTGAGCAATTCCTGCTTGAATCCTGAATAGACCGGATTGGTCCGCAAGCGATCGAGATAGTCGGCCAGCCCACCGACACGTGGGCAGATCGACATCTCATTGTCGTTCAAAATCACCAGCAGCTTCGTCTTCATGCCGCCGGCATTGTTGAGTGCTTCATAGACAATGCCGGAAGGAAAGGCCCCGTCGCCGATCACCGCGACACTATGCCGGCCCTGTTGGCCTGGCATCAACTCGTCGCCGACCTTGAGCCCCAAAGCGGTCGACACACTGCAGCCGGCATGGCCGGTCATGAACAGGTCGTAGTCGCTCTCGGCTGGATTGGGATAGCCCATCAGACCGCCCTTGGTCCGAATGGTGTCAAACTGGTCGTAGCGCCCGGTGATGAGTTTGTGAGGATAGATCTGATGCCCGGTGTCCCAAATCAGCCGGTCTTTTCGCATGTCGAAGACCGTGTGGAGCGCGATGGTCAACTCGACCACGCCCAGGTTCGAGGCGAAATGGGCCGCACGATGCGACACCAGGCGACACAGCGTCTCGCGCATCTCCGAAGCTACCTGTTCCAATTGCACCAAGGTCAGGCCTTGAAGGTCTTGGGGCGACTTAATTTTGGGAAGCAGCTTTTCCATCGGTTTGGCTTTCCGTTTGGCGATCAGTGGTTGCGCTTCAGCACATAGTTGGCCGTTGCTTGCAGGTATTGAGCCGCTGAGCCCCAGGGCTCCACCGCTTCACAGGCGAACTCGACTAATTGTTCGGCCCGGCGTCGACTCTCGTCGATGCCCAGCAGGCCGGGAAACGTGAGCTTTCCATGGTCGGTGTCTTTGCCGACTCGTTTGCCCATCGCTTGCTGGTCGCCTGCGACATCGAGCAGGTCGTCGGCAATCTGGAACGCTAACCCCAGATGAGCGCCATAGGTTTCGAGCCGTTGCCGTTGGTCTTCGTCGGCCTCGGCCACCAGGCCGCCGAGACGCAATGAAACCTGAATCATGGCCCCGGTCTTGCGACGGTGAATCCGTTCGAGCAACTCGACGTTGCCCTCGGCAAACTGATGCTCCAAATCGTCGGCTTGCCCACCCACCATGCCACACGGTCCCGCCGCTCGGGCAAGCTCGACCACACAGCGACGCGCAACCGAGGCCGGCTGGACCTCACGAGCCACCACCTCAAGTGCTAGCGACAGCAAGCCGTCGCCAGCAAGAATCGCAAGTCCCTCGTCAAATGCCTTATGGCAGGTTGGGCGTCCCCGGCGCAGGTCGTCGTCGTCCATGGCCGGTAAATCGTCGTGAATTAACGAATAGGCATGCACCATTTCAGTGGCACAAGCGGCCGGCAGCGCTGTTTCCAGCGAACCGCCACAGGCTTCGGCCGCCATTAACACTAGCAGCGGCCGCAAACGCTTGCCTGGTGCCAGCACACTATAGCGCATCGCTTCGACCAAACGCGCCGGGCAATCGTCTGAAAGCGCCAGATACCGGTCAATCGCGGCGTCGATTTGCCGACGAAATTGGTCGGCGTGTTCTTGCAAGGCAGACAAATCCGAGTTGATCGTCGACGACATATGCGGAGCGACTCAGCCGGGGGGGATGATTCTAACGTGAGAAATATAAAGCCTTTATTTTAAAAAAGCCGGCCGTTTACGTCTATGTCGTTCTCATTCGCCTCGACCTCCCCTGCTGCGGGGACAGCGCTGCCCCGTTTGGACCGCCGTCGAGCGCGCGCGGCGGATTTTGCCTCTAAATCGTCTTCCAAGGCGTCATCATACGGTTCAGTTTCGGCCTGGCCCTCGGCGTTTGCCCCTTGGACCAGTTCAATACGCCGTTCTGCCTGTTCTAATAACTGGTAACAAGCCCTCAGATGTTTTACTCCCTGCTCGTAGTCAGAGAGCGCCTCGTCTAGCCCAATCTGCCCATCTTCTAGCCTTTGCACGATTGCTTCGAGTTTGTTGAGAGCCTGCTCAAAGTTTTCGGGATTTGGTTTGGTGCGTTTTTTCGCCACGTTTTTTCTATCGGGGTGCAAGGTTCGTTTGGACAGCGCCTGTTGTGCGATGTAGTGCAGGAATTATCGCATAGCCTTTTCGATTCGGCAATTGGTTGGTTTTACACGCTGGTGTCCTGTTTTCTCTCGTTTTGCTGTTTCGCGCTTCGACGTTCCTGGTGAACGCTCTATCTGTAAGGTTCCCAAACGGAGCTTGGGAACCAGCCAAAGGTCATGAGGAGAATCTCACGGAGTCACGGAGAAAGAAATGTGGTTGTTCGTTGTTGGTTTTTAGTTGTTAGTTGTTAGTACGCGCCAGCGCGTCAAATCCTAAATCCCAAATCCCAAATCAGAAATCTAAAGGCGATGGCTGGACACTCTCCACGGTGCTAATCACGCGTCCCTTGGCCAAACGATTCTCGATTACCTCGCCAGGCTGCAGGTCGTTGGCCTGGCGAATGAGTTTGCCGTCATGCACGCGCGACGTGACGCTGTAACCTCGCGCCAGCACTTCCAAAGGACTGAGCGCTTCGAGCTTGCCAGCCAGGCGATTAAACCGCTGGTGACTGGTTTCTAGCGTTTGAGCGATGGCCCGATCGCGCCGCGCGGCCAGTTCGTCTAGCCGCCGCTCTTGCTCGTGGATTCGATCCAAGGGACGCCGCAAAGCTGGGCTGTTGGCTGCCGCCTCCAGGCGTGCCCGAACGGTTGCTAAACGAGCCCGCATGGAACCGGTGAGCCGGCGTCGTTGGGCGTCGGGCTGGGCCATGACCTCCTCGGCCGCGGGGACGACGCGTTCGGCCGCCTCGCTAGGAGTTAATGCCCGCACATCGGCCGCTAAATCGCTCAGGGTCACATCGATTTCGTGTCCTACGGCGGAAACCACTGGAATCGGCGAAGCGGCAATTGCTCGGACCAGCGTTTCGTCGTTGAAACACCACAAGTCTTCAAGGCTGCCGCCACCACGACCAACGACCAATACATCGAGTGCCGGTCGCAGCCGTTCGGCCAGTTCGACTCCGGCGACTAGTTCGGCCGCGGCGGCCTGTCCCTGTACGCGCGCAGGCAGGACCAGCACGTGCACTCCCTGCCAACGTCGGCGCAAGACCTCGAGAAAATCTCGCACCGCCGCGCCGGTTGGACTGGTCACAAACCCGATGCGTCGGGGAAACTTGGGTAGCGGTCGTTTCCGCTCGGCGTCAAACAGCCCTTCGGCAGCCAACTTTTCACGCAATCGGCGAAGCGCCAACTCGAGCGCCCCGATTCCCTGCGGTTCGATACGCTCGACCACCAATTGATAGCTGCCGCGCGGTGCGTAGACATCGAGATGTCCGTGGCACACGACTTCGAGTCCATCTTCGAGAGGAAATTTTATGCGGCTAGCCTGGCCGCGCCAGAGCACCGCGCGCAGTTGGGCCCGCTGGTCTTTGAGCGTGAAGTAGCAGTGGCCTGATTGAGGGCGTGAAAAGTTCGAAATCTCGCCACTCACCGCAACCGCAGAAAAAGCGCCTTCGAGCCGATGTTTGATTTGCCCGGTCAGCTCGGCAACGCTCAATACCTGCTGGGCCGGGTCGCTGGAAAAGGGTTGTGCCATTTCGGAAATTTAACGTTTGAAGCCCGATTGGCCAAGTGCCACCCAGGCCAGGATGACCGCAAAGCCCAGGAAAATGACTAGAGCGTATTTCGCAACAAAAATTGACTTTGCACTTCTCCTGAACCACTAGATTGGTATGGTGGCTTAGAAAAGGTTTGGTGACACTTCAGCCGACTGAAGTGAAAGATTTTGGCCGAAGGCCAGACATGAGTCCGCACATGACTTCAGACCGCTGAACGGTTGCAAGGTTTTTTACTTTTTAGTCGCGATGCCGCTGCAACACTCACTGCTGATCGAAGTCAAGCAAGCCGCGCACAAGGGGCGTGGTGTGTTTGCCCGGCAACCCATTCAGGCTGGCGACGAGATCGAACGGGTGCCGGTGATCGTCATCCCACGCGAGTCGGTTTTGGCCGGTGCGCTGCAAGGAGGGCTGGCCGATTATTGCTTTGTCTGGGATGACAACACGGTGGCCGTGGCGCTCGGGTATGGCTCGCTTTACAATCATTCCTACGAACCCAACGCCAGGTATGACGACGTGGCTCCACGCACCAAGGTCTATCGCGCGCTGCGAGACATTCAGCCAGGCGAAGAGATCACGGTCAACTACAACGGCACTCCGGAAGATCGTAGCGACGTAGGGTTTCCAGTCGTTTGAAAACCAGCAGCACGATCAGTCTTCGTACTGATATCGGCGTCGAGGGCTGCGGCGGTAACGGCGGGGACGCATCTGTTCGCCTTCGATAAACCAGTAGCCGGCCAACATCCGGTAGAAGGCCAAGATCACAAACGCCCCGGCGGTGGCAACCACCATGCCGATGGGGCTGATCGGCGAAACATGATAGCCGTTATAAAAATAGGAGAGCACGCCACAACCAATGACCGCGCCGCCGATGCCCATTGCTAGGGTAGCGACCGCACCGCCTGGATCGCGGCCAGGCATCACGGCCTTGGCCAGCAGCCCGACCACGGTTCCAAATCCGACCCATACCAGCAGCAAATTGGCCCACTGTTCAAACAACGCAGACAATTCGCTGCCTTCCATGGCGTCGGTCTCCTGGCAGAATACATCGCAACTGGTAATCTCGCAGTATCTAACCGCATCCGCTTTATCGGCAAATTCGGCCAGCAAACTTTTCCTAAATTCAGTCGTTCCAAAAATGAGAATCCAGAAAGCACTATTTTTCACAGAGATCGTTAAAACAAGTGTTTCGCGAGCGGTCACCGACCGCTGCTTTTGTGGAATCAATGACTTTGCAATTCCCCCCGTGTGCCCAACAGGGCCGATCAGTTTTTCAAACTCAGTCGTTCCAAATTTCCTTGGCAAATCAGTAGCAGCGGCCGGTGGCCGCTCGCGAAACAGGAAGTTTTACAAATTTCTACAAAGCAACCGGTTTTTTGAACTTTCGTTTTTGGAACTACTGAAACTAGACAAATACAAGCCCCCAGCGCCAGCAAGGGAAAACCGAGTCATTTCCCTTGCTGGCGCTGCGGGCTTGTAGGGGGAATTTTTGCGCAGTTTGAAAAACTGATTTGCCCTGGTATGCCCAAGCAGAGCTTTGGGAACGAGGCTAAAATCTGTAAAATTACCTATTCCGCTGCTTCGGCCGCCGATCGCTGTTATCACTTCCACGTGAGAAGCTTAGAACTCCTGACTTTGACGCTCCTATTTTTACTCTCCCAGCCATGAAAACGCTTATCCGTCAGGCCACGGTCGTGTTGCCACACGAAACCGTGCAAACTTCGGTGCTGATCGACGGGCACCAGATCGCCGACATCGACCCAGCACCACAAATTTCTGTCGATGAGACGATCGACGCCCCAGGGCTCCACCTGATTCCCGGCGTCGTCGACGATCAGGTGCATTTCCGAGAACCGGGACTTACTCAAAAAGAAGACTTGGCCAGCGCCAGCCGTGCCTGCGCCAAGGGCGGGGTAACCACGTTCCTGGAGATGCCCAATACGATTCCCCATGCGATTACCCAAGAGCGGCTCGAAGCCAAGCTTGCCCTGGCGGCGACCAAGAGCCTGGTGAACTATGGGTTTTATATCGGGGCCACGCCTAACAATCTGGACGAGTTAAAGTCGGCCCATCGCACGCCTGGCATCAAAATTTTCATCGGCTCTAGCACCGGCGATTTGTTGGTCGATGAGCAAGAAGCCCTCGAGCGGATTTTTGCCGAAACGACGCTGCCGATCACCGCGCATTGCGAAGACGAAGCAACCGTTCAGGCAAACCGCGAACGTTTGGCCGGCACGCACGACGTGGCCAATCATTCTAAAATTCGCGACCATCAGGCGGCCCTGATCGCAACCCGACGGGCGATTGATCTGGCCTGTCGACATCAGCACCGGTTTCATGTACTTCACGTTTCGACCGGTGCTGAAACGGAATTGTTCGCTGATGCTCGGCCTTGGATTACCGCCGAGGTCTGTCCCCACCACTTGTTTTTCAACGTGGATGATTACCAACGGCTCGGAACGCTGATTCAAATGAACCCTTCGCTCAAACATCGCGAAGACAACGCGGTGTTGTGGGAGGCCCTCTTGGACGGCCGTGTTCAAGTGATTGCCACCGACCACGCTCCCCACACG
Source organism: Pirellulales bacterium (assembly GCA_028289525.1). Lineage (GTDB taxonomy): Bacteria > Planctomycetota > Planctomycetia > Pirellulales > JAGQOS01 > JANQPJ01. The sequence continues at coordinate 13,178 of JANQPJ010000173.1, forward strand.
TGGGAAGAGAAACAGCAGCCCTATCCCCAATCTCCTTCAGGCTTGCCGGCGGTCGAAAATTCGTTGGCCTTGCTGTTAAACGAGGTCCACCGAGGCCGTTGCACGCTGGAACAGGTGGTCCATTGGATGTGTGATGCACCTGCGCGAGTTTGGGACTTGGTCGGCAAGGGCCGAATCGCCGTGGGCTACGACGCCGATCTGGTGTTGGTCGATTTGGAACGGACGCAAGAAGTGCGCAACGAACGTCAAGTGACCAAATGCGGCTGGAGCCCTTGGCACGGAGTTCGGCTCACCGGCTGGCCGGTCCGTACCTGGGTAATGGGGCACACTGTGTTTAACGACGGCCGGTTTGACACTTCGCAGCCTGGCAGCGAAGCCCAATTCGATCACAGCCTGGGCGGCTATTGGGCCGACCAGGCGTAGCTGGCCTCGCTGCTTATTCGGCGGCGGCGGCGGTTCGTTCGTGGATGCGAATGTTGCGAAACTTCACTTTGGCGCCATGCCCACAGAAGGCAATGTGGCCTTGTTCGCGTTTCAGGCCTGGATGATGTTTCCCGTCGAGCGTTTTGGGCGTGCTCGCTTTTTCCAGGTCGACGTCGAGGATGGTCACTCCATTCAAGATGACCTGAACGTGCTTGCCTTGGCAAATAATCTCTTGAGAATTCCACTCGCCAACCGGCTTGAGATGGCCGCGTTCGGCCGCGGCGACGCCATAGATCGAGCCGTGGAATTGATAGGGCTTCAAGTTGGCGTACTGGGGCGCTGTGTTGTCGAGTACCTGAACCTCCATGCCGGCATAGGCCGGATCGCCTCGCAACGGGGTGCGAATCCCGATGCCATTATTCGCCCCAGGCGTTAGTTGGAATTCAAACCGAAAGCTGAAATCGCCATATTCCTTTTCAGTGTAAAGCTTGCCGCCGCCATGTTTCAAGCAGATCAGCTCACCGTTTTCAGCGAGATAGCCCTTGGTGCTGCCTTGCCAACCAGCGAGTGTTTTGCCATCGAAAAGCGAGGCATATCCGGCTTCTTCTTCGGCCCCGGCACGCGAGGTGTTTCCTAGTCCAGCGGCCACGGCAACCAATCCACAAGCAAGCAGGGCACGGAGCATCATGGTAATAAACCTCTTTGAATTGCAGGAAATGCGAGGCAACCAAGGCTTAATCGACCTGGCCGCAACATCGGGTAAAGGAGGGACAACAGGGGGAATCGCCGCTCAGGGCTCTCTATTTATAGTCAAGCACGGCCGGAAAGGCAAATTGGGCCTGGAAACGTGTCTGGCCAGATTTTCTGGCAGCTGTCAATCCCTCTTAAATTTCAGTACAAATACAAGCCCGACGCGCAAGCGAGGGAAGAGGTTCCACTCAAGT
>JANQPJ010000174.1 GCA_028289525.1 Pirellulales bacterium
ACTTGAGTGGAACCTCTTCCCTCGCTTGCGCGTCGGGCTTGTATTTGTACTGAAATTTAAGAGGGATTGACAGCTGCCAGAAAATCTGGCCAGACACGCCGATCACGTTTGCTTGACTTGGATTAGGGCCGGTTTTAGACTGAAAGATAGCAGAGCGTTTTATTCCACAGATCGACTGAGGTGTCTGGATGATGAGTCGCGAAACAGTTGGACGTCCGATGGAGATTCTGCTGGTTGAAGACAGTCTCTCCGATGCCCGACTGGCGATTGAAGCCTTGAAGGAAGGCCAGGTAAAACATCGCATGACCCTGGTCTGCGATGGCCGAGAAGCGATGCAGTTTCTGCGGCATGAAGGGCCGTTTGCACAGACCCCGCGACCGGATCTGATTCTACTCGATCTTGGCTTGCCCAAGATGGACGGACGTGAAGTCCTCGAAGAGTTGCGGTCGGACTATGACCTGAAGAGCATCCCAGTCGTGATTCTCACCTCTTCGGAAGCCCATCAAGACCTGGTGCGCGACGAATGCCTGAACGTTGAGGGCTATCTGGTCAAGCCGGTCGACATGGCAAAATTCCTCAGCCTAGTCCGAGCCCTCAAACGCTACTGGCTAAATGACGTCATTTTGCCAACCGTCGTTGAAGGCTGAGCGCCGCCTGACTCAACACGCGATTTTTCACGGCACTACAGCGTGTGATTGGTGATTGGTTTTTGGTATGCGCGAGCGCGGCAAATTCTAAATCAGAAATCCAAGAGTTATTGCGCCAACTTCTTATAGCGAAACCGCTGCGGCTGGTCGGCCGCTTCGCCGAGTCGCTGGCAGCGCTCGCGTTCATAGGTTTCAAAATTGCCTTCACACCAATGGACGTAGCCATCGCCTTCAAAGGCCAAAATGTGCGTGGCCAGACGATCGAGGAACCAACGGTCGTGGCTCACGATCACCGCACAACCGGCATAGGAAAGCACCGCTTCTTCCAAAGCTCTCAAGGTATCGACGTCCAGGTCGTTGGTCGGTTCGTCCAGCAGCAATACGTTTGAGCCGCGTCGCAACAGCTTGGCCAGATGAACCCGATTCCGCTCGCCGCCGGAGAGCTTGCCGACTTTTTTCTGTTGATCGGGGCCGGCAAAGTGAAACCGGCCGACGTATGCCCGGGAATTCAGCTTGCGCCCGCCTAGGTCGATCGTGTCGTGACCGCCGGAAATTTCCTCGTACACCGTGTGCTCGGGGTCCAAGGCATCGCGACTCTGATCGACGTAGCCTAGCTCGACGGTGGAGCCGATCCGAAAGTCGCCTGTGTCTGGCTGCTCTTCGCCCATGAACATGCGCAACAGGGTTGTTTTGCCGGCGCCGTTAGGGCCAATGATGCCTACGATCCCCCCGGCCGGCAGGCTGAACGACAAGTTGTCGATCAAAACTTGGTCGCCAAAGGCTTTGGTCACCTGGTTGGCTTCGATCACCAAGTCGCCCAGGTGAGGCCCTGGCGGGATCTGAATCTCCAGCTCCTGGGGGCGGTCTTCAAACTGTTCGGCCGACATCTGTTCGTAGGCCTTGATGCGAGCTTTGTTTTTCGCCTGACGGGCACGCGGGGCCAAGCGAATCCATTCCTGTTCTCGTTCGAGCGACTTGCGTCGCGCGGTGGCCGCTTTCTCTTCCGAGGCCAGCCGCCTGGCTTTCTGTTCGAGCCAGGATGAATAATTCCCCTCCCAGGGAATCCCTTGGCCGCGATCGAGTTCCAAAATCCAGCCAGCCACGTTGTCGAGAAAGTAACGATCGTGCGTGACCGCGACGACCGTACCGGTGTATTCGGCCAAATGCCGTTCGAGCCAGTTGATGCTTTCGGCGTCGAGATGATTCGTCGGTTCGTCGAGCAACAGGAGGTCTGGCCGCTCGAGCAGAATTTTACAAAGCGCCACGCGTCGTCGTTCGCCGCCAGAAAGCTTGGTCACGTCGGCGTCGCCTGGCGGCAAGTTCATTGCGCTCATCGCGATTTCCACGCGGCGGTCGATTTCCCAGGCATCGGTCGCGTCGATCTTGTCTTGCACTCGAGCTTGTGCTTCGAGCAGCTTTTCCATCTCCTCTGGTTCCATCGGCTCGGCCAGCCGCTCGCTATACTCGTTAAACTGGTCAAGCAGCGCCTGCACCTCTTGGACCGCTTCTTGCACGTTGCCCCAGACGTCCTTTTCCGGGTTGAGTTGTGGTTCCTGTGAAAGGTAGCCTACCGTAAATCCGTCAGTCAGCCGAGCTTCGCCATCGTACTCGGCGTCGAGCCCGGCCATGATTCGCAATAGCGAACTTTTGCCTGCCCCGTTTTGGCCCAGAACGCCAATCTTGGCGCCGGGGTAAAAGGCTAAATAAATCTCTTTGAGAACCTCGCGCTGGCCAAACTTTTTGGTCAGGTTGGCGATCTGGTAAATGTATTGACGACCCATTGTGTGTGGCTTTCTGGTAGATCAAAAAATTCCGTGAACTCCGCGTGAAGCGAGGATTTTAGCAATTTGTGGCTCTCGTGGACAGGAAGCCTATTGTTTATCCAGGAAAACTGCAAAGTCAACGATTCTATAAAAACAGCGGTCGGTGACCGCTCGCGAAACAGAAAAACCTCGCTGTTTCGCGCTTCGACCACCGGTCGCTGTTTTTAGACTTTGCAGGTATCCTGGTTGTTTAAGCACATCCTTTTTTCCTATCCGCGCTCACAAAAACAAACTGTCCACTCCCAAGATCCCTGTGGATTCCACGAATACGATCTGAGGCCGAGCTTTTTTCGCGGCAATTGGTAAAATGACAACCGTCTGCAACGCCAACTCCTGGAGACGTGTGTGATGCTGCATTTCGCGATCCGACTGCTGCTGTTGACTGGCTGTTTGACGGCTTGGAGTTCCTCGCTGCAAGCCGCGGAACTCAGCACGACAGACTCGATGAAGCAGCAGCTTAAAAGCTGGCTACGGCAAGAGCTTGCATCGCCTGCTCAAATTGCCTCGTATGGCCTGGCGCTCCCGGCCGAGCAAGATTTTGATTTTGGCCCAGTCGACCGGCCGCTGGTGGTGATCGTACACGGATTTAATTCATCGCCAGAGCAAATCGGCCATTTCGTGACGCCCATTCGTCGCGAAGGATTTTGCTGCCTGGCGTTCCGGTATCCAAACGACCACCGGCTCGCGGCGTCGGCCAAGCTGCTTTCGCGCGAGTTGAAACGTTTGCACACTCAGGCTCCTCGGCATCAAGTGGCGATTGTTTCTCACAGCATGGGCGGTCTGGTAGCCCGAGCGGTGATTGAAAACCCTCGGCTCGATCCTGGTTGTGTACGACAATTGATTATGGTTGCTCCGCCCAACCACGGGACGTTGTTGGCGCATTATGCCCTGGGCACCGACCTGGTCGAACATGGCTTGGCTCGCCAGGGCGGCAATCCATGGCGCAGAGTCCAGGCTTCGTTTGCCGATGGGCTGGCCGAAGCTTTGGAAGACTTGCAGCCTGGCTCCAAGTTTCTGCGGCGTCTCAACGCCCGAAGCCGCAACCCAGCGGTTCGCTATTCGATCCTGTTAGGCACGGGCGCACTGGTCTACCAGCGGGAACTCAACCAGTTGAGTCGCGCGGTTCGCTTATTGGACCGTGTGCCTTATGTCCGGCGTCCGGCGATTCGCTTTGCCAACCGCATCGAGGACATGGAGGAAGTGATGGCTGGCAAGGGCGACGGCGTGGTGGCGGTCAGGCGCGGCACACTGGCCGGAGTCGAAGACACCGTGGTGCTGGCTTTTAACCATCTGAACGTCACCGGCCCCGCTGACAACCCGGCCACCAGCGCAGCCCAAGCGGCCGTGCTCAAACGGCTGGTCTCTGGCCGTTGATTCGTTTGAAGCTGGAATCGTTCGTGTTAAAACGGTTTTCCTGAAGCCTGAAGCAAGGGGCGAAGGAATCGTTTGGACGCGCTTACGCAATTCCTTCGCGAGCGCTTCAGGCTTGATACGGTTTTGAAGCAAAGCCGGTGGACTTCAACAGCACCCCGGCTCGCAGCCTTCGTCGCCTGGGATCGAGGTTTCCGTATAATCTTGGCCCTTTGTCTCGCGGGGATCGCGCACCGCGTTGCGGCGGCAATCATACGCCGGGGCTTCATCCTCTGGCACCGGTTCGTGGGGCGAGACCGGTAGCACGTGCTTGGCATACGGCTCACGCGTGTAGATGGCAAACGTTTTGCCACACACGGCCGTTCGCGCCCCGCGTCGCAACACATGCCCATCGTCATCGGTTACGCTCTTCCACGGTCCGCGATAGATGACCGCCTGACGCTGGTCCAGGCATGCCCCTTCCTTGCCTTTGAAGGCGCGGATCGTCACGCTGCGAAACTCGATCCCTTCGACCACGGCCCACGGTTCTTCCTGACGCTTGAGAATCTCGACGCCATAAAAACCGGCTTCGAGAAAGGCGTCGACCATCTCTTGTTCAACAAACGCTCCGCTGATACAGCCGCTCCATAACTCCGGATCGCGACGCAGCGACTCTGGCACCAGCTCGTCGCTCACAATGTCGCTAATCACTGCTCGGCCGCCGCGCTTGAGCACTCGAAAGATTTCGGAAAACAATTGCCGACGGTCGCGACCGTCCACCAAATTGAGCACACAATTCGAAACCACAACGTCGACCGAGTCGTCGGCCACCATCGGTTCGGTCCGGCGCAGCTGCTCAGCCTGGGCTTCAGCGCGCAACCAGTCGCCAGCGGTGCCGACCGGCTGCTCGGCCAAATAGGCTTCGAATTGTTCAAGGTCCAACGCCAAGTCTTGAATGCTGCCTTTGCGAAACTCGACGTTTTGGTAGCCAATTTTTTCACTCACTTCTGGCTGAAACCGTCGGGCTAGCTCGAGCATCTCGTCGTTCCGATCGACCCCGATCACCCGGCCCTCGGCCCCAACCACCTGGGAGGCGATATAGCAAATTTTGCCGCCGCCACTGCCCAGATCGAGCACCGTTTCGCCAGGGTTCACATATTGAGACGGATCACCACACCCATAGTCGCGCTCGATCAGCTCTTCCGGCAAGACTTCGAGATAGCTGGCATCGTATTCGACTGGGCAGCAGAGTGAGGCTTCTGGCTGCTGGGCCGCGGCGCTATACCGATCGCGCACCGCCTGTTCGACGTCGAGCGTTGTTTTTTTTTCATGCCCATTGCCATCGCTGGCCAACACGTGCAGTTCCGATCCATTACTCAAGGGAGATGCTCCTATTTTTCTCAAGACTTCGATTTCATCCAATCTTAGCCACTCAGGCTGAGTCTAGTCTGTAGGAAATCATACGCTAAAAGCAGCGACCGATGGTCGAAGCGCGAAGTACTCGATTTTATCCGTTTCGCGAGCGGTCACCGACCGCTGTTTTTGTGAAAGAGACAACTTTGCAATCCTCCTGCTTTCACAGCTCCCCCCACTAGGCAAGACGGGCTGAATCAGCGACAATGCTGGATTCTTTCCAAGCGGGATAACCACTCCGTCCCTAGCGGTCGGGTTGACTGAATTGCATTTGTATTTCGAGCTTTAAGGAAGTTGAACCATGAGCACCATCACTGAAATTCGCGGACGTCAAATTCTCGACAGTCGTGGAAATCCGACCGTCGAGGTTGACGTCGCCTTGATCGACGGCTCATTCGGCCGCGCGGCAGTGCCCAGCGGCGCCAGCACCGGAATTCACGAAGCCTGGGAACTGCGCGACGGTCAGGCCGAGCAATACCTAGGCAAAAGTGTTCATCAAGCGGTCGAAAACGTCAACACCAAGTTGGCCGAGGCCCTGATTGGCCTGGAAGCGCTCGACCAAGCTGGCATCGACCAGTTGATGCTCGAAATGGACGGCACGCCGAACAAGAAATCGTTAGGGGCGAACGCAATTTTAGGGGTTTCGCTGGCCGTAGCCCGAGCGGCAGCCGATTTTTGTGAAATCCCGCTCTACCGCTATCTGGGCGGCGTGGGGGCCCGCTTGCTGCCGGCTCCGATGATGAACATCATCAACGGCGGCGAACATGCCGACAACTCGGTTGACGTCCAAGAATTTATGGTCATGCCGCTCGGTTTCGAGCGGTTCCACGACGCATTGCGGTGTGGGACCGAAGTGTTCCATCACCTGAAAAAGGTGTTGCAAGAGCAGGGCTTGAACACGGCGGTCGGCGACGAAGGCGGTTTTGCCCCTGACTTGGGCAGTAATGCCGAGGCACTTGATTTGATTTTGACCGCGATCGAAAAGGCCGGCTATCGGCCCGGCGAACAGGTTTGCATCGCCCTCGACGTGGCGGCCACCGAGATGTATGACACCAAGACCCAACGCTACACGGTCGAAGGCCAACAGATCGAAGCTGGTGAGATGGTCGAGTTGCTCGCTGGTTGGGCTGAAAAATACCCGATTGTTTCGATCGAAGATGGCTGTAGTGAAGACGATTGGGACGGCTGGAAGCAGTTGACCGACCGCCTGGGCGGCAAGTGCCAGTTGGTTGGCGACGACCTGTTCGTGACCAACACCGAGCGGCTCCAGCGCGGCATCGACCAAGGCGTTGGGAACAGCATTTTGATTAAGGTCAACCAGATTGGCACCTTGACTGAAACGATCGATTCGATCGAGCTAGCCCGTCGGCATGGGTATACCAGTATCGCTAGCCATCGGAGCGGCGAAACCGAAGATGCCACGATTGCCCATTTGGCCGTCGGGCTAGGGACCGGACAGATTAAGACCGGCTCGGCTTCGCGGACCGACCGGATGGCCAAATATAACGAGTTGCTGCGCATCGAGGAGACGTTGGAAGCGTCGGCCGTGTATGCTGGCCCGCTCTTCCCGCGACGTTGATGAACCACCCCGTCCAGCACAGGCCGTCAGCCCAGCGAACCACGGCGATGACCGAATCGCCGTGGTTTTGGCTGCTGCTGTTCAGCGCCACTGCTTGGCTGGCTTTGCAGTTGGCGGCTCCTAAATATTCCCACCGGCAATTGCAATTGGAACACCAGTTCCAAGGCCGGCAATGGGCTCACTTGGAGTCGCCAGAGGATGGGCCGCGCAAACAGGATGTCATTCGGTTTTCAACCGCCGATCACCTGGTGGTTCGTTTGCGACCGTTGCGCTGGGCCGCATTGACCGGCGTCGTGGTGGCAGTCGTGGGGCTCGTGTGCCAGCGTCGGCTGTTCTCACGGCAAGCAAACTCCGGGAACACCACTGATGACCTGGTTGCTTGAAGAGCCGTTGGCCATCGGGCTGGCCGGGTTGGTCGCAGGAGCCTGTGCGGTGGCGATCACTGCGCGCCAGGGGCGCAACGCGATGTTGGCCGCGATCGGGATCACCACTCTGGTCACGCTGTTGTTGCTGGTGTTCGAGCGTTGGGTAGTGACCGATGTTGAAAAAGTCGAGGCAGAACTGGCCAGTTTGGTTGTGGCCTTGGAAGCCAACGACAAATTGGCCGTGCTCGACCATCTTTCCAGTGCTGGCCCATTGTTCCGGCGTCAGGCCAAGCGGTATCTTGATCGCGTGCGGGTGCGGCAAGCTAGGGTGGGAAGCGACCTGAAGATCGTCATCAACCAGCTCACAATTCCCCCCTCGGCGACTGCGCGGTTCCTAGGCCGCGTTACCTTCAACGATGCCCAAGGGACGACCGGCTATCAAAACCTGGTGCAACGGTTCACCTTGCACTATCGCCAGCAGGAAGATCGTTGGCGGATTGTGGGTTATGAGCACGGCAAATAAAAACAAGCATCCCGGCGACGCGGCGCGTCGCGGCTAGGGATCACACATGATGCAACAGACGAGATACCGCAGAAAGAATTTTGACATCGGGAAGTCCCTAGCCGCGATGCAACGCGTCGCCGGGAATTTGCTCGCTCACGGCCCATTACCAGGTGCCGCCCCATCCCCATATGGCAGCGTCTCCGGCCCAGGCGCATACCGTCCGCGATAGCCATACGGCGCATAGCCTGACCGGTATCCGCCATAACCATATCCGCCTGACAGGGTCGAGCGTCGCCAGACATCATTGACCCGTTCCCATTGGGCGTCAATGCCGCCGCGTCCGTTGCCCCAGTTGTCGACGCGTTGATATTCAGTCACCGTGCCATCGGCCCCGCGCAAGGTAACTCTGGAGCGGCGCAGCCCGCTGGCAAACCGTCGGCCATCTGGCAGGGCGTCAATCATTGGCAATTGAGCAAACTGGTCGACACGCTGGCGCGTGGCCGGATGGTGTGAAAAATTGCCAGGCTGGAAAATCCAGCCAGAGTAATCTCCCGCGGCGGCCGTCGAATAGCCGAGCAGCACAAGCGGCAGCACGAGTGTTCCGTTTCGCATAACAAGCTACCTTGGTGGTCCATTCATTCGATGTCAATCAAGCGGTAAATCCCATTTCCAAGACCGCATGGCCTCGATCGCTCGAGCTTCGGTCATGTCGTAGTGCAACGGGGTCAGCGTCACCTGGCCTTTGGCCAACGCGGTCAAGTCGGTTTCGACGTCGCCAGGCTGCGGAGGTGGATCGTTGGTGGCCCAAAAATAGCGTCGCCCCTTCGGATCGCGTCGTTCAATAAACTCTTCCCCATAACGGGCAACTCCCATTGGCACCACCACCGGGTTGCCAATCTCTTCGCGCTGAAACGCAGCGGTCGGAATGTTCAGGTTATACAGTCGCGCTTCCGAGCCTTTTTGTACCAGTAGTTGCTGAATGATTTGCCTGGCTAGTTGAGCCGCCTTGTCGAACTGGGCGTGCTCGTCGTATTCCAACGACACGGCCACGCTATTGATTTCGAAAAACGCGCCTTCGATCGCCGCCGCTACCGTGCCGGAATAGAGCACATTGATGCCGGCGTTCAAGCCGCCGTTGATCCCGCTCACCACCAAGTCGGGTCGAACCGGACAAAACTCGGCCACCGCGATCTTCACGCAATCGGCCGGACTTCCTTCCACGGCCCAACCGCGCCGTCTGGAGCCCTCATACACCTCTTTCGCAATCAGTGGGGTCAGAAACGTGATCGAATGGCCAACGCCACTCTGTTCAGTCGCCGGGGCGACTACGGTGACTTCACCCAACTGGTGCAATTCCCGCTCAAGCGCCGCCAATCCTGGCGCGTAAATTCCATCGTCGTTGGTAAGCAGGATATGCACTGCCGGTGAGGAGATTCAGAAGGGTTAAAGTGATTGATGCATCAGAAGTTCACTATAAATGCGATCGCGCGAATGTTCAATCCAATGGGCTGCAAATCATGTGCCAGGCAAGGGTTGCGGCTTTCGGCGGGAATGGTCTCGCAGGTTATGCCGATTAAACGCTCGGGAGGAGTTTGGGAACGAGAGAAGAGACTGAAAATCGCGTCTCTTATGAAAAAACAGCGGCCGGTGGCCGCTCGCGAAACGCTGGATTGCATCGGTTTCGCGAGCGGTCACCGACCGCTGTTTTTGTAGAATCGTTGACTTCGAAGTTTTCCTGGGAACAGCAACTGGGGACTGGTCGAAGTGTCCAAATCGCTTTATAATCACGAGTTTCTTTCGCCGACGCTGGTGTTGGTCGATTTGATTGACGGTCGGGCTGCTAATGCCCTGACCCCACAGCAAGGATGGTTTTGATGATGAGTTCGGTTGCTCCGGCGACTCCGTCTGCCGCCCCTCAGGCTGCCCGAGAAAAGGTGCTGGTCCTCGATTTCGGCTCGCAATATGCTCAGTTGATCGCCCGTCGGGTACGGGAACAGCATGTCTACTGCGAAATTGTGCGCCACGACATCACGGCCCAACGAATTCGCGAGTTGGCCCCAATTGGCCTGATCCTCTCTGGCGGACCTTCGAGCGTCTACGAATCGGAAGCGCCCAAGTGCGATCCAGCGATTTTTGAACTCGAGATTCCGATTCTCGGCATCTGTTATGGCATGCAGCTTGCTTGCGAAGCGCTCGGCGGCAAGGTGGACAACACGCCGTTGCGTGAATATGGGCGAGCCCAATGCAAGGTCGACAACCAGAGCGAGCTATTTGCCGACGTCGCCGAACAGACCACGGTCTGGATGAGCCATGGCGATCAGGTAGCCAGCGTGGCTGACGATTTTGAGCCGTTGGCCCAAACCGAAACGTGTCGGTT
>JANQPJ010000175.1 GCA_028289525.1 Pirellulales bacterium
ACTTGAGTGGAACCTCTTCCCTCGCTTGCGCGTCGGGCTTGTATTTGTACTGAAATTTAAGAGGGATTGACAGCTGCCAGAAAATCTGGCCAGACACGACGTTGCAGATCGCTTGCGACGTTAGCAGACCAGGGATACAATGGACAAGTTAAGGTTTGGCTTGTTTCTAATAAGGTCAAATAGGCGCTTTTCCGATTTCTATGATCGGTCTGTTGTGAATCACTCGCTAACGACTGTCGTCGCGCTGCTGTTCGGGGTTGGTCTGATCGGCTGCAACCGCGCGATTGATTTCAGTGAACATCGTGCCGAAGTCGAACGCCGGGAGCGCGAGAAAGCTAGGAGCTGGCCGGAACCTCGGATCAATCAGTTTGATCAGGCTCAGCGCCGCCGCGTGTTGGCCGAGCGACGGCTAGCACGTCAGAAGCGTGAAGAGCGTCAGCGCGAGGCCGAAAAACAGCGCCTGTTAGCCCTGCGAAAACAGCAGCTCGAACAACAGGCAAGCAAACGCGTGCCGCTGCCAAAACGGCCCAGTTTGCCGGGCTTGGTCGATCTGGCCTCGATTCAGCCGCCAAAGTTTTGGGAAGGGCAGCCGCCAGAGCCGTTGTTCGATGAGCCGTTGCCGGAAGGTTGGGGAGTGCAGTCAACTGCCGAAACTCGTAGTCGTGCTGAGGAATTAGTTGCCCAGACCAGCAGGCTTCAAGAGTTAACGGCAGAGACCGAAAAGCAGCGTCGGGTGTTTGCCCGTTTCGAAGCCCTGCGATTGAATGCCGAAGCTCGAGCGAAACTGGCTGCCCAACGCGAGGAGGAAGCCGAAGCCGCCCGCGCGGCAGGCGTTGGCGAACTAACCCAAATCGAAACGCCGGAAGCGGTCGAAGAACTAAAATATCTGTTTCTCCGTGGGCCAGAGATCGACGATCAGGCGATCGGTCGCTTGGCAGGCCACCCTCACCTCAAGCTGTTGCATCTTCAACACGCTGGAATTTCAGATCAGGGGTTAGCCCAACTGGCAAGAATCCCTCACCTTCGCTTGCTGGTGATCGAAGCGACAGGCGTCTCCGAAGCAGCCGTCAACCGACTGCAACAACGGATGCCGGATGCCGTCATCCAGTTCACTCCGCCAGTGGCCGAGTGAACTTTCTGGCTCCCAAGCAGGGATGGAGAACCAGAAATGCTGTTTTCTAAGGAAACCTGTGATTATCCGGGAAATTTCTTGCACGACCGGTTTGGGGCTGCCTAGTATGGAAGACACGCTTCGATCTCTTGGTCTTGGGGGGGAGCACGTCCAGCTTTCTCCAGGCATCTCGTTAGTCGAACAATTCATGCGTCTTTACACCAGGTGGAAGTTGCCATGCGTATGCTGCAAATGGGGTTGTTTTTGCTACTAGGGTTGGTCTTGGCAGGCGAGCAGCCGTTGTTTGCTCAAGAGACGCTGGATACTGAACAGCCGGCAGCCGAGCAAACCGACGCCGGCGACCAAGAGAAACAGCCGGAAGAGTATCCAGGGATCAAGCGTCCCTACTATTCAGCAACCGGGGTGTATTCGCGCATTGTCCTGTTCAACACCTATCGCCACACTCCCAATCCGGCGATGCAATTTACCGACCCGATCGCCAAGTATCCGCTCGAGCTGCTATGGGATGAGCCGCATCAAGGCATTCAAGACCATGTGCGCAATCCCAACATGTGGCCCTGGCGTCATCCGTTCCGCACATATTCCTGGCCGATCCCTTATGGCCACGGGGTAGCGACGCCAGGCTTCCATCTGCCAACCTGGCATTTTACGATCGACTGGAAGAGCTATGCGCCACACCAACTCATTGATTTTCTACAGCGTCAGGAAAAAGCGGCCGAGATCAATCACGTGATTCTCAACTGGCCTGAGATGAACAAACAAGGACTGTCGGTCGACTGGAAAGAGCACTCCTGGCGGCAATTGCACGACATGAAAAAGCGGCTTGAACTCGCTCGTTGCCTTGCGGACGAAGGCGTGGAAGTCGATCCCCGGCGATATACGCCCACGCAGTTGACCAACATGCTGACTCGGGTCAAGAAGGCTCAGGAGTTAGCTGCCCTAGGCTGCAAAGTGAACTGGCGTCTCTACTCCTGGCGCCAATTGAACGCGCTGTGGCTGAGAGCGCTAGACAGTGGAACCTTGGCCAAAGCCGAATAGGATTTGGAGTTTCTGATTTAGAATTTGGAATTGGACGCGCTCGCGCGTGTCCCACTCACCAACAAGCTACAGAGCTTTGGGGGCCGGGTTTTCCGCCCTGCGATGGCCGTGCGTCAGGCGGTCGAGGATCAGCACCAGTGCTAAGCCGGCCACCGCGAGGCCCAGGGCCAGCGCGACATCGCCAGTCAGTTGGTCAGGCAGGTAGTCATTGCCCAGGCGATATTTCTTGACCTTGGCAAACTCGACCGTCGAGAAGCCAAGTTGTTCGGCTTCTGCGAGCGAAAGCTCGTGCTTGAACGGCCAAATCTTGCGAAGCGAACCGACCAGAATGCCGCACATCGAGGCCAGCGTGAGCGACTCGTGTCTGGTCAGCAGAACGCGCAAGAATTTGCTGAAGCTAATCAGCCCAATTCCACAACCAGCGACGAAGATGCCTACCGTGAGAACCGTTTCCTGGTTCACTTGGCCTTGGGCGAAGCCTTTGAGAATCCCGGTGACGTGAAAATACATGCCCATGATGACCAGAATGAAAGCGCCGCTAATGCCTGGCAAAATCATGGCGCAGATGGCGACCATGCCACATAGGAAGATGTACCAATAGCCGTCTGGCGGAACGGCCGGCAACTGACTAACCAGCCAAAGCGCAAAACCGGCGCCAGCGGCGACGGCCAAGTAGCAGCCTAGGGTCCAGCGGGGAACCATCAAGGCCACCAGCACGGCTGAGGCCAGGATCATGCCGAACAGAAACGACCAGGTGCCTAGCGGATGTTCGGTGAGCAGATGGTGCATCACCCCTGCCAGGCCAACGACACCGGTGACGATTCCACACCCAAGCGCGACCAGAAACCGAAGGTCAATATGCTCGGCCGCTTGAGCCCAACGACCCGACTTGAGATGCGTTAGCAGAGCCAGGTCGCAACGGGAGATCGCAGTCACCAGTCGCCCATAAACCCCGAGAATCAAGGCCATGGTTCCGCCTGAGACCCCGGGAATGATATCGGCCCCCCCCATGGCGAGACCACAGGCAGCATGGGTCAGGTCGTGCTTCAAGCTAGGGGATTCCGCAGTTTGGCGTGCCACGATTGTAAATTCTCCGGGGATGTAGGGTGTCAGTCGTTCCAAAAACCAGGGCTTGAAAAACGGGTTATTTTCTGGAAGAGACCAGTAAAGTCTCACTTGTTTCGCAAGCAGTCACCGACCGCTGCTACTGACCACACGCCAAATTTGGAACTACTGGGTGTGCTCAATCGTAATCCGGGATGGGCCAGTTGCCAAACACCCTCTGGATGAGGTGGGGCTGTGTGCCGAGTTTTAGGGGGCAAATTGGTTGACCTAAAACGATGGTAACGCTAAAATATTTCACGATTTACTCAAATCGTAATCAACAAGGGCACATTTCAAAACTAGAGCGAGTCGCTCTTTACCATAGCGGGCGCGACCTAGTTTTCGCTGAGATTTTCCGACGAAACACGACTACGAATTATCCGAAATTGCTCTAGTGAAAATAATGCAGGATCGCGGAATTCCGCCATCGAACTCTAGGTTTTGAAACTGGATCAAGAGTATATTTGGCCCTATCGGTGTTTTTAAGGTCCAGGGGCCCAAAGTAGAGTGGGGCGTCTTTTCGACGGAACAAAGTACAAAGCATGTTGGCTCCAACCAGGCCGCATGGAGTGCGAGCAATGTTGGCCTATCGGTCTGGTGCGGACTGGATGGTGCGTGCCCCGGCCAAGCTAAATCTGCTTTTCGAAATACTCGCTCGGCGCGATGATGGGTTTCATGAGATTGAAACCGTCATGGTTCCGATCAGCTTGTTCGACACGTTAACGCTGCAGGCAACTCAAACTGGCCGGATTGATTTTTCTTGGTCTGGTCGGCCATGGGATGCCGGGTGTTTGGGGGAAATTCCAAGCGACGAAAGGAATTTGGTAGTACGCGCTTTGCGGCTGCTGGCCCAGCGGAGTGGAACCTCACTCGGAGCCACGGTCCATTTGGCCAAGCGGATTCCATCGGCGGCTGGCCTGGGCGGAGGCTCGAGCGATGCCGCGGCCGCCTTATGGGCAGCTAACCGCGCTTGGCAATTGGAGTGGTCCCAGGAGCGATTGGCCGGTCTAGCTGCCGAGTTAGGGAGTGATGTGCCATTTTTCTTGGCCGCTCAGGCGGCCGTGTGTCGTGGTCGAGGAGAGCTGGTTGAGCCAGTCCAGGTAGGATGTTGGAACTTTGTCTTAGTCAAGCCGAGTGTAGGGCTATCGACGGCCGAAGTGTTTGCGGCCAGCCGACCGGCCCAGTTGCCCCGCAGGGCGGAGCCTTTGCTTCGGGCACTGCAGACGGGGGAGCATAGAGCAGTCAAAACACACATGGGAAATCGTCTGGAGCCGGCGGCCGCGACGCTCTCGCCAGAGGTTGCTCGACTCCGGCAAGCGTTTGAGGATTTGGATTTAGTCGCTTGCCAGTTAACTGGCAGCGGGTCATGTTTTTTCGGAGTTTGTCGCCATCAGCGGCATGCTCGTCGGGCGGCTGCCCGACTGCGGATACAGGGGTGGGAAGCGGTTTGGCACCTACAAAGCTGTGGTGCAGTCGCTTGAGACGCAAGGAGAACGACCGTGGAAATCACCGAGGTGCGTATCAAGCTGATGGAGGACAGTAGCGAACGTCTTCAGGCGTTTTGCTCCATTACCTTCGACGATTGTTTTGTGATTCGCGATCTCAAAATTATCGAAGGCACCAACGGTCCATTCGTGGCCATGCCTAGTCGCAAGTTGACTTCCCATTGTCCCAGTTGCGGCTGCAAAAACCACTTGCGCGCCGCCCATTGCAATCAGTGTGGCGCACGGCTCAAAGACGATCGGGCTGTGAAGGACGCCGACGGGCGGGCAAAGCTCTATGCCGATATTGCCCATCCGATCAATTCGGCCTGTCGCGAGATGATTCAGAATCGTGTGATTCAAGAATTTCAGGCAGAACAGCAGCGGGCTAAACAGCCTGGCTATGTGTCGCGTTACGAAGACTACGACTACGATGTCGATTCAATCCCGACGGCCGCACCTCGACGTGGTGAAACCCAGAAAAGCCAAGTGCAACCTGCCTCGTCCGAGCCACGAGCGCCCCATACGGCTAAAGCTTCTGGCAACGAGCCTTCGCCTGCCAAGCACAACAATGCCAAAAAACAAATCGACCCAGGCCCTGCTGGATCGACATTCGGCAAAGGCATTCTATAACGCAGCCAATCTTTTGCGCGCGTCAAGGTAGCAGGCACACTCCGGCAGGAAGACGTGTCTGGCCAGATTTTCTGGCAGCTGTCAATCCCTCTTAAATTTCAGTACAAATACAAGCCCGACGCGCAAGCGAGGGAAGAGGTTCCACTCAAG
>JANQPJ010000178.1 GCA_028289525.1 Pirellulales bacterium
ACTTGAGTGGAACCTCTTCCCTCGCTTGCGCGTCGGGCTTGTATTTGTACTGAAATTTAAGAGGGATTGACAGCTGCCAGAAAATCTGGCCAGACACGAAGAACCCTGGAATTTGACTTGCCAAAAGAAACTTGAGACAATGGGGAACCCCCATCAGGGCGGCAAGCCGTCGCCCCCCTACCCTCTGTTTTACCGTCCACTCCGCTTCGCTTGCTCAACTCACCAATGGAGACCTACTCCCATGGGCACCAATCGTCGCCGTTTTCTGACTGCTGCCGGCTGTTCCTTGGGGGCGGCCAGCGCTACCACGCTCGCACCAGGCAAGCTGATCGCCGCAGAAGCTTCGCTGCCGACCGTTGCCCAGCCTGCCCGCATCGACCGCATTCTGTTTTCGTGCAAATACACGATGACCAAGGGCGAGAACATCGAAGCTCGCTTCCAATCGTGCAAAGACGCCGGCTTCGACGGCATCGACTTCGACGACTGCGGCAAATACACCGCCGATCAAGTCCGCCAGGCGTCGTACAACACCGGCCTGTTTGTCCACAATGCGATTAACCACGCCCATTGGGCCAAGCGGTTCACCTCAGGCAATCCGGCCGCTGTGGAGACGGCGACCAAGAACCTGGAGCATTGTATCCGTGTGTCCCAAGCGGCTGGCGGCAGCGGCGTGCTGCTGGTCATTGGCCGCAACTCAGACGGTCCGGCCGCCGAAGTCGCCGATCGGGCGCGCGCCAACATTTCGAAGCTGCTCCCTTTGGCCGCTGCCCTAGGCCAACAGATTCTGTTCGAAAACGTCTGGAACGGCATGTTCTATCACCATGGCGGCAGCCCCGACCAGGACTGCCAGGAACTGATCGCTTTTATCGACTCGTTCAAAAGCCCTTGGATCGGCGCCTATTTTGACATCGGCAACCATCACCGCTATGGCAACGTGGGGGACTGGATCCGTGCCCTAGGTCATCGTGTGGTAAAGCTCGATTTGAAAGGCTACGACCGAAGCAAAGCCTTAGAGACCAAACGCGACGGTCAGTGGCGCGACATCACCGCAGGCGACATCGACTGGGCCGACGTGCGGAAGGCGCTGGCCGAGATTAACTTCCATGGCTGGACCACCGCCGAAGTGGGTGGCGGCGACACCGCACGGTTGAAAAAAGTGCGGGCTGACATGCAACGGGCGCTGGTTGGCTGACATCCTTGGAGACAAAGCCTGACATGTCCGGTCAACTCACTCGCCGAAAATGGCTAGCCGCTTCGACCACCGTAATCGCGGCGACCAAGCTAGGCCTGCAACCGGCATTGGCCAAGGCCCGAACCGGTAGTGATGAAATTCAGATGGCCGTGATCGGCACCGGCGGTCGGGGAAGCTATCTCATTCAGAGAATCCTAGCTGCCCAGGGCGCCAAGCTGGTCGCGCTCTGCGACGCCGATCAAAACGCCGTCGACCGGGCTGCGGCCAAGGTCACGAAACACTCTGGCACTCAGTTAGACCGGTTTACCGACTACCGTCAGCTGCTCGAGCGCAACGAGATCGACGCCGTGGTGATCGCCACCCCGAACCATTGGCACGCACTACAAACCATTCACGCTTGTCAGGCTGGCAAGCATGTGTATGTCGAGAAACCGGTCTGCCATTCGGTCTGGGAAGGCCGGCAAATGGTCGAGGCGATGAAACAATCTGGCCGACTGGTCGAGGCCGGTTTTCAAAACCGTTCGGACACCGGCCTGCGTCAGGCAATCTCACTGCTCCAACAAGGCCAGCTTGGGCCGATCAAGCAACTGCGCGGGTTATGCTATCGTCGGCGAGGAAGCATCGGCCGGCGCGACACGCCGCTCTCTCCGCCCAAGGGCGTGAACTACGGTTTGTGGCTCGGTCCGGCAGACGATCAGCCGATCATGCGTCGCCGGTTTCACTACGATTGGCACTGGGACTTCAACACCGGCAACGGCGACATGGGCAACCAAGGCCCTCATGAAATCGACCTGCTCCGCTGGGTGTTGGGAGATCCGCCACACCCACGGCAGGTGATGAGCTTTGGCGGCCGGTTTGCTTGGCGCGATGCCGGCAACACGCCGAACATGCAGTTCGCCCAATTCGACTTTGGCAACCAGATTCCGGTGCTGTTCGAGGTGCGCAACTTGCACCAAAAACAGGCTCCTCAGACAGGCGCTTTTCAGCATGGTCCCGAGGTCGGAATCGTCGTCACTTGTGAAGCCGGCGAGTTTCGCGGCGGCCGGGGCGGCGGAGCATTTTACGATCTACAAGGCAAAATCACCCGGCAGTTTCCCGGCGACTCAGGCAAATCACACATGCAAAATTTTGTCGACGCGGTGCGCAACAACGACGCCCAGCAGCTTCGAGCACCGCTGGCAAGTTCGTTCTATTCTTCGTGCGTGTCACACCTGGCCAACATTTCAGTCCGTACCGGCCAAACGCTCGCAGGCTCTAATGCCCAACTCGATGAGCGACCGCTGGCTGCCGAAGTGTTTGATCGTTTTTCGAAGCAGCTAGCCCTGCACCAGGTCGATCTGCAAAAAACGCCCTGGCGCATCGGTGCTGAACTGACCTTGGACCCTCAAGCCGAACAGTTTGTGGCAGGCGAAACGGCCAAAGCGGCCAATGTGTTGCTGCGGCGCGAGGGGCGCAAACCGCACGTGATTCCCGAACTGGCATCGTTGGCCAAGGGCGCTTTGTCTTGCAGTGCCAGCGAAGGAATTGTTTGACAGAAATTCCTTCGCTGGCGTTTCAGGCTTCTACGGTTTTAAAACAAAGCTGGGCCTACCATTGAGCGACGCACGACACCCCCATTATAGGTAAATCCAGACACCTCTGCAGTTGACTAGCCTGCACGATTCGTCTATGCTCTTTAAATAGGAACAGAGAAGAGTCTGAAGAGTCTTTTGCAGTCGAGGTGGCTCATGCATAAGTACCGTTTGGGGTGCGCTGCTGGGAGTTGCTTACGAAGCTTGCCGGTTCGTAAAACGCTGCCCCTGTTGTTGCTGCTAACAGTGACCGCTTCTGTTGCCCAGGCCAACCTGGTTGGACGCTGGCGATTTGACGGCGACTTCAACGACAGCACTACCAATGGCAACAACGGCGTGGCGATTGACGGTGTAACCATCGGCGCCGGCATTAGCGGTGGTGCGGCCAGCTTTGACGGCGACAATGATGCTGTTCGCATTGATGGCATCTCTGCCCTGATAGGAGCGACCTACTCGCTCTCGTTCTGGGAGTTCTCGGCAGGCACCACCAATACCGGCTATTTTCTAGGCTCCGGAACAGGTTCTGGATTTAACCATTTGTTCCTGCGGCGCGTTTCAGGCAGTGGCGCCACGGAGCTTCGTGGCAGTTCTCAGGGCAATACGTTTACTGCCCAAGCGGTAGCCCGCGAGCAATGGAATCACCATCTCGTGGTTGTCGACAACTCGCTGTCCGGCACTTGGTATGTCAACGGGGTACAAACCGCGATCACCCTTGGGGCAGGTGTTGGCGATTTACTGACCGAAGCACTCTTTGTCGGCAACCGCCTCGATGGAAATCGAGATTTCCTCGGTCGCATTGACGATCTTCAGGTCTACAGCACCTTGCTCAATGGGGACCATGCCGCGTTATTATTCAACAACCCAGGGCTCGCGCTGCCTGAGCCGTCGACCGGCCTGCTCCTAGGGTCAGGGTTGTTGGGCATGTTGATGTCTCGCCGTCGCAGGACCGGGGCGACTCGATAGTTCCCCTCTCTTCCAGACATCTTTCTTGGCAAGCTCGCGCCCGAACATCAGCAGTGCCTTAAGAATGTGCTGTCTATTTACCAAGCACGAAGCGAGTTCAGTGGTTTCAAATTTCTCGTATTGAAGCAGCGGTCGTTGACCGCTCGCGAAACGGCTGTTTTTAAACACCTTGCTGAAAACAGATGCTTTTTCCATACTGTTTGCACCTGGATCGTCTGATCGCTCAATTTTTTGCCGGAAAGAAACTCTACGATGAAGCTGCTGGTTCGCTTGACTGCTGTTTTAATTGGATCGTGCCACTTTGCTCTGTCGCCCTGTTTGGCTACCGAAGAGGCTCCGGAACCGGCCGCAGCAGCAGCGCCACAAGCCCCGCAGCCGACCGCGCAGCATCAGATTTTGTTTCGCGATCTTGGGGTTTGGGATGCCGAGTTTTCACTCTGGCATGCCGGGCCGGACGCGCCGCCGATGACCGGCAAGGCGGTGGAAACCAACCGCCGACTCGAAGACGGGCTCTGGGTGTTGAGCGAATATCGCTGTCAGATCGGCCCCATGCCGTTTGTCGGCCACGGCCAGTTTGGCTATGACCCGGTGGCCAATAAGTATGTCGGCACTTGGGTCGACACGATGAGCCCTTATCTATCGACGATGCAGGGAACCCACGACCAGGCAACCGATACGCTCACCATGTTCTCAACCAGCCGCGATCCGCAGTCTGGCAAACTCTCTCAAGGCAAGAGCGTTAGCGAATACCATGACTCGAACCGGCGCACACTAACCCTTTATATGCTCCAAGATGGCACCGAAGACCAATGGGAGAAGCATATGGAGATTCGTTATACGCGCCGCGCCGAGAAATAACTCTCGATAGTGAAACCGCCATTTACCGCCAGCCAAACTCGCCATCGGCAGACAGAATCGGTGTGACGCTGATGCCACGGGCAGCGTGGTTGTGGCCTTCCGGAACATCGAGTTCCACGCGCAAGACCAGCGTCGAGAGATCGACGCCCTCAGGCAATTCGAGTTGAAAGACGTTGTTCTTGTCTGCTCGCACGGCCAGCGTCGCTTCGCGGGCATCGCGCGACAACTCCTTGCCCTCAGAGACGAGGGCCAGTGACTTCACCTTGACTGGCTTGGCCGAATGTTGGGTGACCAAGGTCACCCGATAGAGCGCCGGCTTGAAGAAGAAGTTGTCGACACCTTCTTGGATGTCGAGCGTCTGCTCACCAGGCAGCAGATGGCCTGGCTTCCAACCAAAGGCAATGCTCGGATCGCCTTCAGAATGAGCGTCGATATATCCCTTGGCGCCAATGCCCAGGTGGCTCGTGGGGTCGATGGCGATGATTTTGCGCAACACGTCGAACCGTTTTTCGCGCTGCTCGGCCGTATAGGTCGGGGTTTGCTGGGCCAAACGCTTTGCCAAACCGGTGACCGTGGAATCGTCGAACGCTGTGAGCTTGAACTTACCTGGCACATGCTGTGCCCAGACACTCGTGCAATGAATGGTCAATTCCAACTCGACGTCGGCCGGTAAGGTGCTCTCAGGCACTAGATAGAGTTCGTGCTGCTCGTGTTTGCCGGCGATTGCCCAGCCATTCCGGTTCGAAAGATCGCCATCACATGCTTGCAAAGCTCGCAAGTCATTTTGCTCAAAGGTAGCAAACCCGCTTAGGGGAATTTTCTGGTCACCGTTGCGCAGTTCAATTTCGGTGATCACATAGTTACCGTTGCCAGCCCGGCCGGGTCCGGTGGCGGGCAGTTCGGCGTCGGGCAGCGTGGTGAATCGCACCAGCGAGGCCGGCTGCTGAAGTTGGAGCTTGAGTGTGATGATCTCGGTGGCCGGATTGGGCGAGTCTTTCTCTACCTGCCAACTACCGTCGTCACGCCGACCGAAACGTGTACCTTGCTTGCCGACCGGAGGGGTTTCGGTGATGGTGACCGAAGCTGCCGTGGAGAGTTGTTCTTGGAAATGCTTCTTTAAGTCTTTGGGGACATGCCAAGAACGATAAACATGGAATGTTCGCAGCATAAATTCCTGTTGCTGCTTGGGGGTGAACCGTTTCAAGCGAGGGTCGTCGCGCAACTGGTCCAAGAAATCGAGTACCGCCGCAAAGCCTTCCTCTTTCATTCGCCGATTATACTCTTTGCCAACCCAACCCCAGTCGGGCGACAGTCGCCAGGTCCAGGCAGACTTGCGTTCGGGATCGAGTTTTAGCATTTCGTTGATGAGATCGCGGTGATACCCAGCAGTGCCAGCTTCTTGCAGCAGCAGGTAGGCCTGAGCATAGGCCTCGAGTTGGGCTTCGCCGGTGGCTTGTTTGGCGGTTGCCAACAGTTGGTCACGCTGCTGGCCGATTTTGTACATCTCCTGAACCTCGGTGACCAGTTGTGCAGGCGCGAGGTCGGCCGGCAACGGCTGACGAACGCTGTAGGGCTTGCCATCCTTGCCAACGGCGACCAGGGCCGGATAATTGCCGGCATTTACCCGAAAGGCCTGATTCCGCTTTTCCAAAGCGGCCATGTCGAACCACTTTTGGGCAGCAGCCACCTGATTCGAATCGGCAAACGCTTCGAGTTTGAATTTGCCTGGCACATGCTTGGGCGACGGGTGTAGACAATGAATCGTTACCTCGAGGTCGACCTCGGCCGGCAACGGTTTTTCCGCCACCAGGTAGAGTTCGTGCTGTTCATGCCTGGCGCCAATGGCCCAGCCGTTGCTGCCAGAAAGCACGCCATCGACGGCTTGCACATCAATCAGATTTTTTTGATGGAAGCTGGCCCCAGCTTGCAGCGAGACCAACTGGCCATCGTGACGAATCTCAAATTCGGAGACGACAAAGTTTCCGTTGGTGGCCCGGCCTGGCCCTCGGGCAGGAAGCTCTGCATCGGGCAGCGTCGTGAAACGCAGCAGTTTGGCTGGCTGATCCAGCCGTAGCTTCATCGTGAACACTTCCTGGTTCGGGTTGGGCGAATCTTTTTCTACCTGCCAGATGCCATGCTCACGCTCGCTGAAACGACTGCCATGTTTGGTGGTCAGGTCCGACAGCATTGAACCCACCGGAGAGTGAGCCTGCAATTGTTCCTGGAACGCATCCTTGAACCCTTGAGTTCCACGGTCAAGTCGATCGGCGGCAACTAACACGATTGTTTCCGGCAACGCATCGGCAAAGGCCGGTTGGTCCCAGGCGTTGGCTTTTACCTGTTCGCCAGCGGTGCACCAATCGCTGCCATGCAGCAGCACCACGGTCGTATCGGCTTGGCCGGCGTCCATCGCCTCTTTCGCGGCAGTCAGATCGGCCTTACGATGCGCCCCGGCTTCGAGAACACTGGCCAACAAAAGAACCAAACACAATGGCAACGTATTTCGCATGATCGAATCTCAGGCAGGAGGGATTGGGCGGGAAAACTGGTCTCTACCACACGGCGTTCAAGTCAATTTTGCTTTAGGCGTTTGCCTCAAAACCGCTTAAAGCCCGACGCGAGGGACAAGTGAAGACGTTCCGTTTCAATTCACTTGCTCGCGCGTCGTGCTTGTAAGTATTTTGAGGACAAAGCTTAGTACAACGACTCGCCATAGACGCGAATCGAACGCAAGGCCAAGTGGCCTACCAAACTGGGATCGGTCCGCTGAAAACGGAGATAGACCACTTCGGGCGCCTGTTCTTGCAGGTCGATTTCATACAACGATTTGACTTCATCGGTCTCGAACAACGGCTTCCACTCTTTCCCATCGACCGAGCCTAACACGGTGAGCGGCAGCGCCTGCTCCTTGGCCCAACGGTTGTTTTGCTCAAAACGGGGCATGATGCTCAAGCCGCTCAGTCGACACTTGCCAGGCAACTTTAAAGTGATCTTCGCACCGGCCTGCTTGTTGGTAATCACAAAGCCAACCCGATCGGGCTGCAGAGCCGCATGGTGTCCCAGCGGAGTAAAGTGGTCCGCCGGACGCTCCAACACCAGCAAGCCACGGCTAGAAAGCAATTTGCCTGGGAATTGAGTTTCGCTCTGCGGAGCTTGTTTCAACTGGCCCTCGCTGACATGGTAGATCCGATTAAACTGATCGCGACAGAGCCGTTCGGCCAACTCGCAGGTTGAGACAACCGTCGCCACGTCGCCGCGCTGTTCGGCGTCGACCACGATCTTGCCGAGGATATGGGCAACTCCTTTGACTTCGCCAGAGCGGCCGCTGGCAAAGCTTTCCAACTCCTTCAGGAACAGGGCCGTTGTTTCCGGTTTCTTGCCATAGGTCTGACTACCCCAGTTGATCACCGTGCTCAGATAGTTGCTGCCGAGGTAGTGCTCGAGCAAGCCGCGAAACAGTCCTATCCGCTGTTCAGGCGTTTCCAACACGTCCGCCTGGGCATTGATGTGGGTGGTCAGCCGGCCGCCGATGTGATGAACCTTGCCGGTAAGCGGCATCGCCTGATGCCAAGCGCTGATCAACGGCAGTCGATCTTCCACAGGCATCGCTTTGACCTGGGGCAACACCTCGCGGGTTAAAAACTCCCAACAAGGCCGCTGCCAGTGACCAAACGTCTTGACGAACCGCTTTGAAAAATCTTTCCACCAAACGTGGTTCTGCTGAGCGTCAATCGCCATCCGCTCGGCATACCATTTCCAATGATTCAGATGCAACGGCAGCGCCTCGATTGACAACTCTCGAGCAAGCTTTTCCGTCGCTCCCGGTTCATAGTTCATCGTCAGGTCGCAAACCGGTTTCGATACCCGATGATCAAAATATTCCAATCGCAACTGATGCTTGCCAGCGGCCAATTGGACGGTCGCTTCCTTTTTCACCACGCCATGCAGGCCGTCGTTGTCGACGACCACCTCTCCGTCGATCAACAGCCGGCTGCCATCGTCCGACGCGATGGCAAAATGGACGCTTTGATCGGTCGGCAACTCAAACGTCGCTTCCAAAACCGCACCAGCCCAGCCTTGCAGCTTTTGAATGTGAGGCGCAATCTCGGGACTACTGGGGGTGAGCGTGCTGACCGGCGTTAACGTTTCGAAGTCAGGCAGTTTTCGCGTGTCTGCATCGCTGTATAACCGCAACTGCAAATCGTCAAGCACGACTGCCTGTTGGTCTT
This sequence comes from Pirellulales bacterium, assembly GCA_028289525.1. Classification (GTDB taxonomy): domain Bacteria; phylum Planctomycetota; class Planctomycetia; order Pirellulales; family JAGQOS01; genus JANQPJ01. Next base: position 8,814 of record JANQPJ010000178.1, read on the forward strand.
GGAAAAAGTTCGCCTGCCAGTCGTATCGGTAAGACTTGAGCAACTGCTTGCGCTGCCGGTTGTCATAAACCACTTGCATCAAACGCACAATTGACTCGTCTCCACCACCAAAGTACGACCAGGCTCCGGTATTCCCGGTCACCGAATACGCAGTGCCCCAAAACTCGTTGGCATCGCGAATCATATAGGCACAGTGCCCCGGCTGGCCGACGGGAAATGCCGGAATGCCGTGTGCCCGAGCTAGCCCAACGGCATAGTTGGACAACGTTCCACACACACCGCCCACCTTGTGCTTCAGCGGCTCTCCGAAATACTCGTTCATCCAAGGACGATAGTAGTGGGCGCGATGAATGCTGTCGCCAAAGGGGTTGCCCATGCGATAAGGAATCGACCAACAAGCGCCGTAGTAGTTGTTGCGTGGATAGTGAAGTTGGTCGGCCATATATTGGAGTGCTCGACTGTCGCCCATTCGCGGAGTGACCGTCACATACCGCATCTCCCAGCTTTCCATCTTGTCGAAACTGCCGTGCATTCGACCCGCTTTGTGAACTCGTTTTTGGCCCTGAAAGCGATCGACCAGTTGATAATGGAACAGGTCATCCTGCCAGTTGCCTGTCTTGTTGCGAGCATAGGCGCAGGCCAGCTTGCGATAGACCGGAATCGTGCACTCCTTGTCGTAACGATAGAGCGTACACAATGCGTGCAAAGGGGCCAAACGTTGCTCTTGGGTGGTTCCGAACGGACCGGCCACGAGAAAATCGTCGAGCCAATCTTGGCTGGTGAGGAAATGGGTAAGGAAATCTTTCCCTTCGCGGCGGCCTAACACTTGGTCCAAGGCCTCGACGCCGACAGACCGAACTAGCTGGTAGCGAGAAAGCTGTAACAGGTAGTGAGGGTCTTGGATGCGCTGGGTAAGATGCGCACGGTCGCTGTGGTCTTGGGCAGTCAGTTCGGCAACCAAACGTTGCTTAAACGCGGCGGCCCCTTCATCCAACAAGGTCTGCACCACCGGGTCGACTTCGACTTGAGGTGGGGTTTTCCACGTGACCACTTCAATGCCAGAAACCTTACCAATGGTCTCAAACGCCGGCGCGACATCAGACGGCTTTACAACCGACTGACTGCTGGTCGCTTCCGAGATAATCGTCTCAGCCTGGGCAGCGCCGAACGATGCGATGATAATGGAGATAAGTCCGAAGGCCTGGAAACCAACTTGACAGCGCAAACATTTCTTGAAAGTTGCCAAAGCTATACTCCCAATTGAAGATCGTGTAGAGCGACGATGCCGGGGGGGGCAGGCCATCAATGGCCTGATGGTAGGGATAGACGAAGCGGTAGGAAAGATGTCAAGGCAACTGGCACCTTGACAGTCTTTGTCTCTGATGTTGACTAGCATTATACGCCAGGTAAATTCGCCAACTCAAGTGGATTTTTGATTAGCCCTACATAATCCAGAAAAACCGCTTGCTTTTCATCAAATTCAAGCCGTTCCAGAACGAACAAAGTTTGAAAACCAGTCGTTTGATCGTTCCTTGGAAATCTCAGTCGTTCCAAATTATCTGTTGATCAGTAGCAGCGGTGTTGAGCAGTAGCAGCGGCCGGTGGTCGAAGCGAGAAACAGGAGAATCTAGCCGTTTTGCGCTTCGACCACCGGTCGCTGATTTTTTGAAAGAGACGACTTGGCAGTCCTCCTGGAACGCGCACGAGAAAAATTTGACGTTGGTTCGCTGGCTTCCTATAATGCGTCGACGTCCTGGATTTCCTACCAGCAGGCGTTTGCGTCTGCTACTTGCCTTCCCGATCATTCCTCCCTTTTTATTTTATTCAGAGGAGATTTTTGATGGATCATGGTGCCTCGACTCGTCGCCGGTTTCTCAAACAGTCCGCTGCCGCGGCCACGCTTGCTACGACCACGCCTTACTGGCTCACTTCGTCGTCGCGAGCAGACGATCCGCCGGCCAAGAACGACCGGATTCAGTTGGGCATCATTGGCTGTGGTGGGATCGCGATGAGCGTCGACGGGGTCCAAGCCCGAGCTCACGGGGCCGAGATCGTGGCCGTTTGCGACGTCGACTCGAATCATGCCCAAAGAGCCAGCAACAAGTTCAGCGGCGGGAAGGCCACGAAATATAACGACCATCGGAAGCTGCTGGAACGGGATGACATTGATGCCGTGCTAGTCGCCACGCCTGACCACTGGCACACGCTGCCAGTGATCGACGCCATCAAGGCCGGCAAGGACGTCTATTGCGAAAAGCCGATGACGTTGACGATCGAAGAGGGGGAAATCATCCAACAAGTGTTGGCCGCTCATCCCGATCGGATCGTTCAGGTAGGAACCCAACAGCGAAGCCAGGCAAATCTGTTTATCAAAGCGATCGCCCTGGTCCAACAAGGTCGGTTGGGCGAGATCAAACGGCTACAATGTGCGATTGGCGGCACGCCGGGAACACGCCCTTACAACAAAACCACCCCGCCGGCGAATCTGGACTGGGACCGCTGGCAAGGCCAGACACCGGCCGTCGATTACATTCCGCAACGGCTTCATAAAAACTTCCGCTGGTGGTATGAATACTCCGGCGGCAAGATGACCGACTGGGGAGCACACCACGTCGACATCGCGGTTTGGGCGCTGGGCGAGCAGGCCACCGCGGGGCCGATCACAATTTCCGGGACCGGCAAACACCCGATCCCCTTCAAAGACGGATACCCCACGGTCGACAATCAGTTTAACACGGCCCAACAGTTTCACATTACCAGTAAGCTTGCCAGTGGTGTCGAACTGGTGATGCGACACGATACCGACAATGGGCTGACGATCGAGGGGACCAAGGGCCGGATTTTTGTGAACCGTGGCAAGCTGGTCGGCAAGCCGGTCGATGAGTTGGCCGAGAATCCGCTGCCGGAAGACGCCTTGAAGCAAGCCTACAAAGGCGTCGAGCCTTACCATGGCCGCAATGGGCATGGGAATCACTGGCGTCACTTCTTTGATTGCTTGCGCGAGCGTCGTGAACCGATTTCCGACGTGGCCAGCCATGTGCTTACCCTGGACTTCTGCCATTTGGCCAACATCGCGCTTCGCCTGGGCGAACCGATCAGCGCCGACGACCCCACGAAGGTGAATTGTCGAGAGCTGACTTGGGATCCGGCCAAGCGTGAGATTGTCGGCGACGAGCAGGCGGCCGGGTTTGTCCGTCGCGAGCAACGAGCCGGCTACGAAATCAAGGCCAGCTAACGCCTGCCTGTAAAATCGCATTTTCTCACCAAGACACCAAGAGATCTTGCGGCTTGGTGTCTTGGTGAGTATCGCGCCGGGGTTCCCAAGTAAAGCCTGGGAGCGAGAGCGTAAACCGATGCTTCGCGCTTCGGTCAATGACCGCTGTTACCGATCAGGATCGACGCCCAGATTACGCAGGTTTTGCTTGGCGGTCTCGTTTCCATTTTCGGCCGCCATCAGATACCAGGCGATTGCCTCTTGGCGGTCCTTCGGCACGCCGTGACCGTTTTGGTACATCCAGCCAATCGAGTTTTGGGCGCCGGCACTCCCTTTGTCGGCCGCACGGCGTAACCATTGCATGGCGATCTGATAGTTTTTGCCAACGCCCTGCCCCTCAGAGATCAGAATCCCAACGTTCATTTCGCCAGTCACATGGCCCTGTTTGGCGGCCTTCATCGACCATTCGTAGGCTTGACGATAGTTTTTGGCGACGCCGTTGCCTTCGTAATAGGCACCGGCCAGATTGACCTGGGCATCGGCCAGCCCTCGGTCGGCCGCTTTACGAAACCAGCGGACCGCCTCGGTGGGATTTTTGGGAATCCCTGAGCCGTTGAGCAAGGCCAGGCCGTAGTTGTTCTCTCCATGCACGTGTCCCTGTTCAGCGGCCTTCTGGAACCAGCGGCTGGCTTCTTTCAAGTCTTTGTCCGCTACCCAACCGTTGTGCAGATTGATGCCTAGGTTCACTTGGGCCTGGGCGTTGCCGGCTTCGGCCGATTTGCGAAACCAGCGGTTGGCCTGATGGTGATCTTTGGCCACGCCGTCGCCGCTCTGGTAGGCCCAGCCAAGGTTGTTTTGGGCCGCCATGTGGCCTGCCTTGGCCGCTTGACGATACAGCTTCACGGCCAGCTTGGGGTTTTTGGGCACCCCGCGTCCATGGCCGAACATTGTGCCGAGAAACGCCTGGCCTTCGGCGCTGCCTAGCTCGGCCGCTTGGCGATACCAACGCACGGCTTGGGCAAAATCTTGTTTGACGCCGGTGCCATGTTCATACATCAGTCCCAGTCGGGTCATCGCCGGAGTGAATTTTTTTTGAATCGCTTGGCCAAACAGTTCGATCGCGCGGGTAGGGTTCTTGTCGACTCCTTTACCATCGCGATAAAAGGTGGCCAAATTGGTCGTCCCCCACAGGTCGCCTAGCTCCGAGGCACGCCGATACATGTCGGCCGCTTTGCGAACATCTTGCTCGACCCCTCGGCCGTGTTCATAAAGGAGTCCCAAACTGGTCCAAGAGTTGGCATGCCCTTGGTCGGCCGCTTTGCGATACCAGCGGGCTGCCTGGGCGTCGTCGCGCGCGTAATAAAGCCCTTCGGAAATGATGTAGCCCAAACGGTATTGCGAAAAAGCCAACCCACGGCGGGCTGCCTCGAGATACCAACGGCTGGCCTCCTTGTAGTCTTGGTCCACCCCGCGGCCTTCGAAATACATGCTGGCCAGCATCTCCATCGACCCTGGGTATCCTGACTCGGCGGCCTTCAAGAACCACTTGGCTGCCTCGACCCGATCGCGGCGAGACTGCCGGTTTTTCCAATGGGTATGGGCCAAGACGTGCTGTGCCCAACCTTGGCCCTCTTCGGCCATCCGGCGAATTTGGTTTTGAAGATCGTCTGGCTTGTTTTCCAGCCGCACGGTGACCGTCTGCGGCTGGCCTTCGCGCACCAGTTCGACCACCATCCGTTCGCCGGCGACTCCTTTTTGAACGATGGCGATCAACTCCGGCACTTGGTTGACTGGCTCCAGGTTGAGCTTGAGAATCACGTCGTCGAGCTGGATGCCGGCTGCGCCGCCAGGCCGCCCTGGCCAAATGCCTTCGACGACCAAGCCTGCCTGTTCTTTGAGCTTCAGACGTTTGGCGTCGACGGTGTTGACCGGGCGAATCGCCAAACCAAGATGAGGTTTGCTGGTCGACTCTTCGCTGGCGCCAGGCGAGACCGGCGCTGCGGCTCCTCCCGGCGGTTCCGGGGCTTGAACGATGCCACCGCCCGACCGGCGAACCGGGTGACCGACGGCGATTTTTCCGCTGGCCGAGAGCACTTGGGCGGTCACCTGGTTGCCGTCGACCTGGGTTACCCGAGCGGTGGCGACCTCGGCTTCCACTTCGATGCCTGGCACGACGAAGTAGATTTGCAGTTGGTCTCCCGCCTGAGGTCGCTGTCCGGCATCAAGTGTAATTACTACGTTGCTTCCTACCGCACTGTCGCCCGGCTTGGCCACGGTTCCCCAGGGCTGGGCAGCATCGAGAACCGCCGGAGTGAGGAAGCACATCGTCAGCCCAAGGGCAGCTAGCCTGAAACCTCGAACGTCACATCGCATTTCTATGGGCTCCAAATCTCAGCGAAAGTTGAACTGTCTGGTCGGCGCCGAATCGTCGCCACCGGGGCCATGGTGATGATGATGGTGTTGTGGCTGCCAGTACTGCTGCATGACCCGGCTCCAGTTTTGCAAGGCTTGCTGCCTGCGCCACTGCTGGTCGGCATGCCATTGTTGGACGGCGGCCGCGCGCCGAGCATTTTCTTGCGCCACCCGACGGTTGTAGTCGGCGATTTGTTGAGCGCGAATCCGTTCTTGCTCGGTGAGCTGCCGATCGATGCGGCCAGCCCGACGCCGGTAGTCGGCCAATGGCGTGTTGTTAGCCTTTTTCGACTCGGGCGAATACCGCTTGGCCCGTTCGCGGAAGTAATCGAGCCCACGTTCTTCGAGCCGCTCGGCCGGCCCCAAATACTCCATCGCATCGTCATGGGTCATGTCGTCCATGCCAAAGGTTTGAGGAATGAACCCGTCATCGAGTGCCGATGGTTTAGGTTTTGGTTTCTTGGTTCCAGCGGTTCTGCGTGGCGGCGGTTTTTTCGTCTCGGGTTTCTTCGGCTCAGGTTTTTTCTCAGGCCGCTTGGCCGGAGGGACTAAACGGTCGGCCGCAGTGGCAGCCAGTTGCGAAGCTAACATGCCGGCCGCTAGTCCAGCCAGAATTCCAAACGGTCCACCCAACGCCAGTCCAACACCCCAAGTAGCAACGGTTCCTAGCACTTGATCCAACGCCTCGCGAGTGGCTGCGTTGGCCATGTTTTCACCGGCGCTGGCAATCGAGGTCATGGTGAGCAAAATCGCCGCTGGGCCCATCAGTCGCCGGCCAAGACGCCCTAAACCACTCCGCGCGCGTCCTAACCAACCGCCCAACCGGCTACGACGAAAACCCTCGGCCATGTCTTCCATCATCGTTCGCGCTCGCTGCCAACGCGAAGGCTGCGCGAATGAACTCATGCTGCGAACTGGCGCGCCAAGCCGACGGCCGGGATGGGCACGGTGAATCCATTCGTCAGGCACCTCGTGCCGCGAAACCCATTCCGCCTCGAGACCACCAGCATGCGTGTTCTGCGATACGCGATGTCGGCCAAAACTGTCTGGCTGCCCTGGCGCGCCAACGGCGCTCTCAGGCACATGGATTTCAAGCACTTCGCCAGCCTCGCCGGCAAACCGCTCGGCCACTCGCCGGTCGGAAGCCATCGACACCAGCGGCGAACCAGCGCCGCTGGAAGTATGGCTCTCCAGCACGCCCCCCCAACCACCTCGGGTAGGTGTGCCGCCAGGTCTGGTCGTTAGGCGATTGGCCGTTTGCTGAAGTCGTCTACTCGAATCGTGCAACCCTCGCGCCACATTCCCGTCTGGCCGTCGGGCGGCGTCGGCTAACACCGGGCGACCTGTCTCTGACCAACCACGATCGGAATGCCCGCGCCAGAAGACCTGATACCATTGACCGTTTCGAAAAATTCGTCGCGGAGCATCATTGGGAGCCAGGCCGAGTGGGTCGGTCAAATTCACAGGATTGTTGTACGCGTAACAATAGGGATTCAAACTCAACGGAATCCTAGGATTACCAGGCGCCGGATCGCGAGTTAGAAATCGTCCGGTGTGAGCGTCGTAATAGCGAGCTCGGAAGTAATAGAGACTGGTCGCCTCGTCAAATGATCGGGCCGTGAACTGAAAAGGAATGTGTGCGTCGCCCTCGCGCCGGACCACACGACCAAACGCATCGTAATCCAACTGTGCGGCAACGTTGCCATCCTGGTCGGTCACTCGACGCACACTGCCCTGCCGATCAGCATGCAAGAACCGTGCCCCCGAGCCTCCTAAAATCGCCAACGGCCAATCGGTCCCTGGTCCATGGACATAAGTTTCCGCAGCCTTCAAATCCTGATCGAGTTGGGCAACGACATGCATGCCATCGCCGACATACCAGGTACGTCCCGTTTGGTCTTCGCGCCAAATCCGTTGTCCGGTCGGGGCATAGCCATAGGCGATTTTCTTGCCATCCGGCATTTGCACCATGACCATCTGGTTTTGGCTATTGTACTGATAACGGGTTGTTCCTGATGGCCCAGTCTGTTCGATCAAGTTCCCATTGGCATCGTACTTAAATTTCCGTTTACCGGAGGACAACAGCCGGCCAGCCTGATCATATTTCGCTTCGATCTTCACATCACCCTGCTGACGAATCGTCTGATTTCCTCCAGGAGCATAAGTGTATTGAACCTGTTGGCCATCCGGCAACGTTTCTTCAATCAACTGGCCACTCGGATCATAGGCGAAGCGTTGAGTCGGCCCACCCGACTCGACTGTTTCAACACAATTGCCGTCGGCATCGTGTTGATGCTTCCAGCCGGCAACGACTTTCTGAGCAGCGTGAACATAGGCCATCTTGGTCGCTCGGCCAGTCACATCATATTGGAAAATACCACGCACACCATTGGGATAGGTGAGCGAAGTCACTCGTCCACCGATGTCATAGGCCAATTGAAATGTGCCAGCTCCAGGCGTCTCGATGGCGATCAAGCGATCTAGCGCATCGTAGCGATACGTTGTACGTTGTCCTTCGGAATCGACAAACGCTGTCATTCGATCGGCCTCGTCAAATTCATAGACCAGGGTTCGCTTGATGGTCGGGTATTCAATCTTGGTCCGATTGCCCCGCCGGTCATATGTCATCCGCACAGGGAATTTTCCGTCGTCGAGCGAAGTTAAACGGTTTTGGGCATCGTAGGTGTAGTCGATGGCCATGTCGTCGGCAAACTGTTTACGGACCAAGCGGCCAGCCTGATCGTAACTCAGCTTAGTGATTTGGCCGTTGGGGTCGGTCAGTTCCACCACGCGTCCATTCGCATCGTATTTGGCGACCTGAGTTGATCCCGCTGCATCGGTCGAGCGAACAGGCATGCCCAACGGGTTGTACTCGACCTGCTGGGTTCCTCCGCCTGGTAAATGAACGGTCGTTGGTCGACCTTGAGCGCCATATTCTAATCGCACCCGATCGCCGTTAGCGGCAATCACTTCAGCCAATTCGCCAGCCGGGGTATAGGCGAATCGAGTTTCGTGCCCCGTTGGATTGGTCATCGCAATGCGGTTGCCAACCTGGTCATATTTGCTTTGCGACTTGGCCCCCGTGGCATCGACCACCGAAACCGGCCGGCCAGCCAAATCGTATTCCACCTGGCTTTGGGCCCCCAAATTGTCCTGCTGCTGGATCAGGTTGCCAGCTTTGTCGTATTGATAAGTGATCGTCAGCCCGGCCGCGTCGGTTTCTTTGATCCGACGGCCAAGTGCATCATAACCATAACGGGTGACAACCTGCTCGCCCGACTTCACCTGAGTCACCTGGCCATGTTCGTCATACGTCAATCGCCTCACCGGCCCGCTAGGAGGCAAAACCATCCCAACACGGCCCTGCTTGTTATAGACATAGCGAGTTACGTTCCCAGCATCATCAATCACACGCACTCGACGTCCCTGCTCGTCGTAGCCATAGCGTCGTTTAGCGCCGCTTGGTGTGATTTCCTCAATCAACTGTCCGGCGGCCGAATAGGAGAACTGCCGACGTCCGCCGCCTGAATCGATCACCGCCAAGAGTCGTCCTTTCGGGTCATAAACGCTTGCGACCCCACCACCCAAGGCGTCAACCATGCCGATCGTATTGCCTGCCCCATCATACTTGTACGTCTGATTTCCTTGGCCTGGCGACTCAACGCTGGCTAGACGGCCATCTGGCGTATAGATCCATTTGTGTACCCGTCCGGCCGGATCGGTTTCGGAAACCAAGCGACCGCGCACGTCGTAGGTGTATTGTGTCTCACCGCCACGCGGGTCGATGGTTTTGATCAACAATCCACGTTGATCGTATTCCATTCGAGTAACTCCGCCGGTTGGATCGGTTTGTTGAACCAGACGTCCATGCTCGTCATACGCCCGCGCGGTGACTGCTCCTCGAGGATCGATCTCGCGAATCACGTTGCCTAGCCGGTCGTATTGCAATTGAGTGGCGCCGCCTGCCACGTCGGTTAGCCGCGAGACGCGACCTTGCGAATCATATTCAATGGCCACCTGTTGCCCATCGGCACGCGTCATCGTTTTAGCCAGCCCATGGGCATCATATTCAACCTGCGCCCCGATCGTTGCAGCGCCTGATTGGGCGGCAACCAGGTTGCCCTGGGCATCAAAACTCTGCCGCTCGACGTGGCCTCCGGAGTTGATTTGAACGGATGCTCGATGGCTTTCACCTTCGTAGAGAAATTGGGTCGGTCCGCGTACCGAATCGTTAATTTGCGCTACCCGGCCAAGGTAGTCGTAGGTGAACTGAATGCTTTCGCCAGTAGGACCAGCCACGCGCGTCGTGCGGCCCATGGCGTCATACTCCATTTTCGTCAAATAGCCCAACGGATCCTGGACTCCAGCGGCCAAACGGTCCTGCTGCCAGAAAGTGGTAGTCACATGGCCAGACGGATCGGTATGCTTCCAGGTTCTGGCAGAATCGTCATAAGCATATTCGTCTTTTGCACCATCGGCCCAAGCGCGACGAACGACTCGGTTCTGCGCGTCATAGGCAATCGTGGTTTTGCCTGAGCGAGGGTGTTCGATTGCCGTTAACCGGCCTGCGTCGTCATAGGCATAGCGCACGGCCAGCGGGGGGACATCCGTTACTGGCGCATCGGTCGGACTACCCAACTGATAGTGAACCACGGCGCCGTTGGAGCCTTCGATCGTTGCTAGCTGGCCTTGTTGGTCGTGCTGAAAACGGAGAAAGGTTCCGAACGGACCTTCGACTCGAACAAGCGTTTGCCCTTCATATTTGAGCACGAGCTTGTTCCCATTCCGGCGATCAATGGCCAGCAGTCGACCATCCGGTCCATAAAATTCTCGCGAGCCATCTTGCTTGGTGCAAACCGCATGTTGGTTGGCGAAGACCAGCTTCTGTCCATCGGCCGCTCGATAAGTTCGACCATCGCGCATGGCATGAAAGATCGTTTGTCCGACCCCTTCGTCCAGCACCGCAACGCTGGGAGCCGCCAGCACTTGCTTCTCCCAGTTCAAACGCCAACGTGTTCCCAGCAGCCCTTCTTCTCCTGGCTCAAGCAGCAGACTCCGTTTCACTTCCAGACTCACGGCCCCAGCATCCACAATCAAATCAAGGGCTGTTCCGACGAGCTTGGCCGAGCGTTGCGCGATGAGCACCTGTTGTTCGTCTAAAAACGGCACCGCCTGGACCACGCGAAGTTCTCGCACTCCAACATTTGACGTTTGGTGGTTGGCCGTCTGTTGGCCAGGCGCATAGATGGTGAGCGAAATCGCTGCGCCGGCAGTGACCGCCGTGCCGGGTCGCGGATGTTGCTCGTAAACCACGAGCTGCTTGGCGCCGACCGGCGGCGCCTTGCCCAGGGCAAAGCTGGGGGCTAGACCGATGGATTCCATGACGCTCTTGGCCTGCTCAACTGGAAGCCCCAAGACCGATGGAACGATGAGCGTTCCTTGCGGTGCCTGTTGGGCGTAAACGGCAAACGGTTGGGCGACCATCAGAGCCGCCATGAACAGTGCAATGATCGATTGCCGGGATGAGTAACGCATTCGAGCAATTCCTTCCTCAGAGGGGGGAGCAGATGCCGCTCGTCTATTATGCGCCGAATCAGGCTGGAAATGCAAAACGCCTGGGCAAGAAGCAGGAGAACTGCAAAGTCGCCCGTTGTGCAAAAACAGCGGCCGGTGGCCAAAACGCGAAACGTTGGATTTCATTCGTTTCGCGAGCGGTCACCGACCGCTGCTCTTTCCCCCAAAGGTCGTCAAGCATCTGATATCGAGATTTCCAAGCGGCAGGCAATCTCGGCCAGCACCTCACGGTCGCTAGACGGCCGGTGTGGACTTTGAGGATGGGTACGGTCACTGGCGATCCAACCGCGAAGGTGCAAAAACTGGGCCGCGTTGTGTTTGTAAGCCGGCACCGGATCGCGAAAGGCGAAATGCCCTAGATATTGCAAGGTGTCGTTCAACTCGTAGAATGCCGGGTCGCCTGAGGCCCAAAGTGCGTCGCGGCGAGCAAACGCTTCAGGTGCAAACGTGCTGATTCCCAATAAGTAATCGCTGCCGTACATCACCATGTCGATGGCCCAATCGTTGCCGGTCAACACCAGAAAGTCAGGCCGTGTGGCGTCGCGCAGCAAGAGCCGTTGCCACTCGGGCTCACGACGCAACGACGAGTGCTTGGCGCCAAGACACTCGGGAATCTGCATCAGGCCTCGATACGTCTCAAGGTCGTAAATCTTCCCAAAGGGAGCGAATCGGGTACTCAATTCAAACCCGATAAACGGGCCGGAGTGGGCAGCGAGTGCCCTATACGACTCGACGATCGCCGGCCCTGATTGCTCGGTCAATCCAAACGACTGAAAGAGCACCGGGATCGCCCCCTGCGCCACAATCTCGTCGGTCGCAGCACGATACGCATCCAGGTTGAACCGATCACCTGGCTGATCGGCCACATATGCCCCGGCGACCCAGCGCCGCGACCCACACGCTTGCCGGGCAACCTGCAACGCGCGTTGCCGCGTCGCTGTTTCAAGGAGATTCGCATAGCCGGTGTCCATGTTCACCGCAGGCGTTAGCCCAGCCTCGAGCGTACGGGCAATGTGCCGTTCAAACCCGTCCCAATCGACTGCGCCCGATTCGGCGAAAGGCAACAAGATCGCCGACATCCCAGTGATTGTCCGTCGCGGACGGATCATCGCCGCAGGCACCGGTCGATCACGAGATTCCATTTCCATCAAAGCTGTGCGCTCCGCTTGATCGGAAACAGCGGTCGGTGACCGCTCGCGAAACAGATCGGTTTCACCGATCCCGAGAAAGCAATTGCTTTTTTCGCCCTCGTTTCTGAGAGTTACTGAGTCTGCTTTAGGCAATTAGACCTTTGACCACATGCGACTCTTCGACCCCCGTCAGGCCCAGGTCGAGCCCCTGGTATCGCACGGTAAAGCGGGCATGGTCGATGCCAAGCAAGTGGAGCATCGTGGCGTGCAGATCGCGAATATGCACCGGATCTTCGACGGCCATATATCCTAGCTCGTCGGTCGAGCCATAGGTGATTCCGCCCTTGATGCCGCCGCCGCAAAGAAACATCGAAAATCCTTTGATGTGGTGGTCGCGTCCGTTGCCTTGGGCCATCGGCGTACGGCCGAATTCGCCTCCCCAGATGACTAACGTGTCTTTGAGCATGTCGCGCTGCTTCAGGTCTTTGATCAAGGCGGCCGTTGGTTGGTCGGTCAGACCCGAGCAGATTTTCATGTACTTGTCTAATCCGCCGTGGTGATCCCAGCCACGGTGATATAGGTGAATGAAACGCACGCCGCGTTCGGCCAGCCGTCGGGCCAACAGACAATTGCTGGCGAACGAGCCATCGCCAGGCTGTTTCACCCCGTACATATCGAGCATTGACTGAGGCTCATCCGACATATCGACCAACTCAGGCACGGAAGCTTGCATGCGGAAAGCCATCTCGTACTGGGCCAACCGCGTGGCGATCTCGGGATTGTCGACCGTTTCGTTGCGCAATCGGTTCAAACCGCCAATCGCGTCGAGCACCTCGCGTTGCCGTTGCCGGTCGTAGCCAGCCGGGTTTTTCACATAGTGGACCGGGTCGCCTGTGGAATAGAACTCGACGCCTTGGAATCGGGAAGGGAGGAAGCCGCTAGCCCACTGCCGAGCAGCGATCGGCTGTGGATCGCGACCACCGACACTGGTGGCCACGACGAAGCCTGGCAAATTTTCAGTCTCGGCCCCCAGACCATACAGAGCCCAGGCACCCATCGACGGCCGCCCGCTGATGGCTGTGCCGGTGTTCATGAACGTGTGCGCCGGATCGTGATTGATCTGTTCGGTAACCATCGAGCGGACAATGGCGATATCGTCGGCCACGGTGGCGATGTGGGGGAAATAGTCGCTGATTTCCTGACCGCTCTGGCCATGTTTTTCAAACTTTGCCCGCGGGCCATAACATTTCAATGCCTTGCCCTGCAATTGGGCAATTGGCATGCCCTTGGTATACGACTCGGGCATCGGTTTGCCATCGAGCGCCGCCAATTGGGGTCGATAATCAAACGACTCCAAATGGCTCGGCCCACCGGCCATACAAAGAAAAATGACTCGCTTGGCCTTGGGAGCAAAGTGCCGCGGATTGACCACTCCCTGAAACGGTCCTGGTGAAGCGCCCACTGCCGTGCGGTTGGTCAACGACGCGAGAGCGGTAGCCCCGACTCCCACTCCGGTTTGGCGGAGGAACGTTCGACGCGTGGCCTGCAGGGCCGGCTGCACAAGAGATTGCGGTTGCATAGGACTGTTGCCTGGGTAGATCGTGAAAGTGAACGCTTAGTTGCGCGTAATCGTTTCATTCAAATTCAAAATCGCTCGACTGACCGAGGTCCAAGCCGCTAGCTCGGCGGAGCCGATGTCTCGGGGCGCCTGGGTCAGACCGATCGAGGTGATTTTTTGCGCTTCCTTGGGATGCGCTTGGAAGTAAGCCCGATGGGTTGCGAGCAACTCGGCCAACACTGCCTGTTCGGCCTCCTGGGGGTGCCTGCTGACAGCTTGTCGGAATGCCCAGACAATCCGCTGGACATCGGTCTGCCCCCCCTCGTGAAGCGTGCGCACGGCGAATACCCGAGCGGCCTCGACAAAGGTCGGATCATTAAGCATTGCCAGAGCCGCGGTCGGCGTATTGCTCACCGACCGTTGGGCCGTGCATTCTTCTCGCGAGGGAGCGTCAAACGCTTTGAGCATCGGATGCAAAAACTGCCGTTGCCAATGGACATAGAGCCCACGCCGCCACTGACGGGCATCGCTGTGTTGATGGTATTTCCGGACGGGAAAGTTCAGGTGGCTGTAATAGCCGACAGGCTGATACGGCTTGACGCTCGGCCCTCCCAATTCGTGAACCAGCAGGCCGCTGACCGCGAGCGCCGTATCCCGAATCATCTCAGCCTGCAATCGAGGTCGAGACTGGCAGGCGTACAGCCGGTTCAACGGATCTCGCTTGCGCAGCTCGGGCGTGCTGACCGACGACTGCCGATACGTACGGCTCATGACAATCGTCTTGAGCAGGTGTTTGACATCCCAACCCGATTCATAAAAATCGAGTGCTAGCCGGTCCAACAATTCTGGATGGACCGGCAGTTCGCCTTGGCCGCCAAAATCGTCCAAGATGCGGGCAATCCCGACCCCCATCAGCAACTGCCAAAAACGGTTCGCCTGCACGCGAGCAGTCAACAGGGCAACACCTCCCCGAGACTCCGGCCGGACCAACCAACGCGCCAAATCGAGCCGTGAGGCCCGGTCGTGCTGGCTCGACACTTTGCCAAGAAACTCGGGAATGGCCGGCTGCACCACTTCGCCCGATTCGTCGAGCCAGTTTCCACGTGGCAACACACGCACCGTGCGAGGTGTTTTCAACGCTTTGGTATACAGCGTGCGCGGAGCCGACTTTGTCAGCTGGGTTCGTTCCGCCGTCAAACGGGCAATTTGGGTATCGAGCGTTTGAACCTCGGGCGACTGTTGCAGGTAATACGATTCGAGAAGCTCCCGCTGCTGACCAGTCCGTTCGGCAGGCGGAATCTCGAACACTTTTGCCACATTGCTCGGCACCTGATCTGACAAGAGCACACCCGACCGATCCCAATAAACGGTGCCAGCAAACTGGGTGAAAGCCATCCCGGAAACGGTCGTGCCATCTGACAAGCCAACTTGCTGGGCAGGCACTTCAAGCCGTACCCATTGACCGGCCGCAGGCAGCGTGCCCTGACGCTGGTAGCCGACCCAGCTTTCCGGACGACGCCCAAATTTAATGGCATCCGATCCCCACACGGCCCGATGCGACCAATCACCGGCCACGTTGAACTGGAGCATGATCGCTTGCGGCGGGTTCTTGGGGTCAAGATAGGCCCAAGCATAAAATGTCGTGTCGCCGGCCACATGAATCGGCTTATCGGCCTGATGAAAGTAGTGCTGCACGATCCCCGGGGCCGTTTGACGGCGACTCTTTTGGCCGCTGTGCACTGGCTTGCCGTCGGTCGAGACGAAGCTCCAGGCACCGCTGACCGCGCCGCCGGCATAGAGCACGTCGTCGACTAACACCACATCGGTCGAGACGGATTGTTCAGCCTGGGCACGCATCGTCTTTTCCCAAGTTTGCTGGTTGGCCAACAAACGGCCAGCGGCCTCGGCACGCTGTTGCTGCAAAACCACGATCTGCTCAGTCTTTTGGGCAATCTGCTGGCGGCGTACAGGCGACAAATAAGGCATCTCAGGCTCGCGCCGAGTGGGCAAACGATTTAAATCGTCATGCGGCTTTCTCAAGTGCGCTTCGTCGTCGATGTCGGCAAAAAAAGCGCCCATCGCGTAAAAGTCGTGGATCGTGTAAGGATCGTATTTGTGATTGTGGCACTGGCTACAACCGATCGTGGCCCCCATCCACACCTGGGAAAAATTGCGAATCCGATCGGCCTGATAGATCGCCCGATATTCCTTGAGTTGAACGCCCCCTTCATGCGAGGTTTGCAGCAAGCGGTTGTAGCCGGTGGCGACCAACTGGTCGTGCTCGGGGGTTTCCACCAAGTCGCCTGCCAGCTGTTCGATCGTAAAACGGTCAAACGGCAAATTGCTGCTGAAAGCCCGAATCACGTAATCGCGATACGGCCAGGTCTTTTGATCCTGGTCGCCATGATAGCCAACCGTGTCAGCATAACGGACCAGATCCAACCACCACATGGCCATCCGCTCTCCGTAGCGTGGCGAAGCCAATAAGCGATCGACGAGCCGTTCATAAGCGTCGTCCGACTGGTCTTTGACAAACGCCTGCACCTCTTCCGGCGTGGGAGGCAGGCCGAGCAAATCGAACGAAAGCCGACGGATCAGCGTCACACGATCAGCCTCAGCGGCCGGCCGTAACCCTTCGGCTTCCAATCGGGTAAGAATAAAACGGTCAATCCACCCGGCAGGCCAAGCCGCGTCTTTGACCTCCGGTTCTGGCCAATCTTTTGGAGCCACGTAAGCCCAATGCGGTTGGTATTCGGCCCCCTCGGCAATCCAGCGACGAAACAGTTCAATTTGCTCGGGTGTAAGCGGTTTTTGCCGCGAGGTGACCGGCGGCATCCGCTCATCCTGGTCGTCGGTCGTCAAACGGCGGATCAGTTCGCTGGCGTCCACATCTCCAACAACAATCGGGGGTTCGCCGGAGTCAGCTTCTCCCTTGGCGCTCTCTTCTTGATCGAGTCGAAAACCACCTTCGCGGCTCTCTTCATCCGGACCGTGGCAGTGGAAGCAGCGGTCTGAAAGAATTGGCAAGATGTCGCGGTTGAATTGAACCGCTGGCTCACTGGCAACGGCCGCGATGGCATACACGGAAATCCAAAAGCCTAGCAACCAAGAAAAATGACGCATCGTTGCGTTCCTATCTGCGATACCGATTAAGACCAGGAGCACACATCCAGGGCTCTGCGATTGAACAACTGAACAATCCAAGCTGCAGACAACCAGCGAGCTTTTGGGGCAGGTGTGGAAAGGATGGAGCAGTACGGCGTGGGAGGACTCAGCGACCGACTAACTCTAGAGATTATAAAGCCCAGGCCATGGCATTTGCAATGTTTTTCGGGAAAACCCCACGAGAACTGCAAAGTCGTTGCCAGGGGATAGCCGCGTGCGACAGGGAGTCCCAAACGAGCGTTACCATGAATGCAGACAGGCGAGAAAAGTTTGGCGACAGGCTATGCAGCAATAGGCAACCGGCCAGAGACTACCATTTACCGGAACAATCTTCTGCACTCCCCTGCTAGAAAGTGTGGAAGCGGAGGGCAGGGGATTTGGCTCATCCGCTTTCCCTAACTATCTGTCGCCCAACGGATTTACATCTAAGGCCAAACCAACGCTGCGTTTAGCATGGTCTGACCAACTCCGACCAACACCGATCATAACCGGTCATGGAGGTCGGCAACAGCGACAAAACCGGGACACCAATTTGGCCCGGATCGGCCGTTTCGACGGAGGTCATGCGCCCTCCGGCGGAGGGCACACTTCTCGACACCCCCTTCTTCTCTTGTCATTCGTCGCTTTGGCCGTCTTTGGTTCGGTCGTAACGACAAGTAAGGAGGGCCGGGCTACCACTCGCGAAATCGCCGAGATGGTAGCCAACGAACACGACGCTACCATCGCCAACGTCAGCGGCAATGGCAAGATTGATTTGGGGCCGCTGCCTCGTTCCAAACGCCGCCGCCGGCGGGCCAAGGCCGACTTGGGACTGCCTTCGGACGAGGAACTCACGAAACTCGCCCGTATTTACCTTGAGAAGCAGCGGCAGCACTGGCCGCAGTTGGCGGAGGCAGGCGTGTTGCCCGAGCCCGCGGACGATGTGATCGCCGAAATGGTTGCCGACTTCAAGCACCGGCACCGGACGGGCCAAGTTACACCGCCGGACTTTTCGATTGTGCTCCGACATTGCAGGGGAATCGGCGGCAACTACAACCGATTTTCCACAAAGGGATCGGACCCCAAGTCCATCCTGGAGCAGGCGGGCAATAGTCTCGACAAGGCCAAGGAGGAAGGACGTTTCGTGCCCTGGTGTTACATCTTCTGCGACTATAGCCGGAGCGGATACTCCACCGCTCGCCAGGGCTATCTCAACTACAAGAAGTTATTGCGCGACAAGCGACATCCGATTGAGACAACCTACATCGACGATTTTAGCCGCGCCTCGCGCGAGGAGTTGGAGTGGTGGCAGTTGGCGGGAACTTCTTTCCAGACGAATACTCGCCTGATCGGCGCCAGCGACGGATTCACTCTCGACGATCCCGACTGGGACATGAATGTCCGCTTTTATGGCTTGCTGTCGGCCCTGTTCAAGAAGGACTTGAAGCGCAAAGTAAAGCGAGGCATGCGCGCGACGTTTCTGGCTGGCGGCGTAGTCGGCAAACTGATTCTCGGCCATACCAAGAGGGTGCGCGTCGATGCCACGGGCAATCCGCTGCTCAAGCCGAATGGCACGCCCAAATACGAACGGTGCTTCGATGAGAACACGAAGGACTACAAGTTGCTGCTCTACCGCCTGTTTCTGGAGAAGAACAAGACGCCTTACCGGATCGCCCACATCTTCAATCGCCTGAAGATCGACGACTGGGAAGGATGGTCAGACGACTCGGTCACCTACGAGCTGTCCAATCCAGCCAACATCGGTGTCTTCATCTGGAACCAGTTCAGCACGGAATACAACTGGGACACGAAGAAATGGGAGCGCATACGGAATCCTGCCTCCGAAATGGCCGTGTACGTCAATCGCAAGCTAGGCCTGGTGGACATCGACTGGTGGAAGCGCGCTCGCCGTAAACTCGGTCGTACGCGGCGTAATAGCCCACTTACGGGAAAACCACTTTCACGAAACGAGAAGTCGGCATCCACGCTATTCAGCAGCGCGCTGTACTGCGGCTACTGCGACCCGCCCCAGGAACTATTGCTGGTCCGTTCCGCCGGGCAGCACAAGCAACTGGGATGTCCGAACGGTACACGCCGGAAGCACAAATGTGAACTCTGTTGCTCCAAGAGCGTGCGGATTGTCGAGGACTGCCTTCTTGGCTTCATCAGCAATGTACTCTTCTCGGAGGACTATATCGCTCGCTTGGTCGTCACAGCCAACGCATATCTCGACGAGGAGTCTCGACGCCCGCGCATCGACACGCGAGAATTGAAGGGAAAAGTGAAGCGACTGCGAGCCACCATCAAGAAGTATTTCAACCGTATCGACGCGGCCGATGACGCGAATCTCTACGAGGCATACGAAAAGCGAATCGCGACAACACAGAAGGAGTTGAACGTCGTGCTCGCAGAGTTGCGTGAAGCCGAGCAACAGAACGTCGTCCCGCCCCCTCCGCTGGATCTGGACCGGGTCAAGGTGTACGTCGACGACCTCCGGGCCCTGCTCAACCAGGAAACCGCAGCATCGGCCGAGGTACTCCGCACGCTGACGGGAATGATCAGGATTCGCCAGGAAAAGCACTCCGACGGCAAACGCGGGGCGAAGTGGATCGCCAGCTTCAGCCCCAGTCTGCTGGGCTTGCTGCGACGTTTGGGTCGGGAGAAGGACTATCCAGATTCCCTGACATTGGAGTTCCTTTCACGGGGAATCTGGACAACTCCCGAGACGGTGGACGTCGTGATCGACAACGTGCCAAAATATGTGCACCTAGCCCCCAAGTTCATGGAAATGAAGCAGAATGGGGCGAGCATCCAGACAATCGCCAGCGCCCACGGGATGTCTTGGCAATACGCCCAGGAGATTCTGCGTTTTGCCGAAACAGGTGAGCGTCCGCTCTGGCGCGGCCACGCCACGCCGAATGGCTCGAAGTCGACCACGCCCATCTTCATCCAGATTGAGCCAGACGTTACGCGTCTGCGAGATCACGACAAGGAGCCCTGGAAAGCGATCGTCGACTGGCTCGCCGAGCATCGCGACATACACGTCAGCGAGAGCACGGCACGGCGTGCCTGGGATCATGGCCATCAGGATGCGATCCATTTGGCGGCAGAGGCTGGCGCAACGCCCGATCGCGGCAGTTACAGCCATCTTGGTACGACCGTCTTCAATAAAGTTCGCAAACTCCTCGCGTCGGATGAAATGAAGGTGAAGGAGATTGCAGCGGAAGCCGGTTGCAGCGCGTCCACAGTCTACCGCGTCCGTACGCAAATCCGATCCGAGCAGAACTGCGAAACTGACTGCTGATTTCGATTCGGAACATCGTGCTAATTGATCGCCGACATGGAATTGCCGGCCACCTAACCCACGCAGCCACGCCAGCATGATGTTGGCGTGGCTGTTTTCGTATCAGGACATTCCGCCAATGACAACCAAACACAATATGCAGCATCATTCGTCGAAATCCGATTCGGACTTTTCAGTCGCTCACCCGAAATACAGTGACACCGTAAGCGAGTTTCTCGACCTCGTTGCCCGACTTATTGCCCGCAAGCATATTTGCCATAGTAATTACGCTGCGTGCAATACCGATGTTCGTGGCACCGCCAATAATGACGACTGAGCAGTCAATGAGGCACTCAGATGTCCTCGACCTGCTGTTCGCACTGGGCGCATACGCGAACAAATATTGGGTACTGAACCTTGAGGTATTTTTTGGGGAACAGATCACGACCGATAGACCGACCCACCACTCCTCCGATAATCACTACTAACAAAAAACCGATCACATCGCCGGTGAAGGGTGTAAAGTGGAGAATCCCCATGAAGTAGAACACGAGTGTGAGCGTCAGAGTTAACGCAGCGCCGATCGCTGCCCCTTGCATTTCAGATCCCCTGGTGTCTTCCTCCCACTCAGTTTCAGTGTGAGAAACGCTTTCCGTGCAGGCGGAACAGAGCAGCTTTCCGTAGCAGGCACACGACTGATTGGCGCACTGGTACTGCTCGTCTTCCTTTCCAACTCGAGCGCGGCACTTGAAACAGAAATAGATCCTGCATTTCGGGCACCGATACGCTTCGGAGTCCATTCCCGTACCGCATGCTGGGCATTTCGCTTGGTCGCCAATCCGTCGATACGGTTTATTCATCGTCGCCTACTCCTCCTTCGTTTTCGATTTCTGCCTTTCGCGGCGTCGCGGCGATCGCGTTCCTCCAACTTTGTGAAGAACTGAAATCCCCAGTACAGTGCTATTCCCGCACCGACCAAGGCGAACATACCCGGCCCTGGCCCGAGCCAGACTGCCGCGATCAGTGCACCGCCGCCGAGAACCATGGCGACTGGGCCAAACTCTTTCTGTGCATTGAACATCGTCTTCCGAGATTCGTTGATAGTTGTGTGCGTAGGGCTCAGCGCATGAAAAAAGGACGCTGAACCAGGTCACTCCCACTACCCCGACTAAAGGGCGCACAGAAGGACACTGGCCAGCGCCCCTCGCGGGGCGCGGCACAAGTGTCCGCTTCTGTGCAATCAAGAGCTTGCGCTCAGGTTAGTCGTTTAGTGGGAAGCGGATTACTCGATGCTCGCGCATCGTTCCAATTGTCGATTTGGCCGCCGGCGCGGCCGAATTTGGGTTCCTTCGGGGGAGGAAGCTTTTGGGATTCAGTCGCCAAATATACGTGCACTTACCGGCCATGGTACCCCCTCTGACTCTGTTGGGCAAACTCGGACGGTGCTGCTCTCAGAGACTCTGTTTGTCCATTCTCGCTCGTCAACGACCACGCGAACCGGCGATATCAGCGTGGTTCCGCCATTTTGCGGGTGTTCGCCGGGTGATTTGCCGATAACTCTTTACTGTAGATAGATTTACAGTATCCTGGCGATGGAGCTAGCAACGATGTCGAGAAATTTGCAAGCAAACCCGACGAAAGTGAGAGCCATCGACCTATTTTGTGGCGCTGGCGGAAGTAGTTGGGGAGCCCAGCTGGCCGGAGCTGAGATTGTCGCCGGTTTCGACCGATGGAATCTGGCTGGCAATGCTTTTACCGCCAACTTCCCTGATGCTTGGTTCTGCGAAGGGCGATTGGAAGACTGGAGAACTGAGAGGCTGAAGCGAGATCTAGGAAACATTGATCTCTTAATCGCCTCACCCGAGTGCACGAATCACAGCCCCGCCAAGGGAAAAAGCCCTAGGTGTGAGAAGAGCAAGGAAACGGCTTTTCAGGTGATACGTTTTGCTAAAGCGTTTGAGCCCCGATGGATCGTCGTGGAAAACGTAGTGAACATGCGCAACTGGTCGCGGTACACAGAGTTCCTGGACCACCTTGTGGAATTAGGCTATCACATTAGTCCGCAAGTTCTTGACTCGTCGCATTTCGGCGTGCCGCAAGCACGACGTCGACTTTTTCTCCTTTGTGATCGAGAGCGTGAACCGGTGTCGGTCACATCCAATGCCGGTTCTCCTGTGCCGGCCTCGCACGTCATCATCAGGAATGGTGATTATCGTTTTTCACCGCTACAACAACCGGGACGGGCACCCGCAACTCTGGCTCGCGCCGAGCGGGCGATAGAAGCTGTTGGATCTAGACGTTCCTTTCTAATCGTATATTACGGCAGCGATCATGCTGGCGGTTGGCAGCGGCTGACACGGCCCCTACGAACCATAACAACACTTGACCGGTTTGCGTACGTTAAGGTCAAGAAATCTCAACATTTCATGAGGATGCTCCAGGTGCCTGAACTCAAGGCGGCCATGGGCATGCCTCAAAAATTCTCGGTCAAGACCACGAGTCGTCGTGATAGCATACGACTACTCGGGAACGCCGTTTGCCCGCCGGTGATGCGAGCAGCTGTGAGGGAATTGACGAGTCAAATGTGACCTCAATTACGCGGTGGGTATATGGCCGATTCGGCAAACGAACCTGAACACCTCGCGCTTCGCCCACGAGCCAGGATTCTGCGCACGCTTGGCGAAGAGTTAATTAGTAGCGAGACCGTAGCCATCATCGAGTTGGTAAAGAACTCTTATGATGCGGATGCGGAGCGCGTTCTCATTCGCTTTTCGGGTGCGCTAACTCCCGGCGAAGGAACGATTGAAGTAATCGACAACGGTTCGGGAATGTCTCTGAAAGTCATCCGAGATGCTTGGATGGAACCTGCAACAATCAACAAACGCAACAAGAAGAAGAGCTCGAAGCTTGGTCGTCGCGTTCTGGGAGAGAAGGGCATTGGTAGATTTGCTGCATCCCGACTTGCCGATGAATTGGAGTTAATTACAAAACAGAGTTCTTCATCACGTGAGATTTACGGCGTCTTCGACTGGACCCAGTTTGATAACGAAGAGAAATACTTGGACGAAGTGCTGATCCTCATCGAAGAGCGTCGGCGAGAGGAGATCTGCCGTGGTGGGACAATCGAGTGCCTGTCAGATTCCGCCGAAGAGCCGAGTGCGAGTGATTTGGGCCATGGCACGATTCTACGCATGAATGGGTTGAAGCAAGTTTGGAGCAATAGGAATTTCGAGCAACTACAGCGCGGTTTAGCTCGGCTAGTGTCACCGTTCAAAAAGCAAGCCGCGTTTTCAATCAAGCTGGAGTTACCGGACGAATTTGCTGCGTTTGAACAGGAAATAAAGCCGCCCAAAATAGTCAAGTATCCACACTATTCCGTTAGAGGATCAGTCGACGCCGACGGAAAGTTCTCCTTCACATATCGCGTCTATGCCGAGGGGCGAACGAATAAGGAAACTGGCTACTTCGTTCGCGCATCTGATGACGCAGAGAATCTTGTCAAGATTGCTGGTAAAGAGGGAAAGAAGTATGCGGATTCCCTCAAAGATCTTGACAGCACGAAGGACACAGAGGCCGAGAGCAAATGGGAGAGTCCAGATTGTGGTCCCTTTGAATTAGAGTTGCGGGTCTGGGACCGCGACGAACTTGGAAATGTTGTGCAGCAGACGAATTCTACGATCTCCGACGTTCGGCGGGACTTGGATGCGATGGCGGGTGTAAACATCTATCGCGACGAGTTTCGCGTTCTGCCTTATGGCGAGCCACGCGATGATTGGTTGCGATTGGATCTGCGTCGTGTACAGAATCCGACACTACGCCTTTCAAACAATCAGATTATGGGTTATGTCAGCATTTCAGCCGACGAAAACCCAAAACTTCGAGATCAATCGAACCGCGAAGGACTGGACGAAAACCAAGCACTGGATGATCTTCGACAGATCCTGCTCGAAGTGCTCTCTCACATGGAGAAAACCCGATTTGAGGTTCGGCCCCGAAGACCCTCCGATAAGGCAAAACGTCCTGTTGGCAGTTTATTCGAGGCGTTTGACCTGGAGCCCTTGCGCGAGCACTTAGCGCACGCACATCCCAAAGACAAAGAGGCGCCAAAAATAATTGAACGAGCGGAACGGGAGATCGCAAAGCAAATCGAGGAAGTACAAACTGTATTGGCGCGTTACCATAGTCTCGCGACGTTGGGACAACTTATCGACGTCGTGCTACATGACGGAAGGCATCCGGTTGGGAAGATCAAGAAAGAATCTCTCTTGGGGCAGGAGGAGATTGACAAGTCACCAAAAGACGTCGAGAGTTTGCTCCCTGGCTTGAGGCGCAGGTTTGCCGACATCGAAGGTCAGGGGGACGTGTTAACCACCGTGTTCCGGCGAATTGAACCGTTCGGCGGACGTCGCCGCGGGAAACCGTCTCAGCTCTACCTGGAGAAGATCGTTGAGGATGCCGTTGGAGTGTTTAGTACGGAGATCGACAAGCTGGGTATCGAGGTGACGCTACCGAAATCAGAGACTCTTGTGCGGCTGGACGCAGCTGAAATGCAGCAAGTCTTTTCCAATTTGATTCAGAATAGCTTGTTCTGGTTGCAGAAAGTAGAGGACCGTCGCATCTCGATAGCAATAAAGCGATTAGCATCTGATCATGTTGAAGTCCTGTTTGCTGACAGCGGTCCAGGAGTGCCGCAGGAGAATCGCGAGTTTATCTTTGAGCCGTATTATTCGACAAAGCCCAACGGTGTCGGTTTGGGACTGGCCATTGCTGGCGAAATCGTCAGCGATTTCTACGACGGAAAACTCGAATTGCTTAACGCTGGTCCGTTGCCTGGTGCTGTTTTCCGAATCAGTCTTAGGAAGCGAGTTTGACGATGGTAGCCAATCCCGCTTGGCGCGTGTTGATCGTTGATGATCGTCAAGGCGAGGATGTCAGCGAGTTGTTGTCCGTCGAAGGCGTATTCCCAGACGCATTGGCGGAGTGCAATATCTGCGAGGGGTTTGACCAAGCATTGTCGGTACTCGATTCTCAGCGAGTTGATTTGGTGGTTCTTGATCTACGCGACGACTCGGTTGACTTGGAGGATGAGGGTGACTTGCCCGGCCTCAAGGTTTACAAGCAGATTCGCGAGCGCCGATTCGTCCCGGTGGTCTTTTTTACTGCGTACCCACAGTATGTGGAACAGATCACAAATCCGTTTGTTCGAGTAGTTAGTCGGGATTCCCCACGTGATCTAAGAGATGCTATTGACAAGATTTTTTCGACCACATTGCCACAGCTGTTGCGTCACCTGAACGAAGAAATGCGAGTATACATGTGGGATTTCGTCGAGCAGCACTGGAAAGACATGCAACGGAATAGCGAGCATACTGATGTTACGATGTTGCTAGCTCGGCGATTAGCAAGCACGCTTAGCCGCGAGTCGATCCGTCGTTTCTTAGCCGACCATGGACATGCAGCGCCTACCCCGGAAGACCTGGGGGTTGTCCACGCCATGGAAATGTACGTGATTCCACCGACAAACCCCGAGCCACTAGCAGGCGACCTGTTCTACGCCACAGTAAATAGCCAGGAGGCGTATTGGGTCATTCTGACGCCTTCGTGTGATTTCGAGCAAGACAAAGCTGATCAGACCCTTCTTGCGAAATGCGAGTTGCTCTCGGAGCAAAAAGAGTTCCAGGACTATGCAGAAGCGATTCGCAAGAATGAGCAGCCTTCCAAGAACGTACAAGGAAAACTGAGAGCTTTGATAGGCGACAATCGCACTGGTCAACGAGAACGTTTTCGCTTTCTCGCTGGTACGTTTCGGTTCCCAGACTTGGTGGTCGATTTTCAGACGCTGGAACAGGTTTCAACGGATACGCTTCGGTTGAATGACCGCATCGCGTCGCTTGATAGCCCATTCGCTGAGGCAATGCTTGCAGGATTCTCACGATATTATGGTCGGCTCGGCACGCCCAATTTGGACGCAGATCAAATACTTTCACGTCTTGCGGAAGATGTGAAGGCGACGGGAAACAATCCATGACTGATGTCCTGACTCGGTCGCAACGCAGCTACTGCATGTCGCGCATCCAGGGAAAGGACACCAAACCTGAAATTGTTGTCCGAAGATTGGTTTTCGCCATGGGATTTCGTTACCGACTGCACGTACGCAAGCTCCCAGGGTGCCCAGATTTGGTCTTTCCGTCTCGGAAGAAGGTGATCCTTGTTCACGGATGTTTCTGGCACCGTCACACCTGTAAGAACGGACAAGTCATACCGAAGACGCGACGAGCTTTTTGGTCCAAGAAACTCAGGGCCAACAAGGATCGCGATGCGCGAAACAGGCGCGCGCTCCGCACACTCGGGTGGGATATCTTCGTCGTCTGGGAGTGCCAGACCTCTCGTCAGGAGTGGCTGGCAGAACGCCTCCACTCGTATCTTGAGACCTAGTGGATTGCCTGATGTTCGGCGGTCATGAACTTCTTTCCCTTCTGGCGTGTCAGTTCGGCTGTGGTATTCCTTAGAGAGGATTGGAATACTACTTTTAGCGGCTGTACCTTAATAAGCCATCCCCACACGTTTCGGGCTGACGGGCAAAACCTAGCGCGAAGAAATCTCTGCGACAACCTCTGGAGATCGTTTGAGATGCCACATGATTCGTCCCTAGCGGAATTGCATGCGTTGGTTGACTCCGAGACCGCTAGGCTCCGCACGTCGTTTCTCTGCCGAGGCAACTTCGATTCTCGGGTCGCACTTATTGAACTCTCAAGAGCGATAGACTATTTCTATACCCGCAGACTGCTTACATCCCAGGCGAATCCCGAAGACTTGGCGAACCTCTATTCCAGGGGAATCTCGATGATGCTCGCCCTCTTTGCCGACGAGTGTCTCGACAAGCCGGGCGTGCCGCTCGCATGTTCAACAGATAAACTGCAAGAGTGGTCACATTCCTGTATTCAGCATGCCGGTCGCCTTTCGTACTTGTCACACTTGCTTGAGCTCGTCGGAGACGGTTTCTTCATACTTAGCAAGGTGGGGAAAGCAAGATTTGAGTTTCGCTGGACTCAGGAGTTTGTTGACCTTGAAGCATTTGACGTGGCAGACCAAGTCTGGGTTAGAGATCTAATCGCGGAGGCCGATCGACCCTTGATGGAGAAGTTGAGCGAACAATTTCCTTTAGTCCTTGAGCGGATGCGGGCAGTTGTCTACCCGTGGCGCAAGGAGTTTATCGGATACGAATCCGACCCTGAGGTTGATGCCCATTTCGATACGGTAGGCATCGGCTGGGCACGAGCGCTCGACGGTCAAATCGAGCTGCCGGGAGAAGCTTTCATCGGTGGGCACCCGTTCTACACGTATCGAGCTGCCGTTGCGTTGATGTGTGGTCGCGCCCTAAAGCACACAAGTTTTGCTGCGGATTTTTCAATGCAGCGTCCCGATTTGAACCCGCATAACATGATGTCAGTTTGGAGTCCGCGTCAAACGTGGTCGGAGTTTTTTCAGGGATGCCTTGAAGTAGATGTCGAGACTGCGAACGACCTACTCGATTCGCTGACACTGGACCTCGAATACAAAGAACAATTCGGATCTGTATCCGTAGCTCCCGCACCTCCATTGATCCAGGTTGGGCGGAATGATCTTCTTATGTCGATCTGTGGTTGCCTCGACGCCCCATTCCATTTCTTGCTTAGAAAACTCCGGCATCGGTTTCGCAGTGACTGGGATAAGATCGTTGGTCAACGTGAAAAGCACTTTCGTGATGAGTTGTACACTCTGTTTGCGCTCGACCGGATTCTGACCGTGGATCGCCCAGTTAGGATTCGCCGGGATGGTCGGGATGTTACGGACATCGACGCAGTCGCGTTTGATCGAGACCAAGGAACGCTGCTTCTTTTTCAGCTTAAATGGCAAGATCCTTTCGGCCAATCATTGCGCGAACGCCGAAGTCGGATGCGAAACTTCATGTCGACTTCCAATAAATGGGTCGATACCATCAGTGAATGGCTCAGCCAAAGTAGTCGCGAACAACTGTTGGACTGTGTCGGGCTTGACACTTCCAGATTCAGGATCAACAGGATTGAAATAGTCGTCCTCGCTAGACATCATGCCCGCTTCACGAAGTCCGATGCACCTGCGACAAGCGCGGCTTGGGGGACTTGGCCGCAGCTATGCCGTATCGCAAGCGAAGAATATCGCGGTGGTGACCTTCTTGGCCTGCTCGCGGATAGATTGAGGGAGGAACAAGAACGCGTCGAATCACCTCGGCCGCGCCCGATAGGGACCATGCGAATTGGGCAGACTGAAATTGCCTTGGTACCAACGAGGTCTTCAGGAGAATCTGCCGATGTGGGGAGGTAAACTTCGCACACCGCGAACGAGTTCGCGGTGACAGATTACTTTGGCCAGCGAGGGCCAAACCAATCCTGTGTCGGCTCTATTTGCGGCGGTCGCTTCTCTTCCCGACTACTTTGACCTTCGCCGCCGATGAGCGGGTCGATCTGATCCGCTTGTTCCTTCGCCCAGGTAAGCCATCTCGCGAACTCGCTGTCGTCGTCAATCTCTCCGTGACGGCGGAGTGCGTCCTCGCGGGCGGCGGCAACGAAGGAACGGATCTCTTCTGCTTTGGCCCAGGCTGCGGACTGCGCCTCAAGTCTGGCACGTTGCTCTTGTACTTCGCGTTGCCGCCGTTGCTCTTCCCATCGCGCGCGCTCCTCTTTCGCCCACCTGATACGGTTGTCCCGCGAAGTGACCGCCTCAACATACAGCTCCACCAAAAAGAGATTCAGACAGTCTTCGACTCTCCGGCGTTTTCCGTCACGCCAAGCCTTTACTTGGCTATTGGAATCGCTCAACAGTCGAAGCTCCAGTTGCCCAGTAGGCAGGTAGTCGTACTTGTCATGGTATGAGTAGCCACTCTTCTCTTTCCGCCGTTTCTCATCGAGCGTCAACTCATGCGGCACGCGGCGGGTCTTCTCGGTGACACGAAACGCGAACTTCTCGTCCAGCAACTGAATCAGCGCACGCGGCCAGCGATCAGCGCCATCGCTGACGAACTGGAAACCGCGCTGCTCGATTGCCTTGACCAACGCATCGGCGATTCGCAATGCACGCAAGTAGGAGTCCTTGATTACGTCGATACGAAGCCCTGGTTGCCTTCTGCGACCGGCGTCCTGCGATGACGGGTATCCGTCATGATCCAGTTTCGACGGTTTCGACCTGTCCCTCGTCTCGACCACCAGCCGATGTGGGGAGCGAAGTGTTTCGGATACGGTGATCTTGTTCGCGGGGTCTGCTTCGGCCTCGATCAACTCAGTTACTTCGGGATCATTCACGCGACACGGAATCTCGCCCGAGTCTCCATGTTCTGCATCCGCTATCGGCAGGCCAAGCACAATCTCTTCGTTCTTGCCGTTCTGGATTTCCGGCAACGGAGTCTTAGCATCCTTGTAGCCATGCTGCTTTCTCGCCCAATATCCAACCGGCGGGCGCGGAATGTCATGCCGCTTGCAAACCTTGGCCAGTCCGACATCGGAAAGTCCGTACTGCATGGCCAGCTTCCTCATTGGCGTTGACCAGACCTGTTCGTAGAGCTGTTCGCGGGTGAGGCGTGTTTCTGTTGCCTGAGTTTCGGTCATCGCTGTACTCCTGATCAAGCAGGCCGGTCCCATTGCGGCCATTCTACCGCCGAGAATCGCGCTGCCAATCAGCAAACTTCGGCGGTTACCTCCAACACGGCATGTGTTGCAGCTCTATCGCTCCAGAGATGTCCGGCACATCGCGGGGCTCGCTAACAAACGTGGAGATTTTCAATGAACTATTTTCTGAGATACCAAGGACGAAGAGTTAAACGACGGTACCGTCGCGAAGGCGGGTATTTGCTCGTATTGTCCAGCCGCGTTCGACGTGACCGCGGCCGTCGATTGTACGTTACCGACGACGATTGGCTTGCGCACGGCAGTGTGCATCCCGATCGCTTCGCAAATTGCGAAGACCTACTGCGAGACGAAGTCCGTGTCTGCGCTGGTCGAAGTGAAGGTCGACCGTGCCGGCGCCGCCGATCGACGGCTACATCAACACGTAACAACGATGCGAGAGAACGATGCCAAGCACATTGAACCAGCAACTTGCGAAACTGCGACAACTGAATCTGTCGGTCCGCCAAGGACTCGAAGCTGCCGAACTGTACATCCCCCAGATCAACCAGCAGCTCAGCCAGCTCCTAGCGATTGGCTTGCTCCCGCGGCAAATGTGTCTGGGCGACATCATCGACGAATCGAGATACGATTCGCCTCACGGTCCGCGCGACTCTACTTGGCTGCACCAGGCGGCGATCGGAGTAGGCTTCGGTGGCGTTGGAGCGGTTGG
Source organism: Pirellulales bacterium (assembly GCA_028289525.1). GTDB lineage: Bacteria > Planctomycetota > Planctomycetia > Pirellulales > JAGQOS01 > JANQPJ01. The sequence continues at coordinate 39,479 of JANQPJ010000178.1, forward strand.
CTGGGATTCAAATGACCTCTGGACGTTCATCCATTTCGAGGGACCAATCGACGCTCAGGTAGTGCTGAACTTCGTTCCATTCGCGGACTGTCCGTCAGCGATCAAGGGATTGCTCTTACCACAAGTCGAGCCCCTGGTGCGCCACGCCTGCAAGCTGATCCGGGCCTGACACCCGGCGCCCAAAAGTCGAATTACCGCGCCGCAACAACGGCGGCATCCCGTTCGACTCTGCGGAAAGGCAATCGAGTCGGGTGGATTCTCAACATCGGGAGACCTAACCAACGGCTCCCCATACCTGGCCGCGCCGGGGCGCAACACGCTCCGGCCCGGCCATTTTTTGCTACATGCGACGCGCCGATGCCGTACAGCGAAGAGAAAAATAAAAAATCTCAGGCGAGCCGCAAGGCGTTATTGCAACACGGGTTGCGCAACTAGCGAGTCATGGTCGTCTTGGCACCCTGCCATCGTGCGACGGCTTGACTCATAAATTGCCACTCTTAGCTTGATAAATAGACGATTCGACAGACATGGATTGATCGAGGGATTATTCGGCATGTCCAGCTCAGCATCTGCACAGGCTCAGTCCAGGTCGCTGCCCAAGAGTCGAGATGGGCTGGCGCTACTGCTTCACACCGTTCAGCAGCTCCTTGAAGCGGCAGAAGCGTATCAGCAGCGCCAGCGACTTCGGCTTGCGGAGCTTCAGAAACTCCAGCGTCAGGCCGACTCGATCGACCTGGACCAGAGGCTCTTGTCTTACATTGGCGATGCGGGCCGCCGGCAATGGGCGAACGGTCTTCCGCCTAATGACTGTCTTATTCCGCACCTCGACGTCGAGCGTCTGGGTGCTCTTGTCGGTGACCGCGACATCGTCATGCAGCGACTGCGCCGTCATCCACCTGGTCACTCTTCAGTTCAACTCGATGCTTGGCTCTCGGACCTCACCGACGTAATCCGCATCGACGAAGCTATCCTCGATACCTATCGGGACTTGCGAATCCAACTTCTGGCTGCTCTGGACGACCGCGCGGACACCAGCGCGGACGCGAGTGCAAATTTCACCAAGGTCATGCCAAAGGACTTTCGCGTCGTGACGCTGTTCCGCGAGATCGAATCGAACGACGATCCGACGCGAAGCCAAAACGAGATTGCGAGCGACTTCGCTGCCAAGCACGGTGGGAATCCGGCATCTCTACTGAGGAGCGTTCGCCGCTTTCGCGAGCGGATGAGACGTATCCAATCGGACTGAACCGGCACGGACACGCGCGGACACCAGTATGACCTCCGCACCGTTGGTGTGGCATCCTGGCGAGCGCCATGAACGCGCACGCCGTTGTCACAGCTACTGACCCGGGCGATGCCACGACCTCAAGGTCAAAGCGATCGCCATCTTCTGCTGCACGGAGCAGCCATCGCATCTCCGACCGAGGAGGTGCGAGGTGAGCGCGAAGCGCATCCAGCTCACGAAAGCCGAAATCGCCAAGGCGTTTCGCGAAGGTAACGGCGCGCAGATCCCCGTCATTCTCTCGACGGAGCAGCTCGCGGCGCTCGTTAGCAGGAGTCCGAAGACGATCTACGAGTGGGTCGCCCTCGGCTACTTGGATGGCACATTCCGCAAGCGCGGCAACGGCCATCTCTTCTGGCGCGACCGCGTCATACAGGCTCTTTTTAACGGACCGGAATGGACTAGATGAACGAGAAGGACAAACCGATTCGCGTGGGACTCCACGTCACACTCCGCCGCCGCGGGAAGAAGAAGATTTACCAGGCGGAGTTTCACCACAACGATCGACACCGTCGCAAGACGATGGAGACGCGCAACAAGAAGGTCGCGATGAAGAAGGCGATCGAAATCGACCATCAGCTTTCCAACGGTACTTACGATTCCAGTCAACGGGAAACCCAAAGGAGCAAGACCACCATGAAAACCAGAGAGGCGATCAAGAAGTTTCTCAACTTCCTGAGAACGGAAGGTCGACGGCACAAGACCGTCCGACGTTACGATGGCATCCTCGACACCTTTGCTACTTTCGCCGAGGGCCAAGGGGTCTTCGACCTCGATCGAATCGACATGACGCTGATCGACGAGTACCGGGCGCATCGGGCGAAGTCGCTCAAGCCCAAGTCGATGCACAATGAGGCGAGCCTGATCAAGAGCTTTCTCGCCTGGTGTAAGGAGCGAGACTACATCGAGAAGAACCCACTGGAGAAACGGAAGTTCACGCCGCCGAAGCCGGACGAGAAGCATGCCCCGGCGATGCCCCAGGTCAACAAGATCCTGGCGCACGCTTCGGAGTTGCGCTTCGCGCAATACGCCCTACTTGCTTTTTGTGGCGCCCGATCGGGCGAAGAGCAGCATCTGCGCATCGAGGACGTCGCCCTCGATGGCAACTGGATTCACATCCGGTCGCGCCCGGGATTTGAGACAAAGTCCGGCGAGGAACGCAAGGTGCCGATTCACCCGCGTCTGCGGAGAATCCTGGAGGCTCTACCGCGTCGCCGTAGCGGATGGTTCTTCACGGCGCTGCCCAGCAAGCGATACCCCAAGGGGGATCATCACATCAGCACACGCCGTTTGAACGAGGACTTCAAGAAGCTGCTGAAGAAGCTGGAGATGCCCGTCGGTCGTGACGGCGGGTTTACAATCCACAGCCTGCGGCGGTTCTTCCGAACGAGAGCTGTGAACAGCGGCGTGCCCGAGCGGGTCGTCGATATTTGGTTGGGGCATCGCGACCGCAAGTCGATGGGGTCTGTCTACTACGATTTGAGCGACGAGGAATCGCAGAAGTTCATGGAGCAGGTTCAATTCCCAGAGGAGGACGAGGAATAGCTGAGACGCCGTCCGTTATGGGCGGCCAAATCGAGCGCCGCCGGGACGGTCCCGGCGGTGCTCCTTTCAATTTTTCATGGTTTGGATGGAGATAGTGCATCATGTCTATGATTCGAGCACTCTTGATTATTTTGACTTCCGCGTGGACGGCGACCGGGACAAAAAGCCCTCCGCCCGAGGTTGCGAGCATGGACCGCCAAGAAGAAGTCGTCGACCGGGACAATACCGGGACAAATGGGGCGGCAGAAAAAACGGGCGTGTCGCAAACACCTGTCAAACAAGTGGTTGCGAACCGCCCTTCTTTCAAAGCGGAGGGCAGGGGACTCGAACCCCCAACCGGTTTCCCGGCACCTGATTTCGAGTCAGGCTGCTAGCCAATTCGCGTACCCTCCGGGGCAATTCGCTTATCGTAAACTCTATCGGTTTTGCTGGCAAGAATGGTCTCGCCAAATGAGACGAATCACCACGGTCGTCCCGGTTATCGGCCAAAAGCCTAATGGGGATTTAGGCCGACCAGCCGGTTTTACTCCCCATAACCCGAACTCCCGGGGCGGGTCAGACCCTAATGTGCCGGTTCAAGCGGCTGACCGCCCTGTGCCGCGTGGCTGAAAATCGTTGCAAGCTAGCAGGTTTGAGGCCGATACAATGTTCCATCCTGAAACTCCCGCCCCTCTATTCTCTCGGAAGGAAACGCCACAGATGGCAACCACCTATCGAATCGTTTCCCGTGGTACCGACGGTGAAATTCGTATCCGTGATTTCGATACCCAAGACCACTTGCTCAAACGGCACACCCAAATCGGAGTCGACGATTGCAGCACCGATCTGAAATTGCGCGGTCTGCCAGTCTTTCGCGGACTGATCGGCCCCATGCCTGACGGCAAAGCAACCGTGCGATACGAAACGCCTGAGGTGTTCGAATCGCTGACCAAAGAATGGGGAGTGGCAAAGACCACCCGGCGTTCGCGCAGCCGCTCGTAGACGATCGGGCAAAACTGGCTCGGCCTGGGCAATGCGCCGCTAGAATCGGTCCGCTGACGTCATCCGCGCAGCCGTCAATCAAACAGAGCGTTGGTGCATTACCGAAAGACGATGCACTACCGCAACACGCTTGGCGTGCTGGGTCGCCAAGTGGTGCTCTGCCGGGGCGGATCGTTGTCCAAACGGGCGACTCCGCCGACCGAACCGGCGATCGTTGGGCTGCCGTGGACAATCGCCGTACCAGTGGCCGGTGTGCCCGAAACCACAACCCGAGTGATGACCTCTTCCTTGGCCATCCGCTGCGAAGTGACCGGCACTCGCACGGTTCGTTTCTCCGGCACCAATTGGCGCTGGTGGACCGGAGTGCGGACGACGTGCTGTTGGGCTTGCCAGCACCGATAAGGTTTGAGCACTTGGGTGAAGTAGGGCTGCACAAACGGATTCCAGCGTCCTCGCATCACCGTAGTCCAGCGATATTCGGTCACCGGGGTGTGGACTGTTCGAGCCGATTCTTGGACGTGGGTTTGGTACTGCTCGCGATAGACCGTTTGTTCACGATCTTCGTAGCGGGTTTCATACACCGGCCGATCGACCGTGCGTCGAGTTTCCTTGTAGGTCAGCCCGTCCTTTTCGAAGTAGCGAACGTCGTCGCCAACGGCACTTTGAACAACCGTCATGGGGACTAAGGCAAGTGCCGCTAAAAAGATCTGTTTCGGCATCTAACACGCTCCTCGCGCCTCTTGCGCGATCGATTCTCTGGTACCAATCCTTGGCAATCTGTGCGGTCAATTGTTGTTGATTATCGACCATCAGGGCCGATCGTCATTAGCCAAGGCCATCGAACCGACCAGTTTCATCCCAAAAGGAGGGGTTCTGCTCTTGAAATTCAGGCTAGAATCCGCCACCTTAGGCTCTCTAGAGTTTAATAGACAATTTACCCGGTCGAATATCTCCCAGTCCTGTCACAGGAACTGGTAAATGAGGAGGACTGGAACAAGTTCGTCTTGATCCTGACTTCCCGTTTGCACTGCAGTGCTAGCAAGGTAACCATCTATGGTTCACAAGTCGCTCCTCGATATTCTGGTCTGCCCGGAAACCAAGCAGGCACTCGAGTTGGCTCCGCCAGAGCTACTCGATGCGGTCAACCGGTCGATTCGGGCTGGTGAACTGACCGCCCAATCGGGCCAGGCGGTGACCGAGGAAATCCACGCCGGTTTGGTACGGGAAGATGGGCAACAGCTCTTTCCGGTACGCGATGAAATCCCGGTCATGCTGGTCGACGAGTCGATTCCGTTGGCCCAGCTGCCTTAAACCACGCGAGGGTCGAACGGATGAGCGAAAAAACGATTTTCCGCAAGATCATCGACCGTGAAATTCCGGCCAACATTGTCTACGAAGACGACCGTTGTTTGGCGTTTCACGATGTGGCCCCTCAGGCTCCCGTCCATCTGTTGGTGATTCCTAAACGAGAAATCCCTTCAGTGGCCGCCTTGGCCGATGAAGACGCTGCGCTGATAGGCCATTTGTGGATGGTGATTCGCAATTTGGCCCAAGAGTTCAACCTGGCAGGGTTTCGGGTAGTGGTCAACAACGGGGCCGACGGCGGTCAAACGGTCGACCATTTGCACTACCATCTGTTGGGCGGCCGACCATTGACTTGGCCGCCAGGTTAGTACTACAGCGCTAGGTCAAACGGAAGAAATTGAAAATAGCCACGGATTTACACGGATGAAACACGGATTACTTTGAGAGCAGCCAAGCTGACAGCCGCTAGCATGTTGCCAACCATCAAGTGAAACACCAAACGTTTGAAAATCCGTGTTCAATCCGTGTAAATCCGTGGCTAAAATACTTTCGACTTATCGCTGTAGCATTAGGCTTTGTCAGAATTGGATGCTGGAAGTGGAAAAGTATCACAAAAATTCCTTCGCTAGCGCTTCAGGCTTCAGGAAGATTGTCTAAGGCGTTTCCTCGGCATGCGCGCCAACGGTGCTAGCACCGGCTCAAATCTGCCTAGTCGGGCTGGCCAGGCTTAGCTATAGTCTCTGGCCCCCGAAAACCGACGATTGGGCATCCCTCCAAGCGAGCATCCGATGAGCTATTCCCCATGGTTACGCGCCGGCGTGCTGCTCTTGCCACTGCTGGCAGGGTGCGGCACGACGCGCCAAAATGCGGCTACTGAGCAGTTGCTGCTGTCCGACGCAGTCGATCGGGCAGTGGCCCATGTTGACTTCAGCCCCCTGGCTGGCGAAAAAATCTACCTCGACACTCAGTTCATTCGCCCGGTGAAAGACTCCGGGTTTGCCAACGCCGAATACATCATCAGTTCGCTACGGCAACAGATGGTAATGGCCGGCTGTCTGCTCCAAGAACGGGCAAAGCAGGCCGATTACATCGTCGAAGCCAGGGTCGGCGCAGTGGGTGCCGATGGACACGATGTTAGCTATGGCCTGCCGCCGAGCAATACGCTGAATTCGGCCGCGTCACTCGTACCCAACGCACCCACGTTACCGGCACTGCCAGAACTTTCGGTCGCCAAGCGAACCGAAGATCTGGGGGCCGCAAAGATCGGGGTGTTTGCCTACGACCGGTTAACCCGAGAACCGGTTTGGCAAGCTGGTATCTCGCAAGCCCAGAGCACGGCCAAGAACCGTTGGTTCCTAGGCATCGGTCCGTTCCAAAGCGGTTCGATTCGTGAACGGCAGCTGTTTGCCGGAGAAGAGATCGGCGGCGGTAAGGATCCGGCTTCCGAACAGGAAAAGAAGCTTGAAGAAAAATACCGTTCGGCGGCAGTGATCCAATCCAAGGGCGAGCGACAACGGATGCGAGCGCTAGCCAAGCGTCAGGCGAGCGAAGCTCAAAGCGAAATCGAACTGGCTGGCTATGAAGAACCGGTCGAAAGCCAGCCAAACGCTCAACATGGCCGAAGCGATTCAACTACGACCAGCCGAATGCCGGATGAACGTTGAAGCGGCCGTATAAATCAGCTCTGCTAGACGATGCCATTTGTTTTTGTGGGGCCCCGGCGACGCGTCGCGGCTAGGGGGGCAAACAGAAGCTTGCAACCCTCAAATTCGAATGTCATTGTCTACTACTGATAAAATCAAAAGTCATCGTTCACTAGAGCAATTTCGGATAATTCGTAGTCGTATTTCGTCCGAAAACCTCGGCGAAAACTAGGTGTCGTCCGCTACGGTAAAGAGCGACTCACTCTAGTGAAAGCTTA
>JANQPJ010000180.1 GCA_028289525.1 Pirellulales bacterium
ACTTGAGTGGAACCTCTTCCCTCGCTTGCGCGTCGGGCTTGTATTTGTACTGAAATTTAAGAGGGATTGACAGCTGCCAGAAAATCTGGCCAGACACAATTTTCGCACCCCCAATACAACCGGCGGCCGGTTTGCTACAATGACCAGCTTTTTACCAGGCGTAAGGTCATGTTGCGAGCCAATACGGTCACGATCGTCGGGGCCGGATTGATCGGAGGGTCGATCGGTCTGGCACTCAAACAGCGGAAACTGGCTGCCCATGTAATTGGCGTGGGACGGCAGGCTGCCAGCCTGCGCCAGGCGAAACAAGGTGGTGCCGTTGATCAAACCACCACCGATTTGGCCAAAGGGGTGCGCCGGGCTGACCTCGTCGTGGTCTGCACGCCGGTCGACACCATCGCCCCGTTGGTCCGCCAGGTAGCGGCCGCCTGCCCGCCGCGATGCCTGATTACCGATGCCGGCAGCACCAAGGCACCGTTGGTCGAGCAGTTGAAAGCCGACCTGCCTTCGGGGGCCCGATTCGTGGCCAGCCACCCTTTGGCCGGCAGCGAACAACGGGGCCCCGAGCACGCTCAGGCAGACCTGTTTCAAAATCGCGTGACGGTCGTTACCCCAACCCGATCGACCAGGGCCCAGGATTTAAACGAGGTTACCCGGTTCTGGCAGGCACTTGGGGCCGAAGTAATTCGCATGTCGCCAGAAGCCCACGATCGGGCACTTGCCCGAACGAGCCACTTGCCCCATTTAGCCGCAGCGGCGATTGCATCGGCCACCCCGCGCCGGTACGCTCCACTGGTAGCCAGTGGTTGGCGCGATACCACTCGGGTTGCCGCCGGTGATCCTGAGCTTTGGCGTCAGATCATGCAGTCCAACCGCGAGGAACTGCTCGCCTCGCTCGAAGTGCTGCAAGACGAATTGGCCGCCTGGCACACAGCCCTTGAACAAGACGACTCACGTAAACTCCTTCAACTCCTAGCCAAAGCGAAACGGACCCGCGATGCTCTGGGAAATTAATATCTCTCCTGGCGAAAACCAAACCGATCGCGTTGCCGCGGCCACGTTGGCCGAAGCGGCCGATCTTCATCTGGCCAACGACTTTCAACTGCGCGCCAGCCACGGCTATCTGGTTCAAGGCTCCCATCTTACCCGAGCCGAGGTCGACCGGCTGGTCGAACAATTGCTGGTCGATCCGGTGGTCCAGCAAGCCACCGTGACCCCGGTTGCCCAGACCGCCGACTCCGAGCCGCCCGAGCCGGATATGCAGGGCCTGTATGTGCTGCCTAAGCCTGGGGTAATGGACCCCGTGGCTCAAAGCGCCATCCGCGCGGCGGCCCATTTGGGCATCTCGGTCGAAACGGTCCGCACGCTACGAAAATATTGGATCGGCGGGCTAGCCCGGCCCGAGATCGACACGCTGGCCCAAAAAGTGCTGGCCAACGACGCGATCGAACAGGTGATTCACGGTCCGTTGCCGTTCGATCATTTGGAGGTTGGTTCCGGGTACACGTTCGAGTTGCGGCAGATGCCGATCTGCGCATTGAGCCACGACGAGTTGAGCCATTTGAGCCGCACGGCACAGCTCTATCTGCAAGACGCGGAAATGCAGACCGTGCAAACCTATTTCCGCGAGTTAGGCCGCGAGCCGACCGACATCGAGCTGGAAACGATCGCCCAAACCTGGAGCGAGCATTGCAGCCACAAAACCTTGGCCGGGCGAATCGCCTATCAGGACGAGCGGGGGTCGCGCCAGTTTGAAAACATGCTCAAAGAGACGATCTTCGCGGCGACGGTCGAGATTCGCGAACGCTTGGGCGAGGCCGACCCGTGCGTGAGTGTGTTTTCCGACAACGCGGGCATCGTGCGGTTCGACGACCGGTACAACATCGTCTTCAAGGTCGAAACCCACAATCACCCCTCGGCCCTGGAGCCGTATGGGGGCGCGAACACCGGCATCGGCGGCGTGATTCGCGATCCGATGGGCACGGGTCTCGGGGCCAAACCGATTTGCAATACCGATGTGTTTTGTTTTGCCTCGCCTGACATCCCGGTCGAGTCGCTGCCGCCGGGCGTGTTGCATCCGCGTCGGGTAATGAAAGGCGTGGTCTCGGGCGTACGCGATTACGGCAACCGGATGGGCATCCCCACGGTAAACGGAGCGGTTTATTTTGACGACCGGTATCTAGGCAACCCCTTGGTCTATTGTGGCAACGTCGGTTTGATTCCCCGCGACAAATCGTTCGGCGATCCACAGCCTGGCGATTATATCGTGGCGGTCGGTGGTCGGACCGGGCGCGATGGGATTCACGGCGCTACGTTCAGCAGCGTCGAGTTGACCAGCGAAAGCGAAATGCTCTCTGGCGGAGCCGTGCAGATTGGCAACGCGATTACCGAAAAGATGGTGCTCGACGTGGTGATGGCTGCCCGAGACCGAGGATTGTACAACGCGATCACCGACTGCGGCGCCGGCGGGTTTAGCAGTGCCGTGGGCGAAATGGGCGAGGAGATTGGCGCCGAGGTCTGGCTCGATCGGGCTCCAGTGAAATACGACGGGCTATCGTACACCGAAATTTGGATCTCTGAAGCCCAAGAGCGGATGGTTTTGTCGGTTTCCGAAGACCAGTGGCCCGAACTGAAAAAGCTTTGCCAGTCGGAAGGGGTCGAGGCCACCGTGATCGGCAAGTTCGTCCCTACCGGCCGGCTGCAACTCAAATATCACGACACGGTGGTCGGCGACCTGACGATGGAATTTTTGCACGACGGACGCCCTCCGGTCATTCGTCAGGCAGTTTATCAAGCCCCGCCCGAGACCGACTTGGCGCTGCCCAGTGCCGAGGAAGATTACACCGAGACGCTGCGTGACGTGCTGGCTTCGCCGAACGTGGCCAGCAAGCATTGGGTCATCCGCCAATATGACCATGAAGTGCAAGGCGGCAGTGTAATCAAACCGTTAGTCGGGCTCGATCACGATGGGCCAGGCGATGCGGCCGTCGTGCGCCCGGTGCTCGACTCGCGGCGCGGCGTGGTCGTCTCTTGTGGCATGAATCCGCGTTACGGTGATTTTGATACCTATCACATGGCGGCCAGCGCCATCGACGAAGCGATTCGCAACTGTGTGGCCACCGGGGCCGATCCGGCCACGATCGCGATTCTTGACAACTTCTGTTGGGGCGACTGCGAAAAGAGCGAAACGCTCGGCTCGCTGGTCCGGGCGGCGATCGCCTGCTACGACGTGGCGGTGGCCCTCGGCACCCCATTCATCAGCGGCAAGGATAGCCTGAACAACGAATTCAGCTATCAAGACTCCTCTGGCAAACGGCAGACGATCGCGATTCCGCCTTCGCTGCTGATTAGCGCCATGGGTCAGGTAGACGACGTCGGCCGTTGTGTCACCATGGATTTGAAGCAGGCTGGCAATCTGATTTATCTGGTTGGGCAGACCGCCGACGAGTTGGGCGGCTCGCATTTCGCCTTGGTCCGCGGCTTCGCTGGAGGTCGGGTGCCGCGTGTCGATGTCCAGCAGGCTAGCCAAACCTTTACGGCCATGCACCAGGCCATTCACCAAGGCCTGGTCAGGGCATGTCACGACCTGAGCGAAGGCGGTTTGGCCACGGCGGCGGCCGAAATGGCCTTTGCCGGCGGGCTCGGCGCGACGCTCACGCTCGAGGTCATGCCGACCGACGGCCGGCTCGACCACCCCGCGGTGCTGCTCTTCAGCGAATCGAATACCCGCTTCCTGTGCGAAGTGCCCCGCGACTCGGCCGCTCAATTCGAGACGGTATTAGGGCCGGATGTCCCCTTTGCGCAGCTTGGCGAAACCACCGACGATGGCCGCTTGCACATCACGCACCACAGGCGTCCGGTGATTGACGATGAGATTGGCCGTTTGAAACAAGCCTGGCAAGCGACGCTCGACTGGTAAAGTTGGCGATTCGCCTTTACTTCCAAAACGATCGGCTCCTTCTTTTAAAAAACGATTTGACGAATAGAAAATCATGCAACCTCGTGTTCTCGTCCTGCGGGCTCCTGGGACCAACTGTGATTTGGAAACCGCCTTTGCTTTCGAGCAGTGTGGCGCTCAAGCCGATCGCGTGCATATTAATCGGCTGCTGGAATCCCCAGCGACGCTCGATGCGTATCAGATCTTCTGCCTGCCCGGCGGGTTCAGCTATGGCGACGACTTGGCCGCCGGCCGGATTTTGGCCAGCCAGATTCGCGAGCGACTGGCCGACATGCTCCATCGTTTTCGCGACGGTGACCGCTTGATGCTTGGCATCTGCAACGGGTTTCAAGTGTTGATCCAAACCGGCATGTTGCTCAACGATTCGGCCGATCGCCGCCAAGCCACGCTGTGTGACAATGACTCAGGACGGTTCGAGGACCGTTGGGTCCGGCTGTCGGCCGATGGTTCGCGCTGCGTGATGCTGGCCGGCCTGGACGAACTGGAGCTGCCGGTTGCCCATGCCGAAGGCAAGTTTGTCACCCAAGACGAAGCGACTTTCCAAGAACTGGAAAGCCAAGGGCAACTGGTGCTCCGTTATCTGCCGGCCCCTGCCGCCGGAAGTGCTGCGGCCGACAATGGCCTGGTGCCTTATCCAGACAACCCCAACGGCTCGCTAGGCAACGTGGCCGGCATTTGCGATGCGAGCGGTCGCGTGTTGGGGTTGATGCCTCATCCCGAACGGTTCATTGATCCGACTCACCATCCCCGTTGGACTCGGGAACCAGAACGCACCACCGGCGACGGGCTCAAGCTGTTTGAGAACGCGGTGGCCTATTTTCGCTAAAGCAAGTTGCTTTTTACTGTGGCGGACCACACCTAGTCTTCACCGAGATTTCTCGACGAAACATCACCACGCATTTTAGTAATTTGCTCTAGGGTTCCCGGCGACGCGTCCGGTCGCGGCTAGGGATACTCGTGATCGCTACGTTGCTCACAAGGCACAGCACTTGTCGTTTCAGGATGAGATACAAAACTTATTCTCGAAACAACCTCTAGCCGCGACGCGACGCGTCGCCGGGGCGTTTCTGTTTTGAACGCGGAATTCCGCGACGCTGACCGCTCCGCGCCTGATCGCGCGAGACCTGCTGTTCGATCCAACGCTCTGCCGCCTGGCGAGCCGCCTCGAGGTTTCGATAGTTTTCGAGAAACGCGGCTGCCCGACCGTCGGGATAGAGGATGCTGGCGCTGTATTGCACTCGACGAATCGTCAGCCCTAGCTTGCGACGGCCCAAACGATACGAATAGCCAAGATGCTCGCGATCGCTGAAAATCTGGACCCCCGGCCGATCGACATGCTCCGGTTTGCCCAACGGACTCGGATTGCGCGGAATGCGTTGATGACAGAGCGACATCCTAGGCTCCTTGCTGTTGTCCCCCTAGTCGCGACGCGTCGTGAGCGCGGCTAAGATGACTCAATGGATAAACATTTAATACCTGTTATCGGCTCTCCTAGGATACTTGCGCCATCCTAAACCGCGTGATCGTTACGTTTTACCAAACAGGGCAGGTTGCCAAACCTTCGGCGTTCGGCCATCATGAAGCCCATGTGGCAAGGAATTGTGGGACATGACGCGGTCGCGGAACGCTTTCGCCAGACGCTAGCAAGCGGGCGGTTGGCTAGCACTTATTTATTCGTCGGCCCAGCCGGCATTGGCAAGCGAACGTTCGCCGAGCGGTTGGCCCAAACGCTGCTCTGTAGCGTTCCCCACGATTTCCAAGCCTGTGGCCAGTGTGAATCGTGCCGGCTGGCCCAGGCAGGCAATCATCCCGATTTGCTGCTGGTCGAAAAGCCGGCCGAGCGGAGCTACATTCCGGTCGAAACGTTCATCGGCCCGAAGGACAAACGGATGCGCGAAGGCCTGTGCCACGACATCGGGCTCAAACCCTACCTGGGCCAGCGCAAGTGTGCGGTGATCGACGATGCCGATTACCTAAATGTCGAAGGAGCCAACGCCCTGTTAAAGACTCTGGAAGAACCGCCGCCTGGGTCGGTGCTGATGTTGATCGGCACCAGTGTCTCACGGCAACTGCCGACGATCCGGTCGCGTTGTCAAACGGTTCGCTTTCGACCGCTGAGCAACGACCAGGTCGCCCAGGTACTCCGTTCGACCGGCGCGGCGACTGTGGACAATGCTGCCCAGCAGTTGAGCCAGTCGAGCGACGGCAGTGTCCGTCGAGCCTTGGAGTTGGCCGACCCCGAGATCGCGGAGTTTCGTAGGCGGCTGGTCGAGTTGCTCTCGTCTCAACCGGTCGATAGCCTGCGGATTGCCGACGCGGTGAGCGCGATGGTCGACGCTGCTGGCAAGGAAGCCTCGGCCCGGCGGGCATGTCTGCGACAAACGGTCCACTTTGCGACCGACTTCTATCGCAATGCCATGCGTCAAGCCTGCGGAGCGCCAGTCGCCGGCGATTCGACGAAGTGTCAACCGCTCGATGCCGGTACGGCGACCGCTTGTCTCGATCGCTGCCTACTGGCGCTAGAACAGGTAGACCGCAACGCCAACCAAGCGACCTTGATTGGTTGTTGGTTTGACGACTTAGAGACTTTAACGACTTAAATTTGGAATTTACGTGCTAGGTGGAATCCAGACCAATAACTAACTACCAAAAACGTAACACTTCAGCCGAGTGGAATCGCTCTCGAGGGCTTGGGAGAAATCCGAAGCACGAAATCCGAAACAAATCAGAAGGACCAAAGCACGAATGCTCGAAACCGATGCATGGCCAGCATGTTTTGGTCATTTCCGGTTTTGAATTTCGCGCTTTGTTTCGGATTTCGAAATTCGGATTTCAGATTTTCCCCTGGCTCCTACTGCACTCGGCTGAAATGTTACCCAAAAACTAAAAACCTTCTTCCGCGTTCCCTCCACCTTCAACCGTTTCCCTGTAGCGTCACCACCAGCTTACGCCCGCTGGCGTGGTTGCGATGCTCGCAAAGATAGATCCCCTGCCAGGTACCCAGGCACAACCGCCCTTGGGCGATGGGGATGGTTAAACTGGCGCCCAACATCGACGCTTTCACATGGGCCGGCATATCGTCGGGGCCTTCACAGGTATGGCGGTAGGGGAAGTCCTCCGGTGCGATGGCCGAAAACGAAGTCTCTAGAGCAACTTACCTTTATCCACCTCGTCTAATTGTGTAAAGTCCGTGCTGATCCAAGGAGGGATTCACATGAGACCTTTATCACTCGATCTTCGT
>JANQPJ010000186.1 GCA_028289525.1 Pirellulales bacterium
AGGGCAAGCGAAGGAATTGGCAGTTGAGCGCCGCTACGCGCATCTCAAAATTCCAAAAATTCCTTCGCTAGCGCTTCAGGCTTCATCCCAAAGTACCGCTGGTGTTTTGAGGTGATTCGTGCTGGTTTTTGAGGGGGGCGGTACTCATCGAAATTCTCACGCAACTAAACTGGCGTGGCCGTTGCCCTTGTTAGTCCGATTTTCCTACAATAGTCTAGCGGTAGAGTAAAAACCCTCGATTTGTGGAGCACGCCGTTTGATGACTGATCCCCAGAAACCGCTTGAGGAAACCTTGGCCCAGTTGCACGAGCAACTAGAAGCCGCCGAGCAGATTGACTCGGCGTTGGTCGACCAATTGCAAGGGACGGTGGCCGATATTCAAGCGGCGCTCCAGCGCCAAGAAGCCGCCGCTGGCGAGTCGTCGCTCGGCGACCCGTTGCAAAACGTTGCGATGCAGTTCGAAGAATCGCATCCCACGATTGCCGGCACGCTGCGGCGACTGGTCGATCTGCTGGGGCAGATGGGGATTTGACTTCTGTAGCTGGCCTCGCGTTTAACGTCTAGCCGGCAGCGTCTGCGGTTGGTAAGCATGGTTGCGCTTGCGAACCACCGTGGCCTGCTCGATCACGTCGGGCTTACTCGACGCGTCGGGATTGCGGCGCTTGAGCTTGGCCAAGACGTCCATTCCTTCGACAACACGTCCAAACGCGGTGTGCCGGCCATCCAGGTGGGGTGTGGGGACAAACGTAAGGAAAAACTGCGAGCCGCCAGTGTTCTTGCCGGCATGGGCCATGCTCAACGTGCCGCGAAAGTGACGCCGGTAATTGGGCCGATAGCATTCGCAGGGGATCGTGTGGTCGGGGCCGCCCATCCCGTTGCCGTCGGGACAGCCGCCTTGGGCCATAAAGCCGGCCAGCACACGGTGGAAGGTGAGCCCATTGTAAAACCCTTTCTCCACCAGTTGGATGAAATTGGCGACCGTATTCGGTGCCTGGTTTTCGAAAAGCTCGATCAAGATGTCTCCTTGATTGGTCGTGAGTTTTACCCGCGGCAGGTCGTCGGCCTGGGATTCTTCGGCGCGAATTTTTTGCTCCTCGGCCCACCACTGCCGATAATGGTATTTGGGGTTCAGCACCAGGTCGCTGAATTGGTGGAGTTTGTTTTCCAGAGGGTTGTTTTGCGTGGGTGGGGTGAGTTGGTCTGTGTCTCGGGCTTTCTCGAGGTGACGTTTGGCCAGTTCCATGTGGTTTGTGGTAAACGCGGCAACTCCGGTCAGCAGGTCGAGCCGCTGGACGTTGGCCCCATTGGCAACCAGCGCTTGGGCGATCCGAAACGCCGGTTCATAGTCATCTTGGACCACTCGATACTTCAGTACCGCGACTAATAGCCGTTCCGCCTCAGCATTGTTTTTCGGATCGGCCGTGTAGGCCGCTTCGGCGGCGGCAATCAAGCGAGGTTCCAACTGGTCGCTTTGATCGCGCAGGGACGCGAACTTGGCACGCAGCGTTTCTTGTTCCGCCGCCGGGGCGTCCTTGAATTGCAGTTGAACCGCCGACATCTGCTTCAGAAGACCACGCCATTGTTGTTGGACTTCGGCGAATTGTTGCTGGACGTCACCGGCGGCGGCAGGGGGACTTTGCGCCACGGCATGCGCCGTGCAGATACAAAGGCTTAGCCAGCAGGCGGTTGCGATCCATCGTCGGGTTGTCATTGTGAATACTCCTGTTTGTGGTCATTTTTGGTTTTCGTTCTGCTAGTCCAAGACGCAGGGCGACTGTAAATCGCGTCTGTTTCGAAAAAGAAGCGACCACCGGTCGCTGCTTTTTGTGGAATCGTTGACTTTGTAATTCTCCTGCTCGAAGACGCGGCAGTTTAGCAAAACCGGCTCAATTCTGCTATTCTACAAGACTTGCTCAAGATTCTGCTTTTCTACGACTCGAACCACCAATTTGTTCTTTGATGTCGCCAGCCAAACGCCCTCGGGCACGTAGACCGAAAAAAAATAAAACGAAAACTTCCCCAAACGATGTGCCGGCCAGTGAACTGCGGATCATTGGCGGCACGATGCGCGGCCGCAAGCTTCAGTACAGCGGGCGTCGTGATACTCGGCCCATGAAGCAACGGGTGCGCGAGGCGATCTTCAATTTGGTCGGGCCGGGGATTAAGGGCCTGCACGCGATCGACCTGTTTGCCGGCACCGGCGCGATCGGCCTAGAAGCACTGAGTCGCGGAGCGGCGTCGGCCACGCTGGTCGAGTGTCACATTCCGACCGCCCGACTCATTCAGCAAAATGTCGACCATTTGGCGGTGGCCGATCGTACAACAGTCGTAACAGGCAACGCGTTTGTTTGGCTACGTCAGCAGCCGGCCTTGCCGACCATCCCTTGGGCAGTCTTTTTGTCGCCGCCCTACGATTTTTTTGTCGAGCGCGAAGCCGAGATGCTGGATACAGTCCAGCGATTTCTCGAACTGGTGCCCACAGGCAGCATGTTGGTCGTCGAGGCCGACAGGCGGTTTGATTTTGAACAATTGCCGCATCGTGATCGGTGGGATGTGCGGTCTTATCCACCGGCGATGGTAGGGATTTTACGGGCCGGCGATGCGTTGCGGTGTGGTTAGCGTTGTTTCAAAGCGTCGCCTTCGATACGACTTTGCAGTTCTCATGGACCCTAATTTCGAGAAGCTTGGCTACTACCCCCGAGGGGCTTCGCAGGCTGACGGTTCGCACTCAGTGTGGTTCTCACCGGGTGCGAAGAATCGGGTTTGTCGACTGCCAGCACAAGGAGTATCTTAAAGTGCCGGTCTTGCGATGTTTCTTGCCTCTTTTGCCTACTTATGCGGAAGGGCGTGCCCTGATGGCTGCTTCCTCGATTCTGAGTTGTTCGTTTCCTGAAACCGACATTGCTGTTCTCACGATTAACGATCCGGACAAGGGCGCTAATGTGCTTAGCCCGCCGGTGCTTGAAGAGCTGGCGGCGCAGCTTGACCAGTTGGAAGCCCGCGACGACTTGGCTGGGCTGGTGATTTGCTCTGGCAAGCCGGGCAACTACATCGCCGGGGCCGATCTGCGGCAGTTTGTCGCCTGGATCGACGCGCCGGCCGAGCAGATCACGGAGTTTTGCCGATTGGGCCAGCAACTCTTCCAGCGTCTGGCGGCTAGCCGGTTTGTCACTGTGGCGGCCATCGACGGGGTTTGTCTAGGTGGCGGCGCCGAGCTTGCCCTCTGGTGCGATCGTCGGATTTTAACCTCGAACTCGAAGACCCAGTACGGTTTCCCGGAAGTCAAGGTAGGGCTTTACCCTGGTTGGGGCGGCACCGCTCGAACACCCCGGATCGTAGGACTTTCGAATGCCGTGGAGATGATTACTAGCGGCGAGTCGATTTCGCCGGCCGATGCCTATGCCATGGGGTTGGCGACCGATGTGGTCGAGCCCGAGGCGCTCGAGGCGGCGGCCATTGGCTTGATCCGTTCGGAACACCAGAGCGGCGCTTACCTGAAGGACCGCGAGCGTTGGGCGGCTCCGATTGAAATCAGTGATACCGAGTTGGGATTTTTGGGTGCTACTGCCTCCTCGTTTATCCAAGGGAAGACCAAAGGCAACTACCCTTCGCCGCTGGTGGCTCTGGAGATCATGCTTGGGTGTGCTGGCACCGATGTCCAGGCTGCTTGTGAGGCCGAGGCCGAGCAGTTTCCCCAAGTGTTTGGCTCGCCGGTCAACCGGTCGCTGTTGAATGTTTTCTTTTTGCAAGACCGTAATAAGAAGGACACTGGGGTGGCCCAGGACGAGGTGGCGGTCGCGCCAATCAAGTCGGTTAGCGTGATCGGGGCCGGCGTGATGGGGCAGGGGATTGCGGCAGCCAATGTGCGGCGAAAAATTCCGGCCACGATTACCGACACCTCGCGCGAAGCCTTGGCCGCTGGTGTCTCGAAAGTGTTGGACGAGGTCTCCTATAACCGGGAAATTAAAGGCCCCGACGTCAAGAAAGCGGTGGAGATGGCCCCGGCGGTCAACGGTTCGACCAGTTTGGAAGAGGTCGCCGCGTCGGACCTGGTGATTGAGGCGGTGGTCGAACGCCTGGAGGTGAAACAACAAGTGTATGCCGGCTTGGAGCCGTTGATGCGGCCAGACGCGATTTTGGCCTCGAACACCTCGACAATTCCGATCACCACCTTGGCCGAAGGTTTGGCGCGTCCCGAACAATTTGTCGGTATCCACTTTTTCAACCCGGTGCGGAAGATGCCGTTGGTCGAGATTATTCGTGGCCAGCAGACCAGTGACGCCACCATCGCCAGTGCGGTAGCGTATGCCAAAGCGATCGGCAAGACGCCAGTGGTGGTGGGCGACGGACCGGGCTTTTTGGTCAACCGGTTGCTGCTGCCCTATATGAACGAGTCGTTGGAGCTTGTGTGCGAAGGGGCTTCGATTCGCGAGGTCGAGCAAGCCGCCAAGGCGTTTGGCATGCCGATGGGTCCGATCACGTTGTTCGACGTGGTGGGGATCGACGTAGCGCTCTTTGCCGGGGCCGTGATGCACGAAGCGTTTCCAGAGCGGATTGTTGCCTCGCGGTTGTTGCAGGCAATGCACGCCGAGGGCCGGTTAGGACAGAAGAGCGGGGCCGGCTTCTTTTCCTATCAAGGGACGAAAAAAGGCCGAGGCAAACCTGACCCTGAGACCGATCGGATTATCGAAACCTGTCGTACTGCGACGGGCAGCTTTACCGCCGAGTCGCTTCAGATGCGGATGTTCTTGCCGATGTTGCTCGAGGCCACTCGGGTGATCGAGGCCGGCCTGGTGCGCGACCCACGCGATGTCGACTTGGGGCTGATTTTTGGAATCGGTTTTCCACCGTTCAAAGGTGGTTTGCTCGCTTGGGCCGATACGTTGGGGGCCGAGCAAGTGGTCGCCGCGCTCGAGCCGTTTCAAGAGGTCGGCCCCCGGTATCAACCGACGCAGATGCTCCTCGACATGGCCCAACAGGGCGGCAAATTTTACGACTGATCGACCAGCAATCCAATGCGATTGGGCATCGGCGGATGCCAAGGAGATAAATCGGATGAAACAGCCTGTGATCGTAGACGCCGTGCGGACCCCGGTCGGCCGAGCCCACAAGGACAAGGGGCTGTTCCGCAAGGTCCGTTCCGACAACTTGGCCGTCACGGTCGTCGAGGCCCTGGTCAAGCGGACGGGTGTCGATCCGGCCACGATCGAAGATGTGGTGCTCGGCAATACCCAGCAGCAGGGCGAGCAAGGGTTTAACGTGGCGCGGATGGTCGGCTTGATGGCCGGCTTGCCGTTGGAGACCGCGGCCACGACGGTCAACCGGCTGTGCGGTTCCAGCCTGCAGGCACTCAATCAGGCAGCCCATGCGATTCAGGCGGGGGCCGAAGATGTGCAGATCGTCGGCGGTTTGGAGCACATGCACCATATCCCCATGGATAAAGATATCGACCTCAATCCACGGTTGTTTCATCGCACCTCGAAAGGCGCGCTGTTGATGGGCGTGACGGCCGAGTTCTTGGCCCAAACTCGGGGGATCAGCCGAGACGATCAAGATGCGTTTGCCTTGGCTAGCCATCAGAAGGCGGCCGCTGCCCAAGCGGCCGGCCAATTCGCTCGCGAGATCATTCCGGCCGTGGGTCACGACGAGGGCGGCGAGCAGGTATTGGCCGAGCGTGATCAGTGTGTGCGGCCTGATACGAGCCTGGAAGCCCTTGGCGCTTTGAAGCCGGCGTTCATGCCAGGCATGGGCACCGTCACGGCCGGCAACAGTTCGCCGCTCAACGACGGGGCCTCGGCCCTGTTAATCATGTCGGCCCAGCAGGCCCAGGCTCAGGGACTCGCGCCGTTGGCTCGCGTGGTGGCGACCGCCGTGGCCGGGGTCGAGCCGTGTGTCATGGGCACCGGGCCGGTGCCGGCGACTCAAAAAGCGCTCGAGCGGGCTGGCATGAAATTGGCCGATGTCGATTTGATCGAGCTGAACGAAGCCTTTGCGGCCCAAACGCTTGCCTGTGTCCAAATGCTCGATTTGGATCAGGAGAAGTTAAATGTGCGTGGCGGGGCGCTGGCCATCGGGCATCCGCTTGGTGCCAGTGGAGCGCGGATTACGACGACCTTGCTGCATGCGATGGTTGACCGCGATGCGTCGGTCGGGCTGGCCACGATGTGCATCGGGGTAGGGCAGGGGATCGCCACGATTTTTGAGCGAGTTTAAGGCGACGACCGGATCGTACGAACGGAGAACCTTCAGATGTTTTTCAGGGAAGTGGATAAAACAAGTGTTTCGCAAGCGGTCATCAACCGCTGTTACTAACAGCAACAAGTAAATTTGGAACGACGGACATTGGAATTGGTGGCGAACTCGTCCATGAAGACGATTTTGGAGCCTTTCTTTCGCAACGCTAGCAAACGGGGCGATGCGAAAGCGTTGACAGCGCTAGCCGGCAACCAAGTGCTCCAGTACACCTGGCGCCAAGTGGCGACCGAGGTGGTGCGTATGGCCGCCGGTTTGCGCGAGATTGGCGTCGAGCCGGGCGATCGCGTGGCCACGGTCGCCGACAATAGCTATCAGTGGATCGTCATTGATTTGGCGATTGGTTTGGCTCGGGCGGTCCACGTGCCGATCCACACTTCGCTCAGTGGCGAGCAAATTGCCCATCAAACGGCCCACAGCGGCGCTAAAATCATCGTGCTGGGCGACAAGGTTCAGGCCGATAAGCTGGCCACGCAGGCTGAGCGTTTAGCCGGCGAAACCCAGTTCTTTGCCCTCACGCCCTGGCGACGCCACCTGAAACACGCGCTCGCCCCGGTGCTGTTGGCCGATGTGGTGGCCGCTTTGGGCGATGGGCCGGTGCCGTTGAATGTTGACGATGAGTTGGCCCAACTGCAGGCGTCTGACTTGGCGACGATTGTTTACACCTCAGGCACCTCGTCCGAACCTAAGGGCGTGATGCTCAGTCATGCAAACCTGGCCGGGAATGCTCTGGCCACGGCCGCGACCTATGAAGATGAACAGGACGAGCTGCGGCTGGTCTTCCTGCCATTCTCGCACATTTATGCGCGTACTTGCGACCTGTATACTTGGATTTGCCGGGGTACCCAACTAGCCCTGGTCCGCAGGCGCGATTCGGTGCTGGACGACTGCGCCGTGGTGCGGCCAACGGTCATCAACGGGGTGCCGGTCTTTTACGAAAAACTGTATCGCCGGCTGCGCGAGGAAGGGGTGCTCGACCGCCCGGGCATGCTCAAACAGGTTTTGGGCGGTCGCATCCGCACCTGTTTCTCAGGCGGCGCCGCGCTGCCCCAGCATGTCATCAAGTTCTTTCGCCAACAACAGTTGGCTCTGTTCGAAGGGTATGGCCTGAGCGAAGCGGCCCCCGTGGTCACGGTTTCAACCCGCCAGGCGAGCAAGGCCGGCGCGGTCGGGCGACCAATCGAAGGCGTCGACCTGCGAATTGCCACTGATGGCGAAATCTTGGTTCGTGGCCCTTATGTGATGGCCGGCTATTGGCAAGACCCCCAGGCCACCAATGCAGCGCTGGTCGACGGCTGGCTACAGACCGGCGACTTGGGCAGTGTGGACAACCAAGGGTTTCTCACCATCACAGGTCGGAAGAAAGAAATCCTCGTGCTTTCGTCTGGCAAGAACATTGCCCCGGCGTATTTGGAACGTCTGCTGGTCGACTCGCCGTTGATTGTTCAGGCGGTGGTGGTCGGCGATGGACGTCCTTTTCTGGCGGCTCTCATTGTTCCCGATCCAGTCAAATTGAAGAGTGAAGCGCGCGAGCGTGGGATTCGCAGTTTCACGCGGCGCGGGTTGGTCAGCCATCCTAGGGTACGCGATCTTTATCGGCACGAGATTGCTCGACTGAGCAAAAACCTGTCGGCGCATGAGCAAATTCGCGCCTTTCATTTGTTGCTCCGGGGCCTCTCGTTGGAGGAAGGCGAATTGACGCCCAAAGGCAGTTTTCGTCGCCAGGCGATTACCGCCAAATTTGCCGACGACATTGCCGAGATGTATGCCAGTTGACCGCCGTTGGTGTTCGATTGCCCCGCACAGGCCATACGATTGTTAGAACCTGTACCAGGTGAACCCATTCGCTGGAGTTCACTTTTGACCGCCCTCGGAGCGTGGCCTATAAATCTTTGGGAATCTCTAGCATGGATTTCCAGATTTTCCCGGCCGTTGGGGGGTGGCTCGTCTATCTGATTTTCATCGACGGGGTGACCTTGCTGATGTCTGAAGCAATAAGAAGTCGCGAGCCGTATCAAACCGGGCAGTTGGCCAGCGGAATTTCGTCGATTCTGCCAGGGTAGTCGTTGGGCATAGGAAGTATGTGTCGGAAGAGCCATGGAAGACCAGGTTCCTGAAGTCAAACCATCGTCACCGATCGAGGAGATCGCAAATGCGATTTCCGAGTCGCGGGCGACTGCGCGCCAAGCGGCCCAGACCCAGCGCGAACAGCTCGACTCAATCGAAGGCGAGCTGGCCGGTTTGGTTCAAACGATTTCCGATGAACTGGCCAAGGAAATCGACACGCTACGCCATACGCTTTCCAGCGAGTCGGACGAAATCGTCAATCAGCAATCCGATCTGGAGCACCAGGCCACCCAGTTGCGGCAAGAGCGGGAAAAGCTGGCGGCCGAACGGGCCGAATGGTTGGCTCAGGTAGAGCATGCTTCGCACGACCAGCAAACTCTCGTCGATCAACTGCAACAACAGCAAGCAGCGATTCAGCAGCAAGAAGATGAGTTGGCCGACGCGCGGCAAGCGTTTGAACAACAGCAGCAAGAACTGGCCGATCAGCGCCAGGCGGCCAAAGCACAGCGACAAGCTTGCGACGAGCAACAGCACGCCCTGGACGCCTCGCAAACCGAGCTGCAACAGCGTCAACACGCGCTCGATGCCAAGGAGGCCGAGTTGGCCTCGCAGTGTGAGGAGTTGCTAGAGTGCCAAGAACAGGCGCGAACCGTTCGAAGTGAGCTGGATGCCCGGCAGGCCGAATTGGACGATCAGCAGACTCGGCTCGCCGCCGAGCGTCAGGGTTTGCGGAAGCAGCAAGAAGAGTTCGACGAGCGACAGCAGGCTGAGCAACAAACGGCCAACGCCGAGCGCCAAAAACTTGACGACTCGCGCCGCCAGCTGGACGCCGAGCGTGTCGGATTTGAGCAGCGCTGGCAGGAATTCGAGGCCCAGCAGCAGAATCTGACCAAATCCGAAGAGCAGTTGGCTACCCGAGAGGCCGAGACCAACGCCCAGCGTCGCCGGATTGCCCGAGAACTAAAACACCAACGTGCGGATGCCCTCCGCGAGCTTGACCGCGAACGAGAAAAACTGGCCGAACTGGCCAAGCGTGACAACCAGCAGATTGCCGAGCTGCGCGAACGTTATGAACAACAGCAGCGTGAGTTGCAGATGCTGGGAGAGGAGAGCCAGCGTGCCCAAGAAGCCTGGGGGTCCGAGCGCACGCAAAGCAATGCTCGGATTGCCGAATTAGAACAGCAACTCCACGAGACTCAACAAGCGATCACCGATCCGGCCGAATGGTCTCAGTTGCAAGACCGGCTGCACGAAGCCGAACAGCAGGCGGAAGCCTATCGTCAACAGATCGAGCAGCGAGAGACCGATCGCCAGAGCCTGGACGCCGAGCGTGCCGAGCTGCGCGAATGCTGCGAACAACAACGGCGCGAGTTGCAGACGCTAGGCGAAGAAAGCCAACAGACTCGAGAGAGTTGGGAAACAGAACGCACACAGGCCAACGCTCGCATTGTTGAGCTGGAGGACCAACTCCAACAGGCTCGACAGTCGGCCGTCGATTCGGCGGAGTTGTCTCAGTTGCAGGAACAACTGCGCGAGACCGAACAGCAAGCAGAAGCCCACCGTCAACAGCTTGAGCAACAGCAGGCGAACGAGGCGGCCCAACAGGCAGCCTTCGAGAGGCTTGAGCGCGAACGCGAAGCTCTGGCCGCCCAGGTTGCTGAGTTTGAGGCCCAACCTGCCCAGGTGGTCGAAGACGACGGACTAGCACGGAAATTAGACGATTTGCAGCGTCGGTTTGAGTTGACGAGCGATGAACTGCGAGAGTTCAAGCTGCGGACCGCCGAGTTGGAAGAGGAGTTGAATGTTGCTCGCCAGGGGGCTCTGCCGAGCGAAAGCTTGGACTGGGAAACCCAAAAACGCAATTTGCTGGCCGCCTTGGAGCAAGAGTCTGACGACGGCGACCCTCAACAACGGCAGGAACGCATGTCGATCAAGGATACGATTGAGCGGACTGACGAAATTTTGGCCGAGAAGAATCGTGAGATCGAACTTCTCAAACAGCGTTTGGAGGCCGAACCGCTTCAGGTGTCTGAAACGGTCGCGGACAACCCGTTGGAGAACGATGAGTTAGTGCGTCAGGAGCGAGACCGTTTGGTAGCGCTCCAGTCTGAGTGGGAAGAGAAACTCAGACAAGCAGAAATCGACATCTCGGTCGAGCGAGCCAAAATTGCCCGAGATCGGATGGAACTGGAAAACAAAGTGGCCGCGCTCGAGAAACAGGCCGCTGCTGGCAGTTCGGGCGATGACAGTTCGCAATCTTCGGCCAAGGGCCGTTGGTTGGCCCGGCTGGGGCTGACCGATTCAGGCACGGAAGACGAGTAGCCCCAGCCCTCGTTTCTGGTTGGTCAGCGGTGGCCGAGGATTTTTTCGATCTCGTCCAACGGCCGCTCGACTTGGTGAGCAATCGTGACCGCGCTAAAGCCCTGTTTGGCCAATGCGTGAATCTTTACCAGTTCGGGGTCTAGCGGGGGAGTCTCCACGGGAGCCTGGGGCGTGGCTTCATCGGTGGTCGGACCGTGTTGCGCCATTTCGAGCCGGTCAATACACTGCCGGGCGTCGCGGATGAGATGCATCAGAGCGACCATTTTCGAGTCGAGCTGCGCCATCAGCTCGCGTGCCCGTTCTTCGAGTTGCACCTCGAACTTGAGCAGTTCAGGCGACACGTCGGAATAGCTGGGGCGGCTCGCTGCCTGGTCATCTGGTCGAGGAACCTTGACCACAGGTGACGGATCGGTCTGGCGACGTTTGAAATAGCGATGCCACCGTCGGAGCAAGACCCAGGTAAAGACAACCAGAGCCAGTAAGCCCACGATGGTCCAGTCCATCACGGCCAACGGTGCAGTCACGGCATGTTTTCCTTTGCAGTAGGGCGACTAATGAACCGGCCGGTCTAGCAGACGATGACATTCGTTTTTTGTAGCGCCCCGGCGACGCATCGCGTCGCGGCTAGGGGCAAACAGAAGCTTGCAACCCCATCAAATTCGAATGCCGTTATCTCCTAGGCTTTAAATCGAGATGACTTGACGACGAGTTTTCTGGTAATGCCTAGAGCTACCCTTGACGGTCGAATGCCAAGCGGGCAGCCAGGTACACTTCACGCAAGGGCAGGTTGTGAGCCGTGGCCACCGAGCGGCACGACTCGAACTCCGGTGAAAATGCGGTCTGGCCGTCTGGCAATTGGGCCACCGTGCCGGCGATTGCGCCTAGCGGAGTTTCTACGTGGATGGTCTCTCGAGCGAGCGTATGACGTGCGACCGGCAGGCGGCGAATGCCCAGCGTGGTTGTTTCTCGAAACATGATCGTTTCCAGCCGGGCCAAATCGCTCGCCTGGCACAACACGGTCAGGCAGACGCCAGGCCGGTTCTTCTTCATCTGAATCGAACTGGTGTAAACATCCAACGCCCCGGCTTCCCAGAGCTGGGCAACCGTGTGGCCGAGCCATTCGCCAGAGATGTCGTCCAAATTCGTTTCCAATTGCCAGACGGTCTCCTGAGCCGGTGGGGCTGGCGACCGATGGCCTACTAGCAGCCGTAAGATGTTCGCTTGACTGGGCAAGTCACGCTGGCCAGCGCCATAGCCAATGCGGTCGACGGTCATGCTAGGAAGCGGCCCAAAACGCTCGACCAGCGTAGTGAGGATCGCCGCGCCGGTCGGCGTGGTCAATTCGGCCTCCACCGGCGAGTTGGCCAATGGCACGCCGCACAGCAACTCGGCCGTGGCTGGGGCGGGAATCGAGCAGCGGCCATGGGCAATTTCGACAAATCCTTGGCCGGTCGGGACTGGCGAGGCCATGACTTGATCCACCTCGAGCAAATCCCAGCCAATCGCCGCGCCGACAATGTCGACAATCGAGTCGATCGCACCGACTTCATGAAAGTGAACTTGCTCGACCGAAGTGCCGTGGACTTTGGCTTCCGCCTCGCCCAGTCGGGTAAAAATCTTGCTGGCCAGAGCTTGTTGGGCGGCCGACAACCGGCTGCCGGCGATCATGGCCAAAATCTGGCTGAGCGTGCGATGGGCCTTTTCGACCGGAGCTGTGACCATCAGGCATCGTGCCCGAAAGCCGCGCCGGTGTTCTTCATGTTCCACAAGCCGGCACTCAGGCAGGCCGAGCGAATCGATCCCTTGTTGGATTGCGTTCAGGTCGACCCCAGCGTCGAGCAGGGCCGCCAGCGTCATGTCGCCGCTGATGCCGCTTGCGCAATCAAGATAGGCGATTTTCATAGATTAAACGGTACGCTAGCGGGGCGAGGGAGCAGCGGCCGGTGGCCGAAGCGTGAAACACCTTGGCTTTCTGCGCGGTTGATTCTATGCCGCCACAGGCGTTCACGGCAAGGTCGTCAAGCTCAGCTAGACATCGCCAGGCATGATGCGCCAGTGGAGCGCCCGCTGCTGCCCGTCGGCCACGAGCGGGCGCTGGTCGCCGGTACAGGCTGACCTAAGAACCTGAGCCGCTGGCGTCGAAACGGTGAATTCCGGCTCGGAAAATGGCCAGGGAGCGACCGTTGCCGTTTTCGGGTCAATCATCGACCAACGCAGCTCCGACCCATCGGGAGCCGTTCGGATCCAGGTGTCTGGAAACTCACGGCAACAGAGCCACAAACTCATCGCGTCGAACATTTGCAGCAGTCGAAGGCCATAGGTGGCTTGTTCAAGCGTGCGGTCGCCTGTCTGCCAGGCGGTCAAACGGTCTGCCTGTAAACGGTCGATGCGCGCCAGCCAAGCTTGCCCTGGCCCGCTCGTCTGACGATCCGAGGCTTTGAGCAAAGCGACAAAATGGCCTGCCACCAGCCAAACGGCCAGCGAGCCCAGTGGTTCGACCTTAGTGATCGAAGCATCCCAAATCGGCAGCGTCTCGTCGAGCGTCAGTTCGGTGAACGTTCGTGGGCGACTGGCCTCATCAACCGCCAGGGCGCGATCCCAAGCCAGCCAACCATCGTCGTGGTGATCGATGGCGGCCAGGATCTCGGCCATCACCTCGGGCGGAGCGAAGGTCTGGTCGCGCCAATGCCGAGCCAGTTGGCCGGCCAAACGGGCATGATCCACTTGGGAAATCAGCGTCCAGCGGGCCGAAGCATCGGGTGCGTTTGACTCATCTCGCCGAATCATGGTTTTACTGGCCGAGAGAAGAAGTTGTACAACCGACTAGAGCGTATTTCAAAACCAATACAAGCCCGACGCGCAAGCGAGGGAATTTGAGTGGAACGTCTTCCCTCGCTTGCGCGTCGGGCTTGTATTTCCGACAGACGTGGCGCTGTCCAGGACGCTTGCTAACGCCGAAGACGCGATTTGCGTGGCCGCGCCGCCGTTTGAGGCACGGCAGTGATCGGTTTTTTCTCGGCCATCTGAGGACGAGTTGCCGGTTGAGCCGGTTTGGGCGTTGTGGTCTTCGCCGAGGGCTCACTCTTCGCCTGGGCTGCCGGACGCTTGGCGGCCGCAGGTGCAGGTTTGGCTGTGCGACGCTGAGCTGGTGTTTTCGTGTTCGGTTTGGTCTTGGTGGTATTTGCCGCTTGGGCCGGTTTGGTTGCCGGGGCTGGTTTTGTTTCCGCAGGCGAACTTTCGTTTTGCGCAATCGAATCGTCTAGCAACTCGACCGTGTCGATGATTTGGCGATCAGCCGTGCCGAGACGACTGGCCAATTTGCCATCGACGGTAAACGAAAAGGCAGCCCGGCGGCCACTGCGAGCGGCCACCAGATAGTAACGCCACTGGATCGGCAGGCCCTCGACCTCACCTTGGGCGATGATCTGATAGACAAGTTGACCGTGATCGTCGGTCCATTGGGCGGCCGAAACAATCTGACGGAAGCGATCGCCCAGCGAATGCTGCACGTCTTGCTGGTATTGTTCCAGTGATACCCGACTGGCTGCCGAACGCCGGACGACGGTCGACGCGTTACATTGCGCCACCAAGTCGCCGCGATCGATCAGTCGTAGCACGGTCAATGGTCGTTCGTCACCAGTGACATACCAACGACGATCGGTGGCAAACCGCATGACGCCGTCGACCGTTTGGTGGATCAGATTGGTCTCGGCGGCGGTGGGGGGGGTGTCGAATTCCGCAATCGGTGTTTTAGCCAGAGCGGCCGACTTGGCAATCGGCCGAATCGCCATCTTCAATTTGGCCACCACCTCGGCACCTGGCCCCACGTGGCCGATGGCTCGCTGTTCGCGGATGGCCAGCACAATCGCGGTAATTCGTTGTTGTTCGAGGTGAAAATGGTATTTGGCCTTCAGCTCTAATTCGGTTGACACGCCTTCGACCGCTCCGTGGACACGGCCTTTCAGTTGAATCAACGCGACTTTGTCCGAAGCTTTGGTTAACTGGCTCTCGACCTCGCAGTGGGCAACCGGGTCGAGACCGACCAGGGCTCCGATGGTCTCTGGCGAATGCGACCAGGTGTCACCGATCGCCACCTCGCGGCCAGGCAGTAGTTCGTCGAGCACCAGGCTGTTGCCCATGGCCTGAACCAGATCGAGTTCATCCCGGGTTAGCGGGCTGGTAGGGCTGTACATCGTCGTCACCCCGTCGGCGACATCCACGGCGATTAGCCGTTTCGTCACATCGAGCTGTGG
>JANQPJ010000214.1 GCA_028289525.1 Pirellulales bacterium
TTCGCGCTTCGACCACCGGTCGCTGCTTTTCGACTTCGCAGTTCTCCTGGACCACAGGGGCCATTTTTGCCGTTCGCTCTGCTCCACGTTAGAATAGACGTTGGTGGCAATCTCGCCACCTGGAGCCGGAGAAGATGGCATGTCAACGGTCGAACGGGAAATCGCGGAACTGCTGGCCCGCGCCAAAAAGAACGATGCCGACGCAGTGAACCAACTGCTGGAGCGACATCGGGCACCCTTGAAGCGGATGGTGCAGGCTCGGATGGATCGCCGTATGGCAACCCGCATGGATGCCTCGGATGTGGTGCAAGAGTCGCTGGCCCTGGCTGCCAGTAAGCTGCCGGGCTATCTGCGGGATGAGCCGATTCCCTTTTTAGCTTGGCTGCGACGGCTCGCCTGGGAACGTTTGATTCAGCTTCACCGCCGGCATGTTGACGCCCAACGGCGCACTGTAACCCGAGAGCAACATCTAGCGCCTTCGCCAGACCAATCGTCCGTGACGCTGGCGGCGCTGCTGGCTTCGGAACACACCGCGCCGCCTGACGCGGTAGTTCGGCAAGAACTGTTGTCGCGTCTGACCGAAGCCTTGGCCCAGCTTTCCGATCTCGACCGAGAAGTGCTGGTGCTGCGCTATTTGGAGCAAATGCCGACGAAAGAGATCGCCTCGCTGCTGTCGATTTCCCCCGGCGCGGTCAGCATGCGGCATCTGAGGGCGATCGAACGTTTGCGGAGCGTGCTGGGAGGCGACTTGGTCGAAGACCCGACATGAACCGCTCCGACCCAACCCCCGCGCCCGCGACGGCCGACGAAGAAACGTTTCTCGCGCTCTTCGAATCGCTCAGCCAACAGGTACGTTCTGGTCAACCGATTGATGTTGAAGCGATTTGCCGGCAGCATCCTCAACATGCTGAGCGGTTGCGAGGTCTGGTGCCCACGATGACTGCCATGGCCGAACTGGGAGGGCCGAGCGACGTGCGGCCGGCGGAACTGGTTGCCCGACGGCTGGGAGATTTTGAGATTCTTGGCGAGATCGGACGCGGCGGCATGGGGCTGGTGTATGAAGCTCGCCAGCTTTCGCTCGACCGTCGGGTAGCGCTCAAGGTGTTGCCGTTTGCCAGCGTGTTGGACAACCGGCAGTTAGCCCGATTTAAGCAGGAGGCCCAAGCGGCGGCCCAATTGCATCACGGTCACGTTGTGCCGGTCTATTCAGTCGGCAGCGAACGGGGGGTGCATTACTATGCGATGCAATTGGTCGATGGGGTGACCTTGGCCGATGTGATTGGCTCGCTTGACGAGCATTCCTCCGCGTCGGTCGATCTGACCGGGACCACGTTGGCAAACCTGGCATCGCTGCGCACGACGTGTGCGGACGACCAGCAGGCAGAAACCTTTCGAGCGGCTGCCCGACTGGGACATCAGGCAGCCGAAGCGCTCGACTATGCGCATCGGCAAGGAATTGTACATCGCGACATCAAGCCATCGAACTTGCTGGTTCAGCCGGACGGTCATCTTTGGATCACCGATTTTGGGCTGGCCCGTTCGACCGGCGGGGGCGACTTGACGGTTACCGGAGCGCTGGTTGGTACGCTACGCTATATGAGCCCCGAGCAGGTCGAAGGCCCTCGGGCTCAAGTCGATCATCGGGCCGATATCTACGCGCTGGGGGTCACGATTTACGAACTGGTTACCGGTCGACCGGCGCTGGACGAACAGGCTCAGGCCGATTTGATTCGTGCGATTGCCCAGCGGCATCCGCCAGCGCCCCGTCGGGTGAATCGGGCGATTCCGGTCGATCTGGAGACGATCATTCTCAAAGCGATCGCCAAAGAGCCCTCGGCCCGCTATGCGACCGCTGGGCAAATGGCTGAAGACTTAGCCCGGTTTGTCGAAGACCGGCCGATTGCAGCCCGGCGGGCACGGTGGACCGAACGTGCCTTGGGGTGGTCGCGCCGTCATCCACGGACGGTGTGGGCCATGCTCGCGACGCTCACGTTGGTGGTCGTCGGGCTGTCGGTTGCCATGGCCTTGGTATTTCGGGCCGAAGGGCGAGCCCAGGCAAACCTGCGTTTGGCCAAGCAGCAACGCACCCAGGCTGTCGAGCACGCCCGCGATGCCCAACATCAACGCCAGCGGGCCGAAGACAATCTGCGCGAAGCCCAGGCAGCCGTCGATCGGCTGTTGGGCCGCGTGGCCGATGATTGGGCACCCCATTTCCCAGAGGCCGAAACCCTACGCCACGCGCTGCTGGCCGATGCCTTGGCGGTGGCCGAAACCTTGCTGGCCAACCATGACCGTGATCCCGACGTGCGTCGTCTGGCGGCCAGTTCCTTCGGGCGAGTCGGGGTGATCCAACAGTCGCTTGGCCAACACGATCAGGCCGAAGCCAGTTACCGCCAGGCGCTCGCCTTGCAGCGTGGGTTGGTCGAACAGTTTCCCCTGGACACCGACAGCCAGTTGGCCAGCCTGTTGGTTGCCAATCGCTTGGCCACTTTGCTCATTGCGCTCGGTCGAACATCAGATGCCGAGACGATCAACACCCAGGCAATCTCTCGGGGAGACCGCTTGGTTCGGCTGTTTCCCGAGCGAGACGAACTGCGTCGCGTGTTGGCCGAAAACCGGCTCACGCGCGGCAAACTCCAACAAACCCTAGGGCAACTGGACGAAGCGGCTCAGGCTTATCAAGCGTCGCTGGCGCTGCTCAGTCAGTTAGACCGGCAAGGCGATCAGTCGCTCGAAACCCGACGGCTGTTGGGCAGCGCTCGATACGGTTTGGCCACCGTGTGGGCTCAGCAAGGCAACCGCGAGCAAGCGGCCTCGCTCTGCCGGCAAGCGATCGACATTCATCAATTGGCCTCCCCAAGTCAAACAACCGACCGTGCGTTCAAGGCGGCGTTGGCCGACGACTATCGCTTGCTGGGCCAACTGGCCGGCGAGCGTGGCGATTGGGCAGCGGCCGAAACAGCGCTGCGCGAATCGCTTCAGCAAACCAGCTGGTTGGTCGACCAGTATCCCAACGCGCCGACCTATCAGCAAAGCCATGCCCGCACGTTGAACCGCTTGGCCCAACAGCTGGCAACCGCCTCGGATGATCGTCAGGCAACCGCCGAATCCACCTGGACGGCTGCCGTTGGACAATATCGCGTCTTGCTGCTTCGCCATCCAAAGGTTCCTCAGTATCGGGAAGAGTTGGCCGAGAGCCTGACCGGCTTGGCAGGGTTCCTGGCCGCCTTTCCTGAACGCGTGCATGATGCCGAGCGTTTGAGGCGCGAAGCGGCGGCAATCCGCCAAAGCGATTGAAAGATGCGCTAGACGCTCCTAGCCGCGACGCGACGCGTCGCCGGGATGCTAGAGCACAGTAAACTCAATGACGACAAACTTTTGCTCTAGCGCCCCGGCGACGCGTCGCGTCGCGGCTAGAGTCGTCTAGCACATCGCTTGCAAACTGGCCATTGTTTTCTCCAAATCGGTCAAATTTGGTATACTGATGTCGCTTCCAAGAGCAAGGCCCAACTGGTGCCAGGCATCAGCGGCCTGATGCAGCATGTCAATTGTTCGTGGTCGATTTCTCACTTTCCTCGTTCGTAGGAGGGTACGACGATGAAGACACGCCATGTGGCGATCGGCGCCGGGACTGCCCGAGTGGCCGAAGCACAGATGCGACGCTGGATGTATGACGCCAAAGCGCTAGAGCAGTTGGCGTCGCGGCAAGAAACGGCCGAGCTGCCTGAGCAAATCCATCCCTATTTGACCGTGTCGCGCGAGTTAGGCGCCGGAGGCGGCGAAATCGCCCTGCAGGCCAGCGAGCAACTCGGCTGGGAACTGCTGAACCAGGATCTCCTGTCGAACATGGCCGATCAGTATGACGTGCCCCGTACGATGCTGGAGTTTGTTGACGAAAGCACCAGCAACTGGTTGCTCGAAGTGTTTGGAAAATGGCTCGGCGGTAAGATCATGACCCAATCGGAATATGTGGTCCGCTTGGGCCATGTGATTCTGATGGCCGCTCAACATACCAGCAGTGTGTTCGTGGGCCGGGGCGCCCAGTTCATGTTGCCGCGCGATCGAGGAATCCGCATTCAAATCGTGGCCCCAATGGAACAACGGATCGCTCGCTTGCGCAGCCGGCGAGCGTTGACGCGCGTGGAGGCCGAAAAGCTGATTGCTCACACCGACCAAGGACGCCACGACTTCATCGACACCTATTTCCATCACGATGTGTCCGATCCCCATCTGTATGATTTGGTGATCAACCGTGAAGATTTGAGCATGGAAGAGAGTGTTGATTTAATCGTTCAGGTGTGCCGGCAGCGCTTAGCCTGCTTGACGGCACGCTCGACCGTGGTCGAAAACGCATGAAAATTTCGGTCGTCGGGATCGGACGCGTTGGATCGGCGTTGGCCTTTACCGTGGTAATCAAAGGACTGGCCGACGAGTTGGTGTTGGTGCATCGAACCGAAGAAGTCGCCGACGGCGAAGCACGCGATTTGGCGCACGCCAGCGCGTTTGCCGATCATCGGATGACGATTCGGGCTGGTCAGGTAGAGGATACCAGCGGCTCGGATGTAGTGGTGGTGTGCGCCTCGGTGCCCCAGCCCCGCGACATTGCCGATCGGGCCGAGCTGGGCTTGGGCAATACGCGGTTGTTTCGCCAGTTGATTCCTCCCTTGGCCGCCGCGAGCCCGGAAGCGATCTTGCTGGTCGTGACGAACCCGGTCGACGTGATGACCTATTTCGCTTTGCAATGGTCAGGGTTTCCGGCCAGTCGGGTGCTCGGCACTGGCACGCTGATCGACAGCGGCCGGTTTCGGGCATTGCTCTCCGCCCATGCGAACATCCATCCGGACGACCTGAGGGCTTATATTCTCGGCGAACATGGCGACACCCAATTCCCGGCGCTCAGTCTGGCCTTGACCGGTGGCGAACCGATTCCGCCTACGCAAACCGTGGGGCGGTTGTTCGACGAGACGGTTCGGTCTGGGTATGAGGTGGTCCAGAAAAAAGGGTTCACCAACTACGCGGTCGCTCTGGCCGCGGGACTGATCCTCGAAAGCATTGTGCATGACGAACGGCGCACCATGCCAGTCAGCACGCTGATTGACGGCTATCTTGGTGTGCATGATGTTTGTCTGTCGGTACCGGCGGTCGTCGGGCGTGCCGGCATTGCTCGAGCGTTGGAGCCACCACTGTCGGCCGACGAGGTGGTTGCCTTTCACGCCTCGGCCGACACCGTGCGGCAAACAATCGTTGTGTGTCAGGCCGGCTAAAGCAAGTTGCTTTTTACCGTAGCGGACGCGACCTAGTTTTTGCCGAGGTTTTCCGACGAAACATCGCTACACAAACCTGAAAGCTGCTCTAAGTTCGAGTTGCTCTAACGGCTGTCTGGCTTGATGGTTTGACGAACCTCGGCCAGCTTGATCTGTTCGCGCAAGTTTTCGGCGTCGCGACGATAGACAAACAGGATCGGCGAGCGAAAGGCCGTCTCCAACAGTCCTTTGGCCTGGGCCAACCGGCCCTGGTCGAACATGATTTGGGCCACGAAGTAGTTGCTGTCAGGCGTCATCTGGTCAGGCAGAACTGCCCGCCCTAGGATCTTGGCCACCTGCTCCCGTTTTCCTTGGCCATAGTAGATCCAGCCGAGTGCAATCGCTGCGGGGCGATGGTTGGTGAATTTTCGTTGGGTTTGCTCGGCCAGCGCCAGCCCCTGGGCACGCTGCTCGGCATCGTCGTCGGCAGCCAGGGCCAAGGCATAGTAGTTGGCGGCCTCGAACGAGTCGGGCGCTAAACGGTGAGCCTGCTCGAAGTATCGGCGGGCTGCTCGATGATTTTTTTGCAAGCGTGCCAAGACCCCGGCCAGCAACTGGGCCTCGGACGACGACGGATGAGCCTGAACCGTCTCCTGCACATAACGCTTGGCGTGCTGAACCTCGTCGACGGTCAATAACCAAATCCCCACGGTCAGCCGTGTCTTCAGGTTTGCCTGACGAGCTTGCATCGCCTGGGCAACATACTGCTTCGCCTGTTCGATTTTGTTCTTGCCTTGCAGTAGCTGGGCCATCATGGCGGCGGCACTGGCCGATTCGGCATCGCGACGTACGACCTCTTGAAACATTTGATAAGCCGTTTCCTGGTCGCCGGTTTCAAACGTTGCTCGGGCAAGCCGTTGTTGGGCAACCGCGTTGGTCGCATCGGCCTTGGCCCAACGTTTGAGATAGCCGGCCGCTTTCGCCCATTGTTGACGGCGTTCGGCCACCGCGGCATAGCCTCCCAGCAACCGAAATGCCAGCCCCCGCCGGCGGGGCGATTGCTTGTCGAAGGAACGCATGCAAACGGCCGCTTTGTCGAAACAGAGCTGGCTGATTGTGAGCTGGTTGCCGACCAACGACGACTCGCCCAGCAGCAGATAGATGTCCGGTTCGTCTGGCGTGTTGATTGCTGCCTGCTCCAGCATGGCCAGGGCCACCTCGCGTCGTTGGGCAAGCGAAAACAATTTCGCCAGCAACACGTCGGTCGACGGCAGCCTTGGGTCTTGGCGGCGAGCTTGGTCCAACGCCGCTCGGGCATCGTTGAACTGGCCTTGCTGAAATTTTTGGATCGCGGATTCCAGAGCTGCGGCGCTCGGCGATTGTTTCTGGACATCGAAACCGACCAGCCTGCGCAAGTCAAGCTTTTGGGCCTCGAGAGCCGGTTGGTTTTCGGCCGGCTGCTGTGCCTGAGCGAGGGACGCGACCAGCAGCGTCAGACAAACGGTGGTCGAGCAGAGCAAACAGGACGAGATGAAAATCGGTCGAGACATCGTGCCCCCCAGGGCTCTTTGGCGATGTGAACGAGACTTGATCTTAAAACAAGCGTCAAACACGATTCACTTCAAACCGGCTGATCACGGCGCATCCACACGAGTCGCTCCACACGTTCACGCTGGTGCGCAGCATATCGAGCACGCGATCGACCGCAATAATCAAGCCTTGGCTTTCGGTAGGCAAGCCTACGGCCTGGAGAATGATCACCATCATAATCAGTCCGGCATGGGGAATTCCGGCTGCCCCGATGCTGGCCAGCAAGGCAGTGACGGCCACGATCACCTGCTCGGCAATCGTGAGATCGATGCCAGGCGTCAATTGGGCAATGAACAGCACCGCCACGACTTCGTAGAGCGCCGTGCCGTCCATGTTGATCGTGGCCCCCAACGGCAGCACAAACGAAGTAACCCGATTGCTCACTCCGGCCCGTTCCTCGGCACAAGTCATCGTCAACGGCAGTGTGCCGTTACTCGAGGCTGAACTAAAGGCGGTCAGCAGCGCCGGGCTCATCGCCTTGGCAAACTCTGGTGGACTCCGCCGGGCGACGAACTTCAAGATCACTGGCATCGTGATGCAGGCATGGGCCAGCAGCCCACAGGCCACGGTCACCATGTACATGCCCAGCGCAGCGAACACGCCGACCCCTTGGCTGGCCGTGACCGATAGCATCAAGAACAACACGCCGAGCGGCGCCAGGCGGATGATTGCCATTGTCATGCGCATGATGACTTCAAAAGAGGCTTCGGCCAACTCGGAAATCGTTTCGGCCGTTTTGCCGCCGACCAGAATCGTAAACACGCCGAATGCCAGGCTGAACGAGATGATCGACAAAAAATTCCCCCCGGCCAACGCGCCGAACGGGTTGGTTGGAATCATGTTGTGCAGCTGTTCGAACAGCACGGTACCCAGGCTCTTGCCTTCGCGAGGCTTGGCCGTTGGTTGGAGTGCCGGCGACCCGGCGTCGGCCACGACCACCGGCGCTGGATCGGCCGGTTTGGCCGATGCGCCAGGCTGAATCAGGTTGACCAGCACCATGCCGGTCACAATGGCCAGCATGCTGGTCGTCACGTAATACAACAGCGTACGGCCAAACATTTGGCCTAGCCGTTCGGCACGGCCCAGGCCGGTCACTCCGGTCACCAGCGAAACCACGATCAACGGCACCGACACCATCTTCAACAGCCGCAAGAACAGGTCGCCAATCGCTTTGGCCCCATCGCCCAAGCGTCGGGCAGTCGAACGGCCATAGAGTTGGAACAAGATGTAGGCCTCGGGGTCGGCCGCTTTGAGTTGCTTGAGCGTGGGGACTTCGGTCCGGGGAATCGCCTCCTCGGCTCGCGCCGGGGCCGGCCAGTTTTCGACCGGGTTCTTGAGCTTTCCACGCACCAGGACGCGACGCACCGCCGGCTCGCTCGCAGCAGGCTCCTGGCGGCGAATTTCGATCAACACCTGATTCGGGGTGTCTTCGATCCAGACCGTGCCTGGGTGGACGGTGGCTGCCTGCGACATACTGTGCAATTGGGCCTGAGCGCCTTCGACGGCCAACGGCGCGTCCATCCGCTGGCTGCCGAGCGAGGCGTTGAGCGAGATCCCCAGCCCAGCGCCCAGCAGCATGGCCCAGAGAATTTGCCAGTGCAACGCCATGCTGATCGTGCGACGAATCATTCCTTGATCAAGTCCTTGACGGTCATGTTCGTGGGGATCATTGGCAGCACGTGTTCTTGGTACGGGACTTCCACGTCCAAGACAAACGGCCCGTCGTAGGCGATCATCTCGGCGATGGCCGCCTTCAAGTCACTCTTTTTCTTCACATAGGCCGCGCCACAGCCAAACCCCTTAGCGATCGAGACAAAGTCGGGGTAGCGCACGTCGGGCCCCAGGCCGTTGCCGTCGCCGGTCGCTTCGGGATTGTCGATCGGGCCCAAGTAGGTGTGAGCCCGATTGCCTTGCATAAACCGGTCTTCCCATTGCACGACCATGCCCAGGTGTTGGTTGTTGAGCAACAACACCTTGACTGGCAGCTTTTCACACACACAGGCGGCCAGCTCTTGAACGTTCATCAAAAAGCTGCCATCGCCGTCGATGTCGACGACTAAGCGCCCGGGGTGGGCCGCTTGAGCGCCCATCGCCGCCGGCAAGCCAAAGCCCATGGTTCCCAGCCCGGAACTCGACATAAACGTGCGCGGATTGCGGAACTTGAAGAATTGGGCTGTCCACATTTGATGTTGGCCGACGCCCACCGCCACGACCGGATCGTGGTCGATCGACTGTTGCCATAGCTCGGAGATGGCGTGTTGGGCCAAAATGCCGTCGAACGACTCGTCATATCGAAACGGGTCGGCCTGTTTCCATGTTTCTACCTGGGTGATCCAATCGCGGATGTCGTCCGGCGGCTCGACAATCTGGTTTAATTCGCCCAGGGCCGTCTTCAGGTCGGCCACGATTGGATAATGGGCCGTTTTGATCTTGTTGATTTCCGACGGGTCGATGTCGATGTGGACAATCTTGCCGTGCTTGCAGAACTCGGCCACTTTGCCAGTCACACGATCGTCGAATCGCACGCCCAGGGCCAACAACAGATCGGCTTCGTTCACGGCTTGGTTGGCATAGACACTGCCGTGCATGCCGAGCATGTCCAGGCTCAACGGTCCTTCGTTCGGATAGGCGCCCAGTCCCATGACCGTGGTGGCGACTGGGATGCCGGTCTTGGCGGCCAAGGCGCGCAGCTCGTCGCTGGCCCCGGCCGTGATGATGCCGCCACCGGCGTAGATAATTGGCCGTTTCGACTGCTTGATTGCCGCGGCAACCCGACGAATCTGTTCCGGCTTGGCCACTCGCTCTTCTAGCAAGTAGCCAGGCAGATCCATCGCCACGTCGTAGTTCGGCGCCGTGGTGGCGATTTGAATGTTTTTAGGGATGTCGATCAGCACCGGTCCGGGGCGGCCGGTGGTGGCGATGTGAAACGCCTCTTTGGCCACTCGGGGAATATCTTCAACATCGGTAATCAGGTAGTGGTGCTTGGTAATTCCTCGGCAAACCTCGACGATCGGGGTTTCTTGGAAGGCGTCCGAGCCAATCACCGGCGTAGGCACCTGACCGGTGATGGCGACCATCGGAATGCTGTCTAGCTTGGCGTCGGCCAGGGCGGTGACCAGGTTCGTGGCACCGGGGCCGCTGGTGGCCATGCAGACGCCTACTCGGCCTGTTGAACGGGCATAGCCTTGGGCCGCGAAGCCGCCTCCCTGTTCGTGACGCGGCAGAATCGTGCGTAATTGCCCATGAAAACGGCGCAACGACTGGTGCAACGGCATACTGGCCCCGCCAGGGTAGGCGAAAATCGTCTCGACCCCGTGGTTAACCAGCGACTGGATCAGAATATCAGCGCCGGTAGACACCTGGGCAGATGTGCTGGAAGGGGTGCGTGTGGCCACGTCGGTTTTCCTCGCCAAAGGGAAGGCATCGAGCAGGGAGCCTGGGGGTACGTCAAGTCAAGTCTCCCAAACAATTTAGCATAGGCGCTCCGGGGCGTTGGATCAACTCCCGTGACGGTTGGGGCAGGGCAAATCAGCCAGTCCTAGGGCGACGCCGCGCCTGCCCTAAAGCAAGTTGCTTTTTACTGTGGCGGACGACACCTAGTCTTCACCGGGATTTCTCGACGAAACATCACCACGTATTTTGGTAATTTGCCCTAGCTACGGTGAAAAAGGCCTTCGGCCAAAATCTTTCACTTCGCTCGGCTGAAGTGTTGCCTCGGATTTTATTTTCTATTCTTCTTGGACATACGCCCGATAGAGCCGGTCGATGCTGGCTTCGGCCGCGTTGCCGGCGTGAAAAACAAACCGGTAGCGAAGCGTGAGCGACTCGCCGGCCGGGATCGTGTAGGCACCATCTTCAGCCGCTCGGCCAGCAAATTTTTGACGGCCAAACGGATTGGCGGCCACCAGACCGTAGTGTCGGGCATGCCAGTAGGTCGGATGGCGCAAATTCCCGGGATGATCGAACAGAGCCACGCCCACCACTTGACCACCAATCCGGCCCGAGTAGTCGACCCAACTGGCACGCTGCCCCCACACCGCTCGCCCGCGCACGCCACGGCTGTTGACCGCCGTGCCGACGGCCGTTGTCGCTCCCCGATCAGGATCGTTTTCCAGACGCAGGTTCGGATGCGTGCGAATCGACATCCCGGCATCTTTACGATCGCTCAAGGTCACCGCACCGTGCGAGGCCTTGAGCGTGATGGTCCAGTCGATCTGTCGAGCCACAGGCTGGGCAGAACCAGCGGCAGCAGCAGTGACCGAAAACATCCAGCGGGTCGTGTCGGTGCAAACCGTCCGACCATCGGCTGCCTGCCAACGATGATCGGCCGTCACTTCGACGCGCGTGTCGTCAGCCTGCACGCCGACCAAGCGTTCGTGGACCACGCGGCCACATTGTGGACCGTCGTGCCAAAAATCGACGCCACCCACATCCTCATGCCCAAACCACATCGAGTGGTGATGGGGGTGGTCGTCCGCCTCGCCAGACACACCCTTGCGCATCGGATAATTGCGAGTCATCGGAATTTGACCCGGTCCGTAGATCGGATAGACGATCGGTCGTAGCGAATGTTTTAAGCGGAGCGTGGCCAGCGGCCGGTCGTCAACCAGTACCTGAACGATGTCGCCAGACGGTTTGGCGGTCAGTCGGGCAGGCCGTTCGGCCTGGACAGGCTGAGCGCAGCCGCCGGCCGTGACGATCAACAGCGCCATGGGCCACCTTGTTCGTTGATAGAAGTTCAAGTCTGGGTAATCCTGTTCGAATGGCTTTGTCTTAAAACTAAGACAAACACGAAGCGCAAGCGAGTTGACCGTGCAATCTAGGATTCACTCGCTCGCGCGTCGTGCTTGTATTACTCTGTTTCGCGAGCGGTCACCGACCGCTGCTTTTGATCAACGCGGGGAATTTGGAACGACTGATATTTGAATTTCAGATTTCGAATCGGTCAAACAGCTTGCTTGCACGCCTTTAAACGCTTGGCGTCGTCGGTCTGCTTGTAGTATTCGTCCAGCGGATAGCACCCGCTCGGCAAGCCGTTGCGAGGCGCGGTGGTACAATCGCTCAGCGTACGACAAATCCGCCGCCGGTCGAGCTGACCGGTCGTGGTGGCGTCGGCCAGCATCTCCGGATAGCTCAGCACGGCACGCCCCAGACCGACCGAGTCGACCTGGCCTGTCCTCAGGTAATATTGGGCAACGTGCGGCAGATATTCTTGTAGATAAGAGTAGCCTGAGCCGACCAGAAAGAGTTGCGGAAAGCGAGCTTTCAAATGAGCCACCGCTTGAATCTGTCGGGCCACGCCGACGAGCGGATCCTCTGGCGGCTGATAGCCGTCGCTGGGCGGAAACAGGGCCGGGCGTTGAATGTGAGGGTTGTAGTACGGACTGCCGCAGGAAATGTTCACCAAACGGATGTCGAGTTCGTCCAGAAGTTCCAAAAACTCGATCGCAGCGGTCAAATCCGGCTGCGTAGGATCATCTGGCTTGACCCCGAAGCCATAATCGTACCGGTCGCCGGTAAACGATTCCGGCACGCCCAGGCCAGGTTTGCCTGGCGCGCTACGATCGGGATCGGGCCGATAGGGCAGGATGTCAAACGCACTCAACCGCACGCCGATCAACAGGCCAGGCACTTCCGCGCGAATGCCGGAGGTCACCTCGCGCAAGATTCGCGTGCGGTTTTCAAAACTGCCGCCAAACGGGCCTGGCCGGGTATGGGCCGAGAGAAACTCGTGTAACAGATAGCCATGGCAGTGTTTAATGTCGACAAAATCTGCACCCACCTGAGCCGATAGCTTGGCCGCCTTGATATACCGGTCGATCAGCCGTCGAACCTTGTCATCTGAGATGACACACCGCTCGCTGTCGACCTGAAATTTGCGGTCAAGCACCGGATGGCGATAGGCCACCTGGGGCACCAGTCGACCGTCGGGGCGCGAAAACCGGCCAGAATGGGTCAACTGAAACCCCAGCAGCACATCGTCGGTCTGCTCATAACGGCGCCGGTGTTCATCAAGCGTCGCTTGGCGTAGGGCCAGAAAACTGTTGAGGTTCTGGCGACAGAGAATCAATTGGTTCGGATTGGCGCGGCCCTCAGCCGTGACGGCCATCGCTTCGCCGCCCCAGATGAGTTTGGCCCCGCTGGCCCCAAAACGGCGCCAACGGCGGAGCATCGGCTCAGTGCAATTGCCATCCTGCGTGCCGTCCCAACCTTCCATCGGATGGACACACCAGCGGTTGCCCAGCGTGCGACCGGCGACCGTGGCCGGTTGACGCAATGGTGAATCGGTTCCTACGGTCAATCGGTCGTCTAGCCGCAAATCGATTTGGTGAGCCGTTAGATATTTGGCAAACGCGGCGACTGTTTTCAACGCGGCGATGCGGGTTGTCATGGCTCAGGCATTATGATGAGGCCGCGATATCAATTTCCGCCTCGCAGGCTCCGACCGGCAACACAAAAATTTTGCCATCGCCCATGCGCCCGGTGCGGGCGACCTCGACAATCTTGCGGACAATCTCTTCCACGCGAATGTCGTCAACCCACAGGGTGATCTCGACCTTGGGCAAGAAGGCAAGCGAATATTCGCTATCGGTGTATTGATCCAAATAGCTTTTTTGGCGTCCGAAGCCTTTGACCTCTTGGACCGAACAGGCTTCAAGCGGTGCTCGACGCAAGGCTTCGAGAATGCGTTCCACCAAAAACGGTTTGACGATCGCGACGACTTGCTTCATGAGGAGCGCACAACGCAGGTGGAGGGGAACGCGATGAGCGACTTAGCTGAAAAAGTTCTCGCCAAATAGGTTCAACGGCGGTTGGGTCTCGACTTCGATGTCGCCCTGGACCGTACACTTGCAGGCTAGCCGCATGGTGTCTTCGTTGCCGATGTAGGCCAACGGCAGATGGTCCGGAACGCAGTTAAAGCGAACCTTTTCCAAAGCGCCCATCGGCTGCGTGTTTTCCATCCCCTTGACCACTCGCACTCGGCAACTGCCACAGCCGCCAAACCCATGGCAATTCATCACCTTGTGGACATGGGGATAAAGGTTAATCCCGGCTTTGATTGCCTCTTGGCGCAAATTCGCGCCGACAGGAACCTCGATTTCTTTTTTCTCGTTCACAAACTTGACGATCGGCATGGCAAAATCTCGCCCGGGGAATCAAAACGCCAGACGGCAACGCCAGGGCGCAGGCCGTCTGAAACTGACCGCGAAAGTGAGCCATTATAGCCGCCTATGGGCGAGTGTTCCAGAGTGGAGCCAAGGCCGGCCAGGAGGATTGCAAAGTCGTTTTTTTTGAAAAAACAGCGGTCGGTGACCGCTCGCGAAACGGCTGAATTTTTCTGTTTCGCGAGCGGCCGCCGGCCGCT
>JANQPJ010000215.1 GCA_028289525.1 Pirellulales bacterium
CGGCCAGGGACGCCGGGCAATCGGCAAGGTTTTCCTACCTTCGCCGTGCCGCAAGGTTTACTTAACAGTTGATGTAAACCACTTGCTGAAAATTGTTTGCGCTGTCTCAAGGCCTTTGCGCTACCTGGCCGATACGGTAGGTGTCGCTTGTTACCGGCAGTGATGCTGTGTGGTCAAGTGACAACCGACCGCGTTCGAAACGTCAGATGGACATTTCGGGTCAAGGACTGGCTCGACTGGCAGGAACGCGAAAGTCCGTGCGAACCATGGGCGCTCACCTCCCCTTTCCACGCGCCGGCACTGCCTGGTGCTCCTACGCCGACAAACACCTGCCTAGACACTCTCGCCAGAATGCGGATTCAACCCCACGAACACTGGTTTGCGTAGGGTGTCGCGCTGTGCTTTGCCGGCGATGTGGTAAGACACGTGCTCACTGGTTCCAGCATAAGGAGACGTTGCTCGATGAAGTGGAACATGATTCTAGGAGCGCTAGTTGTTAGCGTGAGCCTGAGCAGCCAGAGCTTCGGTGCGGGGCTGCTGGACCAGATGCTCGGTGGCGGTTGTGGCTGTGCCACGAGCTGCTGCGACGCTGCCCCAGCATGTGGTTGTGACGCTGCCCCGGAAGCTTCCTGTGGTTGCGATGCGGCTCCCGCCTGTGGTTGTGATGCTGCCCCGGCTTGTGGCTGCGACGCCGCTCCCGCCTGTGGCTGCGACAGCGGTTGCAACAGCGGCTGCTCGAAGAAGCGTTGCTGCAAGAAACGTTGTGGCGGTTTGCTCGACGGTCTGTTCAGCTGCCACTGCAAGAAGCGTTGCTGCAAGAAGAGCCGTTGCTGCAAGAGCAGCTGTGACAGCGGTTGCGATGCGGCTCCCGCCTGTGGTTGTGACGCCGCCCCGGCCTGTGGCTGCGACGCCGCTCCGGCTTGTGGTTGCGATGCTGCCCCGGCCTGCGGTTGCGACACGGGTTGCAACAGCTGCTGCAAGAAG
The DNA here is from genome assembly GCA_028289525.1 of Pirellulales bacterium. Lineage (GTDB taxonomy): Bacteria > Planctomycetota > Planctomycetia > Pirellulales > JAGQOS01 > JANQPJ01. The sequence continues at coordinate 985 of JANQPJ010000215.1, forward strand.
CGTTGCTGCAAGAAGAGCCGTTGCTGCAAGAAGAAGCGTTGCTGTGGCGGTCTGCTCGACGGTTTGTTCAGCTGCCGTTGCAAGAAGAGCTGCTGCAAGAAGAGCTGCTGCAACCCCTGTGGTTGCGATGCCGGTTGCGACAGCGGATGTGACGCTGGTGCCCCGGCTCCGGCCGAAGCTGGCGGAGCGGCTCCGATGCCGCCCGCCCCGATGGCCGATCCGGCAGCCTCGCTGCCCAGCCGTCGTCGTATCGCTCGTGCCACGAACGTTTACGGTGGCTAGTCCGCAACGCGGATAAAAAGATCAAACCCGCCTGAGGGGCTTTTCTCTCAGGCGGGTTTTTTCATGCGCAAATCAAGAGCCAATGGTTCCAACATCCAGCGGCCATTTTTCATGCTTCCCTAGAGCAATTTCGGATCATTCGTAGTCGTATTTCGTCCGAAAACCTCGGCGAAAACTAGGTGTCGTCCGCTATGGTAAAGAGCGACTCGCTCTAGCATCAATCCGGGCCGCGGCGAATCCTAACAAGTCGCCACGCTCACGGCACACCTCGAGATAGCGAGGCACTTGACCTGCTTGGCGAGCCAACTCGGCCAAGCCCGGCACAAAGGGCGACAACGGCACATCGCTCGGCACGCCTTCCACATAGGTTTTAAACGCTTCGTCGTAGCGTCCCAACCGACAGAGCAGAATCAGATAGGTCTCGATGGCAGCTGACCCCAGTTCTTGGGGGTCGACCTCAGCGGCTCGCGAGCGAAAATGTTCGATCGCCTCGTCGACCTGATGGCCAAGGTGGGCGGCGAACCAGCGGCCGTGGTCCTGGTAAAAATCGACAAACGGTTCTTCGCCAGCCCGCTGGTGCTCGGGGGCTAAGCGACGGCCATACTCGGCCAAGTCGGCTGCCAGGCCAAGCGATTCGCGATCTTCGATCAACCGAGCAAAGCGGACCGTCGACGCCAGGTGCGAAGTGTCGACGTGGTAGTTGCCATCGTTGAAGATCCAGGAATGCTTGGCCACCAAGTAGCCAAGCGTTGCATCTGTCGGAGTCGCATCATGTTGTTGTTCAATGTGTGCTTGGACGTTGCCGAGGACTTCATCGTAGAGATGGCGAATCACCAATGCGACCGGTTCATGGAGGGTGGCCGGATCCATTTGAGGAAACAGGCCTTCAAAGGTTGTAACCGCGTTGCACGTGCCGTGGTATTCCAACATCCATTGCACGCCACGGGCCGGGGCGACGCCTTCGTAGAGGGCGATTTCGATCAGCTCTTCAATATTTTCTTCATTCGGTTTGGCAGCTAGCAGCGCCTGGCCCATGGTCTCGTTCTCGCCGGTTGCCCGCAGATACATCCAGGCATCGCGATACTGACCGACGGCCAGCAACTGCTGGCCCACTTCGCGGCACGCGTCGAGATAGGCCGCCTCGGCCTGCTCGCGGATCGGTTCAGGCAGTTCGTTCAAGGGGGTCGCACTGCGCAACGGCAAGCCCAGTTCGAACCGCGACTTCATCAGCCGGGCTTCGAACAACTGGTGGTAGCGACCCGAGGTGCGCAGCCGGTCGCCCAGTCGCGTCAGGGCAACTTCTGGTCCCGAGCGGGCAAGGTCGGTTTCAATGAGCCTGAACCAATCTTCTGACATGATCTCATACGCTGAACTTGATGTTCAAAATATCGTCGTCGCCTACCACATAGTCCTTGGGCTCTTGGCTGAGCAGATTTTGGGCCTTGATTTCGCGTTCGCTGCCTACCCGAATTAGATCGGCACACTTCATCACCTCGGCCCGAATGAATCCACGAGCCAAATCGGTGTGAATGTTGGCCGCCGCATCCAGGGCAGTGCTGCCTTGCCGCATCATCCAGGTGCGAACCTCTTTTTCGCCAGCGGTGAAGTAGAGCATCTGTTGCGAAACGTCGAGAATCGTCCGCAACACCTGATCGCGATCGGCCGGTTGCAACTCCATCTCGGCGACGAACTCTTCGCGGTCCGCTTCGCTCATGCGGGCCAACTCCAGCTCGAGTCCGACAGGCAGCGCCAAAACTTGCGCCGGATCGCTAACCGCCTTGGCAAACCGCTCTGAATTTTCTTCGTCGTCGGCGATGTTGACCACTACCAACTGCGGTTTTTCGGTCAACAGTCGGAAGCTGCGGGTTGCTTTTCGGACCTCATCCGACATGCTGGCCTCGTGCAGCGGCGTGCCGGCTTCGAGTGTTTCGACCAATGGTTCCAACGCGGCCAATTCGGCCAGCTCCTCGTCGCGCGAGGGGCGAGGCTTTTTGACCGACTCGCGCAGACGTTCAACACGGCCGGAAACGATGTCCAAGTCGGCCAGCAGCAGGTCTTCCTGAAACTGCCGCAGATCGGCCACCGGGTCGACCCCGGCATAGGCTCCCACCACAATCACCAGACAACCGGCCTCGCGAATCAAGCCAAGCCGGGCTGCGTTGCCTTCGTGATCGCGACTCAGCCCGGGCGTGTCGACCAGTTCGAGTGATGCTTGCGTAACCTTTTTCGGCTGGTAGATCTCGCACAATCCGGCAATCCGAGGATCGGGCACCGGCGCCATGGCGCTCTGGTCCAAGTGCGAACGGGCCGGGTCCGACGCGACCCCGGTCAACCATTCAAACAAGGTGCTCTTTCCAGAGCCCTGATAGCCGACGATGCCAATTTTCATGATCTGCGATTCTCGTGTTGCGTGCGACGGTGCGTCAAGTTAACCGGTTTTGGACACCCCGTCCAAACCGCGTTGCAAGGCGTCAAGCGACCTTTCTACCTCGTTGATTGCTTGGCTGTCCAGGGCCTCTTGGCCGAATCGGACGCGATAAAAGGCGTCGACCACCACGCGTGGCAGCGTGGCCACGGCCGCTGTTTCGTGATGCATGGCCAACTCGCCGCCGACCACCGCCGCATATTCGCGTGGAGTTTGCGTGGCGGTTTTGCGATAGCCGCGTTGGGCCAATATGCGCTCCAGGCGACGGTAGAACAGGGCCTCGGTCGACAGTTGAGGTTCTGGCGAGAGCGCTTGTCGAGGTAATCGGCGTATCGCAGCCACGCTCAGCAAAATTAGGCAGACCAGCATCGCCATTCCACGCCACGAGATTGCTTGCCGGGCGAGCCATTCCCACATGCTTTGCCAGTCGATTTGCCAAGTGGCGGCCTGTTCGGAACGCCACCATTGACGGACCACATCAATGGTCGCAGTGACCGGACGATAGACGCTCCGTTGTTGCTGCCGGTGATCGAGTTGAATGACATACCGCATCCAGAGCATCTCGACGTAATCGAGTGCCTGGTTCACACGAACCATGGTCGAGCCAAACAGCGATTCACCCTCGGCAAGCGCTGCCGTCGTCGGATCGAACCGGATCCACGCGCCTAGGGCGTCTGGCGTGTCGATTGCTTGATCGGGCAGTTCTGACCGATCAAAGTAGGCCTCGACCCAAGTATGGGCATGAAGCTGGCGAACCCGATAATAATTGCCCAGGGGGTTCCACTCAGGGACTTTGTAGCCAACGACAACGCGGGCAGGAATGTTCTGGCTGCGTAGCATCAGCGCCAACGCACTGGCAAAATATTCACAATGTCCCCTTTTTGAATGGAGCAGAAATTCCACCACGGGATCGAGCGCCGGATCGCTCGTTGTACGCGGCGCCAGCGAATACTCAAAACCGCCTTGGTGGCTCAAGTGGGCGGCCAATTGGCGCGCAACCGCTAGCCGATCGTCGCCATCAGTCCCGGCAACCGACAACACGCGAGCCGTTTCGGTTCGCAAGCCGGCCAAGGGATCGGCGCTTTCGGACAAGCGAGGCATCTGCAACAGGGCTCGACGTTTCGCCGCGGTTAGCGGACGGCGCTGAGGGCGGATTGCCGGTTGCTGGCGTCCGACGATCCCCGAGGTGCCCAGGTCGAACTGGAGACGCACGTGGCGCAACTCTTCCGGCCAACGGATCAGTTTTTGTTGACTCGTTTCGTACCGCACACGGCTCTTTTCCTCAATCCGATGGGCCGGATGGACATAGCAGACCACCGGTTGATCGACCGGCTCGAGCGTGATTCGCTGTCGCGGCAATTGTTCGTGGTTTGCAGGCCAGGGGAGCGAGTAGTAGCGGGCAATCCCCCGACGCCGGGCTTGTTGCCAGCGACGTCCAGTATGCGAATAAGACACCAACACCGAACCACGCAGGTAGAGCGGACCATCGAGTTGCAAAGGCGTATTCGACCCTGGCGGAAAAAGTTGCACTTGCATCACCGTCTGTGGGTCTTGGCTCACTTGGCCAAGTTCGCCCAGCTCGACCGTTTCAGAAAAACCGACCACGCGTTGCGGGGCTGACAGCGAGCCTCCCCAATTGGACGAACCAAAACGCGGTAAGGCAAAGAAGACCAATGCGGCAATCAACAGCGTGGCCATGCCTGCCTGTCGGGTAGTTTTCATCAACGCGCGAGGCGCGACCAGCCGAGCGAGCCCTTCAGCATCGGGCAGACTGAGATGCTCAATCACCACTGGAGACGAACGTCGCTTGCTCTCTGGTCGTGGCTCGATCCAATGCGTTTCGCGACAAATCAAAAATAGCGACAAGGCAAAAATCGTCACCAGCAGGTAAACGAAGAGCAATAGCCCAAACCAGATGGAATAGCCGAGCGCGGCGGCCACAATCACTTGGAGCAAGCTTAGTGAGGCCAGTTGCCAATAGGTGCGGGGCCGCTTTTGTTGAAAAAAGACCACGACTTGAAGATAGACTAACAAATTAGCAACCGCGAGTAGTTGTTCTTCGCGTTGCAGTTGCGTGAAGTCGAGCGCCGAGAGCCCGACGGCCACCAACGCCGCCAGATTGGCCACCGTGCGGTCGAGCTGCCAGGTTTGCCGAATGTCGGTGAAGTAGACCGATAGAATCGCTACCGCAAGGATCAATGCCGGCAAAGCAAAATTCTCTTGGCCAATGCCCAGCAACAGCGCGCCGAGCACCGCCATGGTGGCCATGCTGATCGACAATCGGGTTTCCAAGACGGACATCTTCGTCATTTTTACTAGTGAGAATTGATCTGGATTTGCTCTGAGGGAAACCCTAGAGCAATTTCGGATCATTCGTAGTCGTATTTCGTCCGAAAACCTCGGCGAAAACTAGGTGTCGTCCGCTACGGTCAAGAGCGACTCGCTCTAATGTTCCCGGTCGCTCCCATTGGAAATAACTTGCCAGTTGATCGCTGCTGGCATCAATCCGCATCAAAGACTTTCCGTTCGCCGGCGGCAGAACTGCCGAGCCGACTCCACCAGTAGTCACTAGCACGGTTTGAACGCCGTGTCTGGCCTGGCGAACTGCTTCGTTGGCGAGCAGATCTGCCTGAGAATGTTCATGCACGGTGGCCACGGCCAAGGCTTCCATCACCTCGGCCGCTTGTGTCGTATTGGAAACGCTGGGAAAGAAACGAACGTCTGGCACCGCCAGGCCGAGCGACAGCCGGCCACCGCCGCGCTGGCCATGTTCGGCAACCACGGTGGCCACGAAGCTGATCGCCTGTTCGATGACGTCGGTCGAGTTTTTCACCTCAGGCGGCTGGCACAGATCGAGCAGCAGCAACAAGTTTTCGTCTTGCTGCTGTTCAAACTGGCGAACCACCAGCGCCCCACGTCGGGCAGAAGTTTTCCAGTGGATCGCGCGCCGGCTGTCGCCCGATTGCCAGTCGCGCAGAGCGAAAAAATCGCCTGCCGCTGCTCCCTGTCGGGTGCTCCGCCGGCTGCCAGCGTGGGCGTTTAATCGCAAACGGCGCCAGGCAGGCAGCAGTTGGCCACAACTTGGGTAAACCGTCAGCACGTCATCCGTCTGAAATTGCCGGCGATGCGAAATAAGCCCTAACGGGAATCGGGTGCCTAGGCGAGGGCCGGCAAATCGGTATTGGCCGCGATCATGAAAGCACGCCTGGTAAGCCACACGCTCGGTTTGCCTGGGGGCGATGATAGGCAGGAAGGTACGGGTTGTTTGTGGGGCGTGAGCGTCGTCGAGTCGTTCGATGCGATCTTCGACCACGATGGCCTGGCTGGTGCGCCTGGCCGAACGATTGTGAACGTTGAACACGATCGAGCAGGGCGTGCCTGCCTGAACGGCGTCGGGCACAGCCCGACGGGGCTGCAACGGACCGATGCCGACCACCACCTGACGCCAGTGGTAGAGTAAAATTCCGATCATCATGCCAGCGAGAGCCAGCAACAGGTTGATGTCGCGCAACATCGCACTCAGCACGACAAATCCGAGCACCCCTAAAAAATACCACCCTTCGCGGCACAGCATCGTGGAGCATTTGCTTGACATGATTTGCTCGAATCTTCACCTCTTCGGCAAAGCCTAGTTGGGAACCGTGACCTCGTCGACCAGTTGAAGAATGAACGCTTCGATGGCCGCCCGTTGATCGCCGAGCGCAAATCCCTTGGCAATCACCCGATGGGCCAGCACGGGGGCCGTGAGCCGTTTGACGTCGTCGGGAATGACGTAGTTGCGGCCCTCGACAAACGCGAGTGCTTGGCTAGCCCGGGCTAGGCAGAGTGCTCCCCGAGTGCTGGCTCCTACGTGCAACTGGGGGTGGTTGCGGGTCGCCTCGACCACGTCGAGCACATATTCGTAAATGCTTTCATCGACCGTCACCTCGCGCACTGCCTGCTGCAAGCGGACGACCTCGTCGATGTTCAACACCGGCTCGAGCGTGTCGACCGGTTCGCCCAGCCGGTGGTTGGTCAACACCTGAAGCTCGTCGGCCCGGTCGGGATAGCCGATGGATACGCGAAGTAAAAAACGATCGAGCTGACTTTCCGGCAACGGGTAGGTGCCTTCGAACTCGTACGGATTTTGGGTGGCGATCACCATAAACGGCCGTGGCAATGGATGTGTTTGATGATCGACCGATACTTGGTGGTCGCTCATCGCTTCGAGCAGTGCGCTTTGCGTGCGGGGAGGAGTGCGGTTGATTTCGTCAGCCAGCACGATGTTGGCAAAGATCGGCCCCTCGGTATAGCTGAACTCGCTGTTCGAAGCGTTATAAACCGTGGTGCCCAAGATATCGCTGGGCAACAAGTCGGGCGTAAACTGGATGCGCGAGAAGACGCTCGACACGCTGCGGGCAAGTGCCTTGCCGATCAGCGTCTTCCCCACGCCTGGCACGTCTTCCAGCAACACGTGTTCGCCGGCCAAAAAGGCGACCACCACCAGTCGCACGATCTCAGGCTTGCCCAAGACCACGCGACCTATGTTGGTTTCCAGATTTGCCACCAAACGGTTTGGGTCGTCTGTCACCACGCGGTTCCTTTCACCGAGTGTCATGGTCGGTCGATGCTTTGTCTCAAAACTCGCCGTCAAGTTATGTGGATTGAAAGCCTTAGGTCAATTCGCACGGCTGCTGGCTACCGGTCTGTTCGATCCAGCCGCCGGCCAGCACACGGTCTCCATCATACAGCACGACGGCCTGGCCGGGGGCCACGCCATGACGCGGTTCGGCAAACGTAACTTTCAGGCGTTGCTCGTCGAGCGATGTTACGGTAGCTGCCGTGGCAGGGCTGTTGTAGCGGATTTGGGCCAAGCATTCGATCGGCGTCTGGGGCAGATCGACCAACCAGTTCATCGCTTTGGCCGTCAAGCGGTCGCAGGCCAACGCTTCACGTTCGCCGATCACGACCCGATTCGATTCGGCCTCGATGCGCACCACGTAACGCCGATCACCAAGGGCGACGCCCAGCCCTTTGCGCTGCCCGATGGTAAACGCTTCGATACCTGTGTGCTGGCCGACAAGCTGGCCATCGGTGGTAACGATTTCGCCGGCCGTGTCGCGGTCTCCCCGGCGTGCCCGGACAAATTCGTCGTATTTGCCTGAGGAGACAAAACAGATCTCTTGACTGTCGCGCTTGTCGGCCACTTGCATGCCCAGGTTGGCCGCTAGGGCGCGAATCGCCGGCTTTTCATAACCGCCCACCGGCAACAGCATCCGGTTCAGCAAACAGCGCTCGATGCCGGCCAGCACATACGACTGATCTTTGCCGGCGTCGACCCCTCGGCAGAGCGCCGGCATGGTCTCGCCATCGCGCGGTTCGAGTCGGGCATAGTGTCCGGTGGCGACATATTCGGCCCCAACGCCATCGGCATAGTCGAACAGCTTGCCGAACTTGATCCAGTTGTTGCACATCACGCACGGGTTTGGCGTGCGGGCAGCCGTATATTCCTCGACGAAGTAGTCCATGATTTGCTCAAACTCTTCTTCGAGATTGAGCGCATAGAACGGAATCGACAACTGATCGGCGACCCGACGAGCATCTTCGGCATCGGCCGCCGTGCAGCAGCCTTGCTTGTGATCGGTGCGGTCGGCGACAATCGGGAGTTGGGCGCTCGACGGTTCACTGGCACAAGCCACCGGTGACTTAGCGCCGTGCCGCATGAACACGCCAATCACCTCGTGCCCGGCATCGAGCAGCAATCGGGCAGCGACACTGCTGTCGACACCACCACTCATGGCGAGCACTACGCGAGACATCGGATGAGAACCTTCAAATAGGAACAGGAACGCCGCTACTAGCCATCTTATCGCAGGGCCCCTGGTGCTCACAAGCAGTGGGCAAACAGGAGGATTGCAAATCGCGTCTCTTTCAAAAAAACAGCGGCCGGTGGCCGCTCGCGAAACGGCTAGATTTTCCTGTTTCGCGAGCGACCACCGTTCGCTGCTATCTTCTAACGACAACTTTGCAGTCGTCCTGAAGGGGAACTTTTTATAGTATAACGGTCAGCGTGAAGTCGCTTTGGCGGCTTCCGGCGACACGGCGCGACTCACAATCAACCGATAAAATGAAAGCTCAAAGTTTTCTACCATGGAAAAAGAGATTCTCGACCAGGCGCAAGCCATTCAGCAACGTCTCCTCCAACTGCGAGACTCTCTTTGACTACGCTGGCAAGCAGGGACAGGTTGAGCAGATTGACCAGCAGATGGCAGCTGCCGGATTTTGGGACAATCAAGAACAAGCTCAGGCCACGGTTCAGCGCCTCAAGGAGCTGAACGCGATCGTCAAGCCGCTGGAAGAGGCGATCGCCGCAGTCGACGACCTGAACGCGATGATCGAGATGGCGGCCGAGGACGAAAGTTTTGCCAGCGAGGTGCCTGGCGAAGTGGCCCGACTGGCCACACAGATCGAGCAGCTTGAATTGCAATCGCTGCTCAGTGGTTCGCACGACGCGGCCGGGGCACTGATGACGTTCAATGCTCGCGACGGGGGAACCGATGCCAACGATTGGGCCGAAATGTTGGTCCGCATGTATACTCAATGGGCACAAAAAAACGGTTACACCGTGGCCCTGCTAGATCGCAACGACAACGACGAGGCAGGCATCAACAGCGCCACGATCGCGATTCGTGGACCGATGGCCTACGGATATCTGAAGGGAGAGACAGGCATGCACCGCTTGGTCCGCATCAGCCCGTTCAACTCCGAAGGCAAACGTCAAACCAGTTTTGCCGCGGTCGATGTGTCGCCGGAAATCTCTGATACCGTAGAGATTGAAATCAAGGACGAGGACGTTCGGGTTGATACCTATCGGGCCAGCGGCGCCGGCGGGCAACATGTGAACAAGACCGACAGTGCGATTCGGCTAACCCATGGGCCGACCGGAATTGTGGTGCAGTGTCAAAACGAGCGGAGCCAACACAAGAATCGGGCGACCGCTTACAAAATGTTGCGTGCCCGACTGGCCCGGCTGGAGGAAGAACGCCGCGAAGAAGAACAGGCCGGCAAACGGGGCGTCCAGGCCAAAACGGGGTTTGGCTCGCAAATCCGCAACTACTTTCTCCATCCCGACCAACGGGTTGTCGATCAGCGGACCAAACATCGAGTTGGTAGTTTTCACGCAGTGTTGGACGGCGACATCCAAAGTTTTCTCGATACGTTTCTGCGTTGGCGCGTAGGACAAGGCGACCACGACGAATGAACCAGGCCAGCACGATTACCGTGGGAACGTTTGCGGTCGAGTTTGAACGCTCTGGCGACCGGTTTGGCCATCGTGTCTGGTTCGTGGGTTCGGACGAGCCCCGGCTGCTGCTCGAATCGATCGAAACCGATCGGCCGGTCGACCCGGCTTGGCCGCCCAGCCCGCCGCTGCAGGAGCTTCATTGGGAAACTCGTGCCTCGGGCGACAAGGTGGCGTTGCTGGTCGGCATGGCCGGCAAGAGCCATTGGTCGCTTAGTTGCCGGGGCGATCGCGCCTCGGGAACGATTGTGCTAGACGCTGCCTGCCGCGTGAAGCAGGCGCCCCAATGGCTTGGCAGCTCCTACCGTCTGGGGCCTGGGGTGGAGTTCGACCCCGAGCGCCAGGTGCTTCAGGGGGCTTGCCGTCTGGAACTGGGTGGCGCACGTCTGTGGTCTGCCGAACCGGGCGTCCTGGCCATCGCCCCCGACAGCACGCTAGACACATTGCCGGCCACCGTCGAGTGGTCCTATATGCTGCTGAATACGGTTTGAATTTCTGATTTAGGATTTGACGCACTGGAGATTTCGTCGTCGGAACCCCAAAATTGAGCAGGACGATTGCAAAGTCGTTTTTTTGAAAAAACAGCGGTCGGTGACCGCTCGCGAAACGGCTGAATTTCTCTGTTTTGCGCTTTGGCCGCCGGCCGCTGCTTTGGTGGAATCGACGACTTTGCAAT
>JANQPJ010000245.1 GCA_028289525.1 Pirellulales bacterium
GTTTCGCGAGCGGCCACCGGCCGCTGCTTTTCAAACACTCCCCTGTTTTCACGACAGAATCCAACAAAGATTGATCTCAACAAAATAGACATTCGAGCACTTCCTGTAGCCTAGTTCCCGCTAGCAGACTTATGCAAGCAGGACTTCCAAGTAGTGCCTGACGTCCGTAAATATCTTCCAAATCTCCCAGCTTTACGCCTTGCATCCAGCAAATGGCAAACTTTGCTGAATGCTCCGGTTACAGCGGTCCGGCGAAGGATTCCTCCTGTTCGGAGTAATCTGAAATTACGGCCTCTGCTGGTCCGAATACCTGGAATGCTTGATCGCGTTGTGCCGTTAGGCGAGAGTTTCTCGACTAGCCAAGACGTACCACGAAGTTGGTCGCCGTTACGAATCGGGGGAGTGAGGCAAAATGGTCATCCACGCTCGGGTAGTGTTATTCGCAGTTGCTTGTGCTTTGCTATACAGTGCCGGCCAAGTGCAGGCTCAAGGTCCGGTGCTTCCGCCGCAGGGGAGTGAGATTGAGTCGCCGATGGATCACTACGATGCTGGCAACGACGAAGTCCGGCGGCCGGCCAAAGTGAGGGCGATGCCCATCTCGCAATCTCAGCCGGAAGCGCTGCAAGATCCTTTTGTCGACGACGATCAAAAGCCGGCCGAGGCCAAACAAGAAGATGTCGCGCCCCCGTCGGATTGTCCGTCTGGGCGCTGCCCGATGCCACGCCGCTCATCGTCGGCCGACAATCCGTGGCCGATGTGCCAGGCAGACGCTCGCTGTTCGTGCCAAAGTCAGTGCCAGTGTGACTGCTGTTGCCAGTGCGACTGTGGCGCCTGTGAGCTAAATTGCTGCGAGTCGGAACCACGCCGGCTCTTTACGCACTTGAACCAAAACGGTTGGGAAGTCAACGGCTGGCTGTCAGGCGGATTTACGGTGAGCGACAAGGATGCCCCCTCGCGGTTCAACGGAACTCAAAGCTTTAACGATCGTCAGGATGAGTTCCAAGCGAACCAGATCTACTTGACCATGGGCAAGGCCGCTGACACCGGAGGGGATGGTTTCGCAATTGGCGGCCGAGTCGATTTCTTTTATGGCACCGATTCCCGCTTCACCGAGGCTCGTGGTTTGGAAAGACGACGCGACTTGAGCTCTCGCTGGAATGGCCAACGGTTCTATGGAGCCTCGTTGCCCCAGGCCTATTTAGAAGCCGCTTGGAACAACTTGAGCGTGAAGTTTGGCCACTACTACACGATTGTAGGCTATGAAACGGTCGCCGCGCCGGACAACTTTTTCTACTCCCATTCCTACACCTTGCAGTATGCCGAACCGTTTACCCATACCGGCATCTTGGCGTCTTATCAGCTTGGCGAACAGCTTACGTTTTACGGGGGCGTCGATCGTGGTTGGGACAACTGGGAAGACGATCGGGCCGATCGTCTGTCGAGCTTGGGCGGCGTGATGTTCGAAAGCGATTTCGGCCTGACCGTGGGAGTAACCGGAACGTTTGGGCAAGAGCCGACCGCGGATGGCGCGTTGATCGACGATCGAAGCTTTTATAGTTTTGTTGCCCGACATGAAGTGACCGATCGGCTAACCGTGGTGGTGCAGCATGATCGAGGTTTTCAGGATCGTGGGGCCGGCAGCGACCAGGACGCCGAATGGTATGGCGTGAATAGCTATCTCTATTACAAGCTGGATTGTTGCTGGACGGCCGGCCTGCGGATGGAATGGTTCCGCGACGACGATGGCACGCGCGTGGCCGCCGTGGGCGATCGGCTCAATCCAAACTCAAATCCAGCCTCGTCCGGCGGTTTTATCGGCAATTTTTATGCCTTGACCGCTGGCCTGAACTGGTCGCCGTGTGATAACCTCACGGTGCGGCCCGAGGCGCGTTTCGATTGGTACGACCCAGACAGTGCCGGGCCACTGCCGTTTGACGATGGTCGCGCCGACAGACTGGTGACCGGGGCCATCGACTTTATCCTGCGATATTGAGTATCGAGTTTGGTGCCTGCCCTCGCATGACGATTCGCATTGCCATCGACACGGGGGGAACGTTTACCGATCTGGTTTGCGTCGACCAGAGCCAGGGACGGGCGTTTGTCCACAAAACGGCCAGCACGCCAGACGACCCCAGTCGGGCACTTGTCGAGGGGATTCTCGAGGTGCTGCGGGTGGCCGGCGCCGAAGCTCAGGCAGTCGAGCTGTTGGTGCACGGCACGACGGTGGCGACCAATGCTCTCCTGCAACGCCAGGGAGCTCGAGTGGCGCTGATCACGACGCGAGGCTTTCGCGATGTGTTGCAGATTCAACGCCAAGATCGGCCCAGCTTGTACGACATGCGCCAGCGCCGCCCTGTCCCGTTGGTGCCGCGACGGTTGCGTTTTGAACTGACCGAACGCTTGCGGTTCGATGGCACGGTCGAAACACCGGTCGATGCTGACCAACTACGGCAGATCATCAACCACATTGCCGACGAGCAGTGCGACGCCGTGGCGGTTGGCTTGCTGCACAGCTATGTCAACGGAGCCCATGAACGCGAAGTAGCCCAGGCACTTGCCGAGCGGTTGCCAGCGGCGGCCGTCAGCGTGTCGCATCAACTGGTCGCTGAGCACGGCGAATACGAACGGTTTAATACCTGTGCGATCAACGCCTTTGTTCAGCCGGTGATGCAACGCTATTTACAACGCATCGACGACCGTTTGAGCAACGCTGGGGTAACGACGCCGGTCGTGGTGATGAAATCTAACGGTGGGGTCATGCCAGCTGGCCGAGCGGGTCATCGCGCGGTCGAAACCTTGCTCTCAGGGCCGGCTGGCGGAGTGATGGCCGGAGTCGGCATTGCGGCCCAACATGCGCGCAACAATCTGATCACCGCCGACATGGGCGGCACCAGCCTGGACGTGGCGGTTATTCACCAAGGGCAGCCGAGCATGGCTCGCGACGCCGAGCTGGCCGGCTTGGCCATGAAGGTGCCGATGCTCGACATTCACACCGTCGGTGCTGGCGGGGGGAGCTTAGGATGGATTGACGCTGGCGGGGCGTTGCGCGTGGGGCCCAAGTCGGCGGGGGCGGTGCCAGGGCCTGCTTGTTATGGTCGCGGAGGCAGCCGGCCCACGGTCACCGATGCCAACTTGGTGCTCGGACGGTTGGCGCCCGAGTCGCTGTTGTCCGGCCAGATGACGCTCAATCTCGAAGCTGCCCGTCGGGCAATTCACGATCACCTCGCCCGGCCGCTAGGCCTGTCGATTGCCGATGCCGCCGAGGGAATGATTCGCGTGGTGAACACGACCATGACCGCCGCGATTCGCAAGCTGACCATCGAGCGTGGCCACGATCCGCGTGAGTTTGCCTTGTGCGCCTATGGCGGGGCCGGGCCGATGCATGCGGCCGAACTGGCCCAGGAGCTAGGCGTAGCGGAGACCGTGATTCCGGTGTCGCCTGGCGTAACGTCGGCCGTAGGCTTGCTGATGTCGCCACCGCGCGAAGATCGTGTGCAAACCTTCGTTTGTCCGTTGGCCTCGCTCCGGCCAGGCCAGCTTGCGACGGCCTTGGACCGCTTAGCACAAGAGACGCTTGAACAGACCGCCGCCGCGCTGCAAGGGCGACCGGCTGAGGTCGCCTTTCGGGTTGGATTGCGCTATCAAGGCCAAGGCCACGAATTGCCGGTCGCCGTACGACGCGACGACTTGTCGACCGAGACGTTGGCCAGCGCGTTTCACCAGGCTCACGAGCAAAGCTATGGGTTTCGCCGTGACGAAGAACCGGTGGAATTGGCATGCCTGTGGGTTGTGGTGACCTATGGCCTTGAAACCCAGGGAATTTCGACGAGCCCGATCATGCCAACCAGCGCCCCGCGGCCGGCTGCCTGTCGCGAGATCGTGTTTGCCGGCCAGTCGTATGAAAGCCTGGTGCTCGAGCGCGCTAACCTGACGCCGGGAACACCGCTGCAAGGGCCAGCCGTCATCGAGCAACTCGACTCGACTACTGTTCTGTGGCCTGGCCAGTCGGCCGAGGTGGCTGCGCAAGGGCTACTGGTCCTTGCGCCGATCGAGCTGTCGTCGACCAGGAGGATGAAACGATGAGTGAGGCCCAACCTACGCCGATCGATCCGGTGACGCTGGAAGTGATGCGACATCGTTGGACTGGCATTGCCGAAGAGATGTGTGCGGCCCTGGTGCGCACGGCCTATTCAACCAACATCAAAGATCGTCGCGACTGTTCGGCCGCCTTGGCCTTGCCGACCAGTGAAATTCTAGCCCAGGCCGAGGTGGGGACGCCGTTGCATTTGGGAATCATGCCAGGCGTGATTGCGTCGGTGCTGCGACGGTTTCCGCTCCAGGAGATGCGGCCAGGCGACGTCTATCTTACCAATCTGCCCTATCCCGAAGGGCCAGGCCATCTGCCAGATGTTTCGATGGTCTCGGCCATTTTTGACGATCATCGGCCGATTGCTTTGGCGGCTTCGACGGCCCATCACGTCGACATGGGCGGCTTTGCCCCTGGCAGCATGCCGTTTGGAGTGACGGAGATCTACCAAGAGGGTTTGCAAATTCCGCCGATTCGGATCTTTTCCCAAGGCCGGCTCGACGAGCAGTTGTTGGCGCTGATCAACCAAAATGTGCGGACCGGTGCGGCCGTACGAGGCGACTTGATGGCCCAATTTGCCTGTGCCCAAATTGGCCAGCGCAGGGTCAAGGAGTTGTGGGCCGCGACCGGTCCGGAGCGGTTTGCCCAAGCGATGACCGCCATTCTCGACTACGCCGAGCGACGGATGCAGGCAGGGATCGCCGCGTTGCCTGACGGGGTCTATGCGGCCGAAGATTTTTTAGACGACGATGGAGTGACCGATGAGCCGGTGCGGATTGCTGCCCAAGTGACGATCGCTGCCGGGAAGCTGCATGTCGATTTTCAAGGAACCAGCCGCCAAGTGCTGGGCCCATTAAATGCTCGATTGTCGGCGGCCAAGGCTTGTGTCTATTATGTGGCCAAGGCAGTGATCGATCCCGACTTGCCAACCTGTGCTGGGGCTTATCGCCCGATCACGGTCACTGCCCCCGAGGGCTCGCTGTTGCAGGCTCGTTTTCCAGCAGCGATTGGCAACGCCAACATCGTTACCGACCAAAGGGTAGTCGACGTGCTGCTGAGGGCTCTTTATCAGGCAGTGCCTGAACGGGTTTGTGCAGCCTGTAGCGGTGAGATGAACCTGTTGAACCTGGGCGGAATCGATCCGCGCACCGGTGAGTACTTCAACTACGTAGAGACTTATGGCGGTGGGCAGGGAGCGATGCACGATCGCGATGGAGAAGACGGCATCCATACGCATTTGACGAATACTCGCAATACTCCGGTCGAGGTGATCGAACGTACCTATCCACTCGAGGTGGTGCGATATGGCTTGGTGCCAGATAGTGCGGGGGCAGGCGGCCAACGAGGCGGGTGTGGCATGGTGCGCGAGCTGCGTACGAAGAGCCCTCGCACGACGATTACGATCGGTGCCGATCGGCGTTGCTTTACGCCTTGGGGGCTCGACGGCGGTCTGGCAGCCGAAGGGGCGCACTGTTATGTGAGATTGAGCGACGGTGCCGAACGCGAGCTGCCGACCAAGGTGCATACGACTCTGCAGGCTGGAGATTGTTTGGTGATTCAAACTCCTGGTGGTGGTGGCTGGGGAGACCCGGCGCGGCGAGACCTGGCCCGAATCGAAGCCGATATTGCTGACGGTCTGTTGAGCCCTGGCCAGGCTGAGTTAGCCTACGGAAAATACCACCATTCCCTTACTCGCTAATCCTATAGCGTTGCACTTCACGACTGCGAATGATCCGAAATTGCTCTAGAGCAAATTACCAAAATGCGTGGTGATGTTTCGTCGAGAAATCCCGGTGAAAACTAGGTGTCGTCCGCCACGGTAAAAAGCAACTTGCTTTAGCCGTCTTGGCAAATCAGGCGTGGTTGTCGTACACTAGGATCCTTGCAACCAGTCCTCACACGGCCGAGTGGTGGAATTGGCAGACACGCCAGATTTAGGATCTGGTGCCCGCAAGGGCGTGCAGGTTCAAGTCCTGTCTCGGCCACTGTGACACTTGTCAGCGGTTGGCAAGTGTTGTTTTTCTCCGCGTTTGGCGACTTCGACTCGTCGTTCGTCAACCGCTGACGCTCGCTTTCCGGCGCTGACTGCGTCGGGTTTTGCGCCGCCTTGTGGAAATGCTCGTCGGTCACTTGCAAGTAGTGTTTGGCGCCAATTGCTTTGGTGTTGCCAATCCAATCGCAGGCGACGTGAATCGGGAATTCTTCGGCCAACTCCGTCTCCCGCGTTGAACGGAGATTCTAAAACAACTTTGGCCATGCTACTTGCCCTTCCGCCGGAGCGCTTTGGTCAACGCCTTCTCTAGTTTGTTGACCGTCTTGATATTTGCTTTATACCGACCACTTTCGACACGGCTAATGGTTTCTTGGCGTACGCCAGCCAGGTCGGCTAATTGCCGCTGGGTAAGGCCCGCTGCCTTGCGGTCGCGGATCAAGTCGCGGGCGAGCGCGACCCGGGTATATTCCAGTGCGGGAAACCGGCCGTGTTTGTCGGGCTTGGGCAAGGGCGGCAGGTCGCTTTCGTCGGTCTTGACCGCTTCGCCTGCCGATCCGCAGAGCCGTTCATATTCTGTCGCAGGCAGCAGCACGTAACGTTTACCGTCAATCTCTAGATGTTGTGCGGTTGGCATGGGATCAATCCTCATAGAAGCCGTCTCGGTGGCCTACTTGCTCGATGACCACTGCGTTGTCGTCGATGTAAAACTGGAGCCGGTAGTCACCGGTTCGCATCCGGTAGCGACCGGTCAGTTTGCCTGAGAGAGGCTTGGCCCCACTCACTTCAGGCCACTTCGCCAGTCGCACAATCATTTCCGCAATACGGGCCTTGATCGGTTTGGGTAGCCCGTCGATTCCCTGGGCAGCCTGTTCGGTGAAGGTAACTATAGGCATGATGTTATTATGCGTTTATGATGCGATATGTCAACAAGGATCAACGAGTCACTTGGGGTTGGTAAACTTCGTTTTTATGAGTCGAATTCCGGTCAGATCACGAGGTCAAGGCGTCGAGCTTTCGCCGTTCGCTCTCGGCGCGGCCATGGGTTCGATCGGTCATTTTCGGCCCCCCTTCTCGCAGGGTGGGCAGCCCTCGTCGATCCATTCGCCCAGTTCGGCGGCCGACCATTGGACCAGCGAGCCAATTTTGATTGGGGCCGGCATCCGTTCGGCGTCGGCGAGACGATAAACGTGGCGTTGCGAGCAACCGAGCATTTTGGCCACGGCTCGCACGTCGAGAAGCTTGGCGGAAGCGTCCGCCGGCGAAACGAGAGAATCCATTGTGAAGCTCCAGTTGGGAAATCGAATTGGCGAGTCCAGCGCTCGCCATCCAACCTCCACAAACCGGACTAAAGTGGACCGTCAGCGGATGCAGGGCAGAATTGCCAGAAGTTGCTTGCGGAAAACAGTTTGCGCCAATCGCCGACAGCAGACCGGATTTTTTGAAAAATCCGCTTTGATCCCAATCGGAGTTGAATCCAATGCCGAACCAGCTACTATTGAGGTGTCCGGTGCCGCTCGACGGCTCGATATGGCCCGCCCAGCCGGACTCCAAAATGACGAAACGGGGCAGCCCCCGCAACTCAGGTAGGGCTGGCCCGTTTTCTTTGCGCGGCTATTTTGGGTAGTAGTTTGCAAAGCGGGCTTTCTGGCGGAAAAACTCGCAGCCCTTCCACCGTGCCGTCGCCCGTTCGCTTGGACGCCCAGAAGTGGGGCAAGCAACGCGCAAACCTCTTCGGCCCGGAAGCAACGAAACACGTTGTAGGCCACCAGATCGGTAAGCTGCACGCCGTTTGACAGTTCGCTGGGAACAAACAATGGCAGTTCGATGATGTGCCGCAAACGTCGCCCAACCGACGTGCCGGCTACTTGCAAGTAGTGATGCTTGGCCGCCAGGCTTCGATTCTGACGCTTGCCCACATCGTCGGCCACCATGATACCATGATGCTTGTCGTGTTCTTCCGCCAGGAATCGTTCAATTGGTTCCAATAACAACTCCCAAGCCTTGCGATGCAACTTGGGGGCGTCGATATAGTCGTACAGGTGCCGCTTGTCGATAACGACCGCGAATAGACGCATGTAATAATTGTTCAACTGGGCATAGTATAGGTCTGCCAAGGCGGTGCGATCGTCGTCGGTCAAGCTGGCGAGAAATGGACTCTCCGCGTTTCGTCGCTTGGGAATTCGTGGCCAGGTCGATTTGACCTCGCAATCGAGCAAGTCAAGGTTGGGAGTCTCTATCGGGCTCTGCCGCACAATGTCAATCAATTTCCGCTTTTTAGCCACGCAGTGGCAATCGTGAATCGTCCTGGTCGTAATCTCCAGGTTTTGTCAGACAATAACGAACAATACAAGCCCGACGCGCGAGCGTGTCTGGCCAGATTTTCTGGCAGCTGTCAATCCCTCTTAAATTTCAGTACAAATACAAGCCCGACGCGCAAACGGGGGAAGAGGTTCCACTCAAGTTCCCTCGCTTGCGCGTCGGGCTTGTATTTGAGTGGTTTTCAAAACACCAGAAATATTTGCCGCACACGCGCGAGCGAGGGAAGACGTCCCACTCAAATTCCCTCGCTTGCGCGTCGCGCCTTGTATTTCCAAGAATTCACAACAAAATGGCCCAGGCCAACTAGGAAATGCGCAACTTCAAAAAGCGCAAGCGAAGGAATCGACTGCTGGAAGCCGGGAAATATCGTAACTTCTTTGCTGTCGTCCAGTTTTTATTCAGGCTTGTTTTGCGCCAAAGCCTAGCCAAAGCCTAGCCAGAGGCCATCCTGCGCTTGTCTTCTTCCTCGTCTTCCGCAGTGCGCGGAGGAAGATCAAAGTTGATGCCGGAGTTCACGCCGGCTTTTAGCTCCTGCTTGAGCATGGCTTTTTTCTCAAAGCGGTTTGGCACCATTTTCACCAGTTCATCGACCAGGGTGCCAGGATACTCTGGGTAAGGGATTTTTTTGCCAGTTCTCTTTTTGCCGCTGAACGTGACGGCGTATTTGCCAGGCAGACCTTGCTGTTGAGGATCCACAAAATATTCGCCATTGGCGATTTTGGCTTTGAGCACTGGGCCGACGAGCCCCTCGATCGGCGCAAACGCGATTTCGCCCATTTCGATCGCCTTGCCAGAGACGGTCACTTGCCCTTTGACCTGAACTGGCTCCGCCGGTTCGGAGCCTCCACAGCCGAGCAAACTGACCGTTGCTGCTAGGAAAGCCGCCGCAGAAACGAGTCTAGTAAATGGTTGGTGATCTATTTTGCCCCTGAGAATCATCGGAATTCCCTCCGAATGCGTGACAGTTGCCCTTTGGGTTAGTAAATAGGTCGGCTCCTCGGTTTGATCGAGATGTTGAGATTTTGTCGGCAGTAGACCGCCATCATGCCGGAAATCAGTGCACCTCGATTTGGACGCCAAACCCCCGTTGAAGTTCTGCCTGAGCGCGATCTCCCCAGGGAGTATAAAGATGGTGTTTGACGACAAACTGTAACAGCTGTTTCGCTTCATTTCCATAGTCGCGGCTCTTGTACGCGACCTTTGACTGATCCGCAAGCGTCTCGCGACGTTCTACAAAGCGTATTCGGGTTGCTCCTCGAGGGGCTTGCGGATGGGTGGCCATGGCCGCTTTCAACGCCATGCCATATTCATAGGTGCGAGATTTTAGCATCGCCATCTCTGCCCTTAAGAGATCGTAGTTGGCCCGCCAGCGTGCGCTAGGTTCTTGATCGCGCCCTGCCGTAAGCTCATGCAGCCGCATTAGGTTACGTGAGAAATACTTAAAGAGACGTTCTGCATCGCTTAAAGCGGGGCGAGCAGCGGCTAGAAACGGCCCCCGTGCATAGGGGAAGTCAAATCGCAATTGCTTTTCAACCTCGGTAGGCAAGGGAGGCCGATAGATAAACCCTCCGTTGTCGCCCTCTGGGGCCGTGTCATTGAACGACGCATTTTCACGCGGGTTGAGCAGTTCAACGACCGAAACAATGGTTGAGCGAAAGTTGCTGGTATCGCGCCACACCTCGTATTCGGCGCGGGGGAGTAGATTCGGAACATATTGGCGACTGGCGAGCATCCGCCGGCCGCGCTCCTTGATCAGCGTTTGGGTATCGGCCGGCGAAGGGCACATAAAGAAGATTCCGCCGGTTGCATACACCAGTCGCGACTGTTCGTAGGGCCCAAAGCCTGCTGGACGCAAGTCTTCGCGTGTGCCCAGGCCATCGGCCTGGAGAATTTCTGGACGCGCGGTCTCCGTGCCCTGGTCGACATGGATCGGGTTGCGAATTTTTTGACGGTTGGTCAAGGCAACAGCCGGAGCATACGGGTGGCCGAAGACCGATTCTCGACCGAGAACATAGATTCGACAGGCGGCCTCTTGGGCAATTTCCACGGTCGATTCCAAGTCACGATAGTTCCCTCGCAAGTCCCCCGCCTCGTCGGTCACGAGGATCAAAACCATCTTGCGGTCGCCTTTGAAGATGGCCTCTTTACGAATCGCCTGACGCTCGGTGTCAACGGTGTTGGCCTCGACCACTTTGTTTTCGGCGGCCTCGCCTTCGGCGCTTCCTTCGGCTTCCTTGTCGATTTCATAGGATTTGAACTGTTTGTGGTAGCCAACGGCCTGGGCGACTGCTCGACAGGTACGGCGAACTCCCGAGTCGTCGACAGGAATCGAGCGAATCGCCTTGGCAATGATTTCTTTTTTCGAGGTCGGGGCAATCGTATGCAAGGTGGTGCTTTCCCCAAAGCTCATGACTGAAGTGGCCACCGCATCGCGCGGCAGCAGCCGCAGATCGAAACGGCTGATTGCTTGCCGTTTGTTCTGATCGGTTTTGACCTGCTTGGGCAGTTCCGACTTGAAACGCTGGTAGGCGTTGCTGATCTTGCCTGCGATTAGTTCGCGGTCAGGCTGCATCGTCTCGGATTGATCAAAACACCAGACGACGAGCACCTTGCGGCGAGTCCAAAGAACCTGGTCGATTTCAAGAAAAATTCGATCGACCGCGTTCGCCGTACTTACGCGGCGCACGGCCTTTTTCGGTTCGATCTGGATCGGGGGGCCTGGCGCGCCCCCCTCACGCTTTTCGTTTTTCGCGATCGAAGGCTTGAACTCTGAAATCAACTGCAGGGCATCGGTGGCGTGCCATTGAGGACGCTTGACCGTGTGAAAGGCGTACTCCAGTTCTGACTGGCGGCTCATCGAACTGGGAACCTGCAACCGGACCGAGGCGGTCACCAACACGCCGTGAAAGAAGGCCGACGCCACGAAGCCATAGAGAACCCACTTGCCGAGCTTCCAAGCCGAGGCCTCAGGCTCGGGAGACGTACGGATAGCGACCAGGTCGGCTTCCGTCAGTTCAGCCGGTGCGTCCAGGACAGTGCTCATTGGATCGTCGTACCTACGCCTCCACCGGTCCGCATGATGATGGGTAAGCCTTCTGTAATCGGATCCCAACCGACGGCAAACCCAAATTCTTCCTTGGCCCGCCGTCGGGCAGCGCGGAACACCTCATAACCGCTGGGCCGAACGACAAAAAAGAGCCAGCGTTTCTCAGGGTTCTCTTCTCGTAACAAACGCATGTAGCGGGAATTTTCCTTTTTGAAGTCGCTGGGCGTTTCGCCTTGGGTTTTCTCACGTGGGGTATAGAGAAAATTGACTCCGTCTTTCAGGTCGATATTGACTCGATAGTACTTGTCGCCAACATCCTGGCGTTTGAGCAAGACCGACAGTTGACGAGCGCTCGGCATCGCCGCGGCTCGAGCACGGTAGTCGGTCTGGATCGCCTGGATCTTTTTGTCCAGACCATCGACGTCGATAATCGTCACGCGATTATTGACGCACTCAAATAGTATACGGCGTGCGTGGACTGGCGGTTCACCAAGTACCGGGGTGCCCAGGTTGAGCGAGGTGGTTTGCGAGTTGAGAACGATGATCACCGAAATCAGCACCATCACGCCGACCACGTTCGACAGGATGTCGAGCAGCGAATCGAGGTTTTGTTCAATCTTTTTCTTGTGACGCGCCATAAAACTAGCAGGGTTGGAAGGTTCTAAGGAGCGGAATGGAGTTCAGGAAGCTGAGCTGTTTGCTTTTGCGCGACATGCTTCAGAAAAACTTCCTGATCTGAAGACAGGTGTTTCGCGCTTCGTCACCGACCGCTGCTACTTGATTAACTTGAGAAAATTGGAAACGATTGAACTTTGCTTTAGGTCGAGGCCGTTCGGCCGCTGGTCTCCGCGTCTTCGTCTTCCAGTTCGATGTCGGTCCGCAAATACTCGACCGGCTGGCCGGTCGGTTCGATCAAGACGCCGTCGACGGTCTTGAACTTTACGGGGCCCACGTCATAAATCGGCTCGTACCCAATGACCAGGTCGCGCGCGGTTGCCATCGCCCGAGCGCGTTCAAAATTCTCGCCTCCGTTGGGACGGATCAAAAAGACCAGATATTGGTCATCCACGTGATCTTCCAGAAAATCGAGGCGATGTTTCAACGGCGTTGAGCTGGCAATGTTGTTGCCAGGGATTTTGAACCCCTCTGGTTGCAGGATGAGGCCGGACTCTTGGCATTCGATGTAGCTGGGCCGTTTGAGCATTTCTGCGCCCACCTGCATCTTGAGAATCTGCTCAGTCGTTTCCAGCGAGATGACCGTCATGCCGACGATGATCAACGTGAATACCCCGATCACCCCCGACAAAATGTCGAGGAATGAAAAGAGGTTCATTTTGACGGTTTCCTTTGCTTTGCGCGCCACGCTCGTCTCCTATTTACGTCGCCAGAATCCACCACCCCGTTTGCTTTGGCCCTGCTCCTCAGCCACTTCGGCGGCATGGGTCAAACGTTCGATCGTAGGACCAAGGTTTTGCAGAGTTTGGTCTAGATGGGCCAAGGTTTGACCAAACTGTTCCGAAGACTGGAGCAGGTTCAGGTTTTGCGCCAGTGACTCCTGGACCCTGGCCAACTCCTGCTGACCGCCCACCACGTTGCCGAGCGTTGAGAATTTCTCGGTCAACTGGTTTTGGAAGTCGAGCAAGCGTTGGTTTTGCTCCTGTTGGGACTGGGCGGCCTGGCGTCCTAGTTCGGCAGCCATCTGCTTGGTCTGTTCGACGATTTGCGTGGCTTGGCTGAACTGGGGGTCGAGCGACTGTGACATGCGACCGGCGGCGTCTTGTTGAGCCTGGGCCACTTGGCGGCCAATTTCTTGGGCGGTATTGCGCAATTGCTCGACGACCTGATTGAACTGGTCCATTTGCCGTTGTTGGGCCGCTTCCAGGTTGCGTTGTTGGTCTTGAGCCGCTTGGCCCAACTGCCGTTGCAGCTCTTCGGCCAACTGACGCGTGGCGTCGACGGCCTGAGAGACTTGGCCCAACTGGCGTTCTTGCGACTCGACAACCACGGTCGCCCGTTCCTTCTGGGCGTTGATGATTTCTTGTTGCAAGCTTTCGGCGATCGCGCGGGTTTGATCCATCGTCGAGGCGACCTGATCGACCTGAGTACCCTGGGCATCGGTAATTCGGGCCACGGTTTCCTGCAGCGACTTGGCCAAGCTCTCCTGAATGTCGGCCACCATTTTCTTGGTTTCCGAAATCGTTTCGGCCACCTGTTGAAACTGCTTTTCTTGGGCTTCGACGACCACGGTCGCCCGTTCCTTCTGGGCTTCGGCGATCTCTTTTTGAATGGCCGAGGCCATCTGCTTGGTCTGCTCGACGGTCGAGGCGACCTGTTCGGTTTGCAGATCCTGAGCTTCGCGAATTCGCGCGTTCTGGGCTTCCTGGCTCTTGGCCATGTCTTGTTGCAGGTTGGTTACCAGTTCGCGGGTGTCTTCGATTGTTTGAGATACCCGATGGAACTGTTTTTCCTGCTCTTCGACCACGACCGCCGCCCGTTCCTTCTGGGCTTCGGTCACCTGACGCTGCATTTCGGCCGCCATGGACTGGGTTTGCTCGATCGTACCGGCAATCTGCTCGGACTGCTTCTGTTGCGCTTCGACAATCCGCGCCACCTGATCTTCCTGAGCTTTGGCCAAACGTTCTTCGACTGCGACTGCCGCATTTTGCGTTTCGGCGATTTTTTGGGCTACCAGATCGGCCTGTTGCTGTTGGGCCTCGACAATCTTGCCGATTTGCGATTCCTGCGCGGCGGTGATGGCCTGTTGGATTTCGGCGGCCATTTGCTTCGTCTGCTGCATGGTTTCGGCCACTTGACCGGTTTGCACCTGTTGGGCCTCGGTGATCCGTTGCACTTGTTCACGCTGCGACTCGGCCATTTTTTGCTGCACTTCCAGAGCGCTGTTTTGCACGCGTTCCAGATTTTCGGCCACCTGGCGAGTCTGCTTCTCCTGCGCGTCGACAATCCGGTCGACGTGCTGCTGTTGCGAGCGTTCGATCGACTGTTGAATTTCTTGCGACGAAGTACGCATCTGCTCGACCGCTTGGGTTTGCAGGCGCGAGGCCTCGTTCAACCGGTTGGCTTGGTCTTGCTGGGTTTCGGTAATCTGGCGTTGCAAGCCCTCGGCACTCGACTTGACCTCTTGGAACGTCTGGTCGAAACGGTTGATGTGTTGCACCTGCATCTCGTCTACTTGCTTGAGATGATCTTGTTGAGCTTCATGCACCTTATTAACCAGGCCGCCGAATTGGTCGGTGGCCAGTTCGATCACCTGACGGGTTTGTTGTTCATACGATTCTTGCAGCTGCGTGGTGACGCCTGAAATTCCATCGGCCACTTGACTGGTCAACGTGGTGCCGATGGTCGCCAGCTCGCTCTTCCAGGCTTCGAACTTTTCGTCGTTCTGCTTCATCACCTCGGCGACGACGTCGCGTATCTGCTCGGCAAAATCGCCAACACCGCCGGAGCCTTCCTCGTGACCGTCGGTCATGCGCCGCAGCAACTCTTCGTTGGTCCACTCTTCGATTTCGGTGAGCAGCGCTTCTTCGCTTTTTTGCAGCGAACTGGACGGGATCATCACGATGATCGACAGCACCAGCGCCAGCAGCGTGGTATCGAAGGCCAACGCCAAACCCGAGGTCACTTCACCGAGCGATGTTTTGATCGCGTCCAGATCGGCGGTGCCTTGGATTGTTTGGGCAAAACCGGCCACCGCGAGGCTAATCCCGAGCACGGTGCCGATAAAACCGAGAATCGGGATGGCCCAGAGGAATACCTTGACCATCGTGTAACTACCCTCGACGCCGCCCAGGTCGAGTTCCGATTGGGCGGAGGTCACCTCATGAACTTCGGCCACGATCGGACGCGATTCGAAGTGGTCGAGGGCTGAATTCACGCGATAGATGAAGAAGGAGTTTTGCACCTCCTTGGGCATCCGCTGCATGTGTTCGCGGGCAATGTCGATGCGGTGGGGGTCGATCTCTTCTGAGAACTCTGGCGGAATGGCCTTCGCTTGGAAGGCTGTCCGTTCTTGCAGACCTTTTTTGAATTTGAGCGCCAAAATAGCCAAGCTCCAGCAACCCAACAGAGTCACGGCATAAGGCACCCAACCACGTTCGAGAAACAGGTCGCCGACATAGGTGCCAGAAAAACCGCCAATCATGAGCCCATACCACACGGCCTCCATCAACAGGCCGATGCCGCCGGTCACCAACATGCTGACGTCTGACGAGGGGCTTTCCAATTGCAGCTTGGGCCCTCGCGCGCGGATTTTCGAGCCAGTAGACGGCAGCGGCCCGACGCCGCCGGTCGCTTCGCTGGATGCTGCGCCGGGAATCGGGCCTGGCGTGGCGACCGGCGCCGGTGTTGGTTCTGGTTGATAGGCCGGCTCTGGCGCCGGAGCTTCGTCTGGCACCGGGTCGTAGGCTTCTTCGGCCGCGTAGTCATCCATGTCGTCATCGTATGGCCCAGAGTCATACGCATCGGCTTCCGGCATCGGGTCAGTGGGGACGCCGGACTCCATTTCCGTTTCATCCACGCGAGATTCGTCCATGTCCGTTTCGTTCAGTTCAGGATCTTGCATTTCGGACTCATTTAGGTGGGTTGCGAGCGTTGGGTTTCCTGTTTGCGAACCCAATCGCAAAGCAGGAGGTCAATGGTTGAACGCATGGCGAGTCGCGTTGAGCGCTGCCAACCTTCAGTTACAAGGGAATTTAGATAGACGTATGAATATGCGAGACGAAAAGCAGGGTTACCCAGAAGGCGGATCAATGTACTTGTTGCCACAGGACTCGCCAAAATGGATACCTGTCGGTGCTCAGTCGTCTTGAAATATATAGAAGAGACGTCGAGAGAACGTTTGGAATGGCGCACCCTCGGTCGAGAATTTCGACAGGCACGATTATAACAACTCTTGGCAGAGCTTTCACTACCCTGCTAGCTAAGAAGTTGGTAGAAATTTCCGCCTCAGGGGGGAAGAGGCCCCGGTTAAACGGCGAGCCAGGGGCATTTGGGGGGGCAGCGATAAGTAACCTATGAATTCAAAAGAGGTTGGGGCGTAATGACACGCGTCACGATTTGTCCAGCAGGCAGGCCCCCACGGTCTGTCCAGCGGCACCCTATCGTTCCGGAGCAAACCTCGCTACGATAAGGCTCATGAATCGCAAAACCAAGAAACGTCTTGACGTACTCCGCCAGCGGTTGACCAAGTTGCGGCAGCAACTGGCCGGGGCCAAACAGCAGTTGGACGATCCCTCGGAGGTGGTGCGGCTCGAAAACGAGATCGCCTCGGCCGAGGCCGAAGTCGCGAAGCTCAAGGACGAAGCATAGACGGCGCTTTGTCTTCGATGTGTGGATTCAGGCAGACGTGCTGCGCGACGGATGTTGTTCGCTATTTTGACGACCCTAGCCGCGACGCGTCGCGTCGCCGGGGCACGCAGGGCTTAACGATTCCACAAAAACAGCGGTCGGTGACCGC
>JANQPJ010000298.1 GCA_028289525.1 Pirellulales bacterium
TCGGTAGCAGCGGTCGGTGACCGCTCGCGAAACACTCGTTTTTATCGTTGTATCTGAAAAACAGTGCTTTCTAGATCCTCATTTTTGGAACGACTGAACTTGCTTTAGCCGCGACCGGGCACGTCGCCGGGGCGCTTCGAGCGGACCTCGAATTTGATCGTTGCCTGCCCAACCTGCTGCTTGGTCTCGTCTTCGATCGTCAGCTTCAAGGTATGGGGACCATCGTAAATGCGATCTGGAATCCATAGCCGGTACCGCATAAAAAAGTCTTCCCGGCGCCGCTGGCAAACGTCTTCGATTACCCCGAAGTCATCGTCAAACACCCTGGCGCCGCGAGCGTCAAGAATCTGATAGCTGCTGCGCAACACCGTGCGATAGCCTTTTTCGCTCATCTGGCTCTGAAAATTTTCGACCTCGGCATAGAGCAACACCTCTTGCCCCGGCGCGAATTCATCGCGGTCGAACTTGGTGAACACCCCAAAGCTGCTGATCTCGGTGCAAAAGGCCAAGCCACTAACGTTCAACTGACTCAACTCGCTCAGTTTGGCGACCGCCTTGCTCAAATGGCGTCGCGCGGCCGATGCCCGCCGCTGCGGATCGGCATTGCCCTGTCGGTCCAGGTATTCAGACAGCCCATATAACTGCGACGAAAGAAACTCCTGCTCGTCGGTCGACATGCCGGCAATTGGACGCAAAGCCTGCTCGCGCTGGTTCTGGGCCAGATACAACAAGCGCAAGGCGGCATGCTTGGCCACCTGATCACCATCGCCGCCCGTCTCAGCGGCTGCCTGTTCCAGCTCTTGAATCGCCTGCTCGAGATGTGTTTGCCAATCGCCTGGCGCCACTTGATCGCTGGCGACCGCCGCCACTGCGTCGTCTGGTGGCGCCGGACGCTCGACGACCGCAGGCTGGTCGAGCACCGGCGAGGCCTTGCGAAGTGTGGTGTTGGCCGACACGGTTTGGACCGCTGGCTTCTGATCGTCTACCGCGCTCGCGATTCGTGCTGCCTGCTTCTGCGAACCGCCTTGAGTATGGTGAACGGCTTGGTCGACCAATGAGTCGGCCGGCTGTTCTGCCTGAGCCTCGCGTTGGTCAGCCTGCTTGCGATAGGCAATCGCCCCACGATACACCTGAATCGTAGGGCCCCAAAGCGCCGGTTTGGTGTTCTTCAGGTCGTCAATCAGCTTTTTCTTCAGGTCGGGATCGAGCGTGCCAATTTCGTCTAGTTCGGCAATCATTTGGGCCAGCGCCTGTTGATCAACCGCTTGGCTCTGCGCAGGCTCGCTCGCCTCTTGGGCCTCCGGAGCCGAAGGCGTCTCGAACCCTTCGCGCCGTTCGGCCAGTATCCGGCTTTGCCAGGGCCCAACGCAGCCGACCACTCCCCACAGTAGAGCGACCATTGCCAGCCAAGCTCGTGGTTTAAAATCCATCCGTTCCAGCTTCGCACAACTTGAGTGAGAACTCTGACCTAACGGCCAGAGAGGGAAACCGGGCCAGATGTTAGGTCAATCAGCCACACCAGACAAGAGCGATCGTCGTGCTGAGCGGACCTGCAGTCTATGGGTGCAGGGGTATGGTTTGCACGCGAGACCTTTGCTAGCATTGGCCGGAGCAAATCAAGGCGCGCTGGCGACCGGGTTGTCTTCGTCGGCGCCTTCGATTTCGGCTTCTGCTTCGTGCATCACTTCCAGCACCTCGCGCCGGCTGGCAAAGAAATAGCAGACGCCGATCATGGCCACTACCACCATCAGAAGCCGATAGACGATGGCCACGATGACGCCTTGGCCTCGGGGAACTTCGACCGAACGCGAGACGTAATGGTACAGAAAATCGTAAGCCGCTTCGATTGCTCCCAGGGCACCCATCGGCAACGGAATAGCCCCGGTCAGATTGGCCAACGGGACAATCAGAAAATGCTCGGCCAATGTGGGCGCGGCGACCCCCAGGCCGTGAGCCGTGAGATAAAAGGAAAGGGTGATCGAACTGTGAGTAAATAGGGTGATTAACAGCGCTACCGCGAGGACCGAAAGCCGAGTGCGATAGATGCGAATTGCTTCGAGCACTTGGTTCAAGATTTTGCCAACCGCCGGCAGACGGCTCAGGGTTCCCGACACCCGACCGCCGGTCAAGCCAGGGCTCAGCAGCAGACCAATCGCGACGATGCCCAAACCTGTGCAGACAAGCGAAACACGGCTGATCATCTGCAGCTCTGGTGGATCGTCGGCAGTGCCTAGGTTGGCGATCAGAATCGCCAAGCTGGTGAGCAATAACAGGCCGTAAAGCCCGATGATGCGGTCCAGAATGACGGTGGCGACCGCCTTGGTCTTGGCGCTAGGGTATTCCCGGGCGACAAAGACGGCCTTGAACATATCGCCGCCAACGCTGCCTAGTGAGATGAAATTGCAAAAGAAACCTAGAAAACCGAGCCGCACGGCCGACCGAATCGGAAATGCCAGGCCGAGAGCCTGGACCAATAACCACCAGCGGAAAAAAGTGCTTAAAACTCCCACCAGCAGAACTCCCAGCGCAGCGACCAGCAACGGATAGTTCTTGGGCTGCTCGCCCAACGCCTGGAGTGTCTGATTGCTAAACGCAAAGTTCGCCAAATAGGCCAGCAGGGCGAACGAGATCCCAAACTTGACAAGTGTAACCAGAGTTTTCTTGAGCAGGTGGGATGGCATGCGCGCAACGGAACTTTTGAACGACACAGAAAAATCTAGCAGTTTCGCGAGCGGCCATCGGCCGCTGCTCTTCCCTGGCGCGACTTGGCACCTTCGAGTATCCCTCTACGATAAGCATTCTCCCGTTGACAGTCTACAGCTGCAGTGATAACTTTATGGTCTTTCGCCCAGTGCGACAAGCGCTTCGAGCGCATTGGCACGGAGCACCTGTTCCGGGAGCGGCCCTCCGACCCGAAAGAGATCAGGTTGCCTGAAGGGGGGGATTAGCTCAGTTGGGAGAGCGTCTGGCTGGCAGCCAGAAGGTCAGGGGTTCGAGTCCCCTATCCTCCACTTTCTTCCCGTCCACAGAGAAGTCTTTCCAGGCGGGAAATCTTTCCAGGCGGACTTCATCGCCAATGGTTTCATGCTTTTCGCGAAACCGATGGAATCTACCGTTTCGCGCTTTGGCTATTCGCCTTTGATTTTTAGTCTTGTTCCCAAGCTCTGCTTGGGAACGAGAAGAGAAGAAGCGACTTTCCAGATCTCCTATTTTTCTAGCACCGACGAATGCCACGCTATGGTAACATAGAAGACTACCAAGGCGGGTGAGGGTTGAGGGTGGAGTGGCGCGAGTTGCTCATCTTCGTACAGGTCCGCTGCGACTTCCCAAGATAAAAGAACTCGTCGATGCCTGAGCCTGGATACAATCAAGGAGATGGACCACCATTCATCGTTTGGCTGACCGTGGCCATCATCGCGATTAGCGGATTGTTGTTGTGGAGTGCCTGCACCTAGCGCAGTGACTCAGCGGTTGCCCGATATCGTTTGTTGTGTCGAGAGGAAAGGATGTTAGGGTTTACGCTCATCGAATGGGGCTTAGTGCTGGTCTTTTCAATTCCAATCTACTGGATTGGTTATCGCACCCATCGCAAGCTGATTATCCGGCGGCTCCTGGTGATCCGCGACGAACTCGATCGCATCAAGGAAAAAAAAGCCAAGCATCCCGACCCGGCGACCAAACAGCGCGAGTTGGAATTGATGGCCAAGGCCGAACGGATGCTCGGCAGCATCGGGATCGATCCCTATGAACACCTACGTGCTTCAGAGCGGCGCAATGTTCGGCCGGGTCGCCCGTAGTGGTTTCCTGACCGCTCCAAAACGTGTCTTCAAATTCAGTCGTTCCAAAAACGAGAGTCCAGAAGTCACTGTTTTTCAGAGGAAATGGATAAAAACGTAATCTTTCAGCCAAATGCAGCAGATGCCCTGGAAAGAAATTCGAAATCCGATTTTGATCCCCCGTCGTAATTCTTGCTTCATTTGGCTGAAAGATTACCTAAAAACAAGTGTTTCGCGAGCGGTCACCGACCGCTGCTACCAACTCCACTTGACTGCTACGCGATTTCTATTTTCCGAGAGTTCGTCGTGGCAGCCGGTGAGGGAAACAACCATGCGCAAGTTGGTTCAGATCGTCGTCGTGCAGGGATTCCTATTTTCTGCGAGCACGCCAGGCTTGGCGGCCGAAGAGAGGCCGGCTGCTGGTTCGCGTGAGCAAGTCTCTGCCTGGATTCGGATCGCCAAACAACCGCCGATGTTGGCTTTCGATTCGACCGATGCTTTGGACTTCGATCTCTATCTCAACACGCAGATCGAAATACTCAAAAGCCCGTTGGTATTAGACCAGGTGGTGGCCGATCCTCGAGTGGCCAAGCTGGACGAAATTCGTCAGCTGTCAGATCCCGCCGGCGACCTTGCCCGACGGCTGGAAGTGCGCCGGCAAGGCAAGTCGGAGCTGCTGGTAATCTCGCTGGTCGGCGGTGAGCCAGCGCAGGCAGCTAAAATTGTCAATCTCGTGGTAGCAGCCTATCTGAAGGCCGGAATGCTCGACCGTCAACGCACCATTGACCGAACCTTGCAGGCTATTGCGCTGGAGCGTCAAAAACACGTGCGGCGAATTGGCAAGCTCCGCCGCCAAGTTCATGAACTCGCGGCCCAACTCTTGCCTCGCGACGATTCCCAGCAACCCCATGTCGAACAAGCAGTGGTTCGGGTGCCATTGCCCAAGTTGCGTGAAGAGATTACCACGCTCTACTTAGATCGCGAGATGCTTAAAAGGCAACTGGATCTACGACACGCCAAACAGCCGCCTCGCGATGCCGGCGTGTCCGATGAGTTGGTGTTCGAGGCGATTGCCGATCACCCTGATGTCCAAGATCTGGTCGCCGACGTCGAAAGCTATTCGGCTAAAATGGCCGCCACCCAACAGGTATCGGTGCTCGGAGCCAACGACCCACGACACGCCAAGCTGCGCCAACGGCATGAACAAGCCCAGCAACGTTTAGAGGCGCTCCGCGACGAAGTCCGGCAAGACGTGATCGAGGAATTTCAAGAGGCCTGGCAGGCTCGTCACGACCAGGAAATCTCGCAACTCGAATTGCAAATCGAAGAGAAGCAAACCCGCTTTCAGGTGCTCACCGAGCGGTATTTCAAACAGCTCGACCTGGAAGCCGCCAGCAGCGATCAAATACTCCGCTTGGCCGTCCAGCGGATGGCATTGGACCGCGAAGAAAAAGTGCTAGAACGGTTAATCGACCGAGAAATTCAGTTGCGAACCGAACTCCACGCGCCTTCGAGAGTAACCTTGCTACGCAGCGCGAAAGCACGCTCGGCAAACTAGTACTAGTAGACGATGACATTCGAATTTGAGGGTTGCAAGCTTCTGTTTGCCCCCTAGCCGCGACGCGACGCGTCGCCGGGGCCCCGCAAAAACAAATGGCATCGTCTACTAGTAACCCGACGCTTAGAAGCAAAGATGGCACAAAACATCCAGAGCAAATCAACACCAGAGAGGGGAAGGTCAAGAGGTTTTCAAGCACCCTAACTGGCCAGCCCCACTGCGACGTAGAACACGAAAATACAAGCGCGAAGCATAAGTGAGCCAATAGGTTACGTCTAACTTCACTCGCCCCGCGCTTCGTGCGTTGGGGTGTCATCGGAATTGTTGGGATGTCATCGGAATTGAAATAATTTGATTGAAATTTAGAAAATCTCTTGAGGTGAGTCGAAGCCGGTGGCTATAATTCAAACTTCAACTAGAGGGGTAGATTCGTTTTTCTTCGACATTCAGCTTCCGCCCTCGTAGGAGTATTGGTGCTCATGCAAGCAACGCGCGCTCGCCTTTCAGGACGTTTGGCACTGGCCCATCGGGCATTGGCCGTGATGGCGGTTCTGGCCGTTGGGGTTTCTCCTTGTGCTGCCTCGTTTACAATCAACCTGAACTTTGGTGGTGGGTTAACCGCTTCCCAGCAAGCCGTCTTCAACGATGCAAAAGCTCTCTGGGAAGACGCGATTACCGGATACGGTCCTGGGATCGGTCTAACCGGAGTCACGATCAACGCCAGCGGTATTGCGATCGATGGGGCAGGCGGGACACTCGGGCAAGCCGGTCCTACGACGGGTGTGAACCAGGGCGGTTTCATTCTCGCTGCCACCGGGATCATGCAATTTGATACTGCCGACCTTGCTTCGCTAGAAGCGGCAGGCACGTTGGCCGCTGTGATTGCCCATGAGATGGGCCATGTTTTGGGGATCGGGACGCTTTGGACACAAAACGGAGTCTATGTGAACGGCACCGGAGAGTATACCGGAGCGAACGCATTGGCGGAGTTTCGAGACGAGTTCAACCAGCCTGACGCCGAATTTATTCCGGTTGAGCTCGACGGCGGACCGGGAACTGCCGATGCTCATTGGGATGAACTTAGTGGGATTGTTGACGACCAAGGTCGGGATTTCACCAATGAATTATTGACAGGCTTTCTAAACGCGCCGACCTTTTTGAGCCGTACGACCATTGCCTCGTTGATGGACATCGGTTTTTTGACCGTACTTGCCGTTCCTGAGCCGGGAACGTTTCTCACGGTCTGCACCGGGATTCTGTTTGGCGCACTACGGCGTCGCCGAACGCGAGTTGCCTAAAGCTTGAAGGCAACCTTTCTGAATTTTCTGGCTTCGGTCGGCAAGTTTCGGCGACGCATCGCCAGAACTTGTCGAGAAGCAGAGAAATCGAGGACTTTGCAGTCTTCCTGGATCTCTCATCCAGGGCAAATCAGTTTCTCAAACTAGTAGACGATGTCCTAGGACTGGCTGCGATTCGCAACAGCGGCCGGTGGCCGCTCGCGAAACGTCGGCGATTACAAGTTTCTAGGCATCGTTTTTGGAACTACTTCTATTTTGAAAAACGGATCGGCCCTGAATCTTCATCCAGACCGGCAGACAACCGGCCCAAAACTCGCTAAAATCACCGGGACAATTCGTGTTTGCCCGATAGCCTGCTAACCACAGGCCAAGACCGGTTGAGTTGTAGTGAGTGAGGAAAAATGACTGCAAAAACAGCTTTGTTCGATCCTTTCCAGGCCCGTGGCACATTAGCGACCCAGTCCGGTCCGGTAGGCATCTACCGTCTGGCCCGGCTTGAAGAACTGGGCCTGACCCAAGTGGCCGTGCTGCCCTATTCGATTCGCGTGCTGCTCGAGTCCGTGCTGCGAAACTGCGACGGCTACGTGGTCTCGGAAGACGATGTTCGCAATCTGGCCGGCTGGCAGGCCGCTGCGCTGGCCAAAGTTGAAATCCCTTTCATGCCAGCCCGGGTGGTCCTGCAGGATTTTACCGGAGTTCCGGCCGTTGTCGACCTGGCCGCCATGCGCTCGGCGATGCAGCGAATGGGGGGCGATCCGAACAAGATCAATCCCCTGGTCCCTGCTGATCTGGTCGTCGATCATTCGGTGCAAGTCGACCGTTTTGCTTCGCCCGACGCGCTCGATTTCAACGTCGACCTCGAATTCCAACGCAATAGCGAACGGTATGAGCTGTTGCGTTGGGCTCAAAAATCGTTCGACAATTTCCGCGTTGTGCCGCCCAACACGGGGATCGTTCATCAGGTGAACTTGGAATTTCTGGCCAAGTGTGTCTTCTTGCGTGAAGATGCCCAGGGCCCGGTGGCGGTGCCCGACTCGCTGGTCGGCACCGATAGCCACACCACGATGATCGACGGCCTGGGAGTCGTCGGTTGGGGCGTGGGCGGTATCGAGGCCGAGGCCGTCATGCTCGGACAGCCAATCTACCTGTTGATGCCCGAGGTGGTCGGCATGGAGTTGCGAGGCCGGCTGCCGGCCGGGGCGACCGCGACCGACCTGGTGCTGACCGTGACCGAACGATTGCGAAAAGAAGGCGTGGTCGGCAAGTTCGTTGAGTTCTTTGGCGATGGAGCCGCTAGCATGACGTTGGCCGATCGGGCCACGATTGCCAACATGGCGCCAGAGTATGGCGCGACGATGGGCTTCTTCCCGATCGACGACGAGACCTTGCGCTATCTGCGCCGCACCGGGCGGACCGAGGCCGAGGTCGATCTGGTCGAGCGGTATACCAAGGAACAAGGGCTGTTCCATACGAGCGACTCACCGACGCCAACATTCACCAAGACCTTGTCGCTCGACCTGGCGTCGGTCGAGCCGTCGCTGGCTGGGCCGAAGCGTCCGCAAGATCGGGTGCCGTTGGCCACGATGCAACAGGCGTTTCAAGACGCCTTGCAGGCACCTGTCGCCCAGCGCGGCTTTGCGCTCGATGCCGAGGGTTTGAAGCGAACCGGAACGTTCCAAAACGGTGAAGCCGTGGAGCTAGGCCATGGCGCGGTGGTCATCGCCGCGATTACCAGTTGCACGAACACCAGTAACCCGTCGGTGATGATTGCCGCCGGACTGTTGGCGCGCCGTGCCGTGGAGCGAGGCCTGACGGTCAAACCGTATGTGAAAACCAGCTTGGCGCCCGGTTCGCGCGTGGTGACCGACTATCTCCAAGCGGCCGGGCTCGATCGCGACTTGGAGGCGGTTGGTTTCTACACGGTTGGCTACGGTTGCACCACGTGCATTGGCAACAGCGGTCCGTTGCCTGAGGCGGTTTCGCGTGCGGTGACCGAGGGCGACTTGGTGGCCTCGGCCGTGTTGAGCGGCAATCGAAATTTTGAAGGCCGAGTGAATCCGCAAGTGAAAGCCAACTACTTGGCCAGTCCGCCGTTGGTGGTGGCCTATGCCTTGGCCGGCACGACCGACATCGACCTGACCAGCGAGCCAATCGGTCAGGATGCCCAGGGCCAGGATGTCTTCCTTCAAGACATTTGGCCCACGGGCGACGAAGTGCAGCAAGTGCTCGACGAAGCCGTCCGGCCTGAGATGTTTCAAGCCCAGTATGGCAACGTTTGGGAGCAGAATGCCAAATGGAATGCGATCCCCACGTCGACTGGCGAGCTGTACCAGTGGAGCGAGACGAGTACCTATATTCAGGAACCGCCGTTCCTGGTCGACCTGGCCGCCGCGCCGGAGGAGATTCAGCCGATCTTTGGCGCCAAGGTATTGATCGCACTTGGCGATTCGACCACCACCGACCACATTTCGCCTGCCGGTGCGATTGCCGCGGACAGTCCGGCTGGAAAATTCTTGGTCGACCATGGGGTCGAGCCTCGCGATTTTAACAGCTATGGTTCGCGGCGAGGCAACGATCGGATCATGACTCGCGGCACGTTCGCCAACATTCGCATTCGCAACCTGTTGGCCCCCGGAACCGAAGGCGGCGTGACCCGACATCTCCCCGATGGCGAAGGGATGTCGGTCTACGACGCGGCCATGAAATATCGCGAGGAAGGCGTGCCGTTGGTGATTTTGGCCGGCACTGAATATGGCACCGGGAGCAGCCGCGACTGGGCCGCCAAGGGGACGATGCTCTTGGGCGTCAAAGCCGTGTTGGCCGCTAGCTACGAACGGATTCACCGCAGCAATCTAGTCGGCATGGGCGTTCTGCCGTTGGAGTTCCAATCAGGCGACACCTGGCAGTCGCTCGGGCTCACCGGCGAAGAGGTGTTCGACCTGCCAGAGCTAGGGCCTGACCTCCAGCCACGGCAAGCCATGCGCGTCACGGCCACCGGGGCCGATGGTCGGCAAACGTCGATCGACGTCACCGTGCGGATCGACACCCCAGTCGAGCTGGACTACTACCGCAACGGCGGCATCTTGCAGACCGTGTTGCGCAAGCTGCTGGCCGAAGGCTGATCGCTTGCCAAAGGCGACTAGGCATTTGTGAGACCCCGGCGACGCGTCGTGAGCGCGGCTAAAGCAAGTTGCTTTTTACCGTAGCGGACGTGACCTAGTTTTCGCCGAGGTTTTCCGACGAAACACCGGTACGCATTTTGGTAATTTGCTCTAGTGCAAGTTGCACGGGACTATATGCGATCGTCTACTAGCGCGTGGCCAGATCGTGCGCGACCATTTCCAAGCTGTTTTGGAAATGGCGAATCGCCTCTTCGGGCTCTAGATTGAAGATCGCTCGACCTTCGGTATGCCAGCATCCCGAGGTGTAGTGAAACACGGCGGTCGCGGCTCTTAGATTGCTCACCGCTTGGACATGTTCCATGCCGCCTCCGGCCGTGGCGGCAAAGCGAATCGTGACCGACACAAAGGCGACAAAGTCGCCTGTCGACCGGTCTCGAGCATAGGTCACATCGTCTTCAAACTCGCAGGTAGTCCATTCCAGCCCACGCGGTTTGCCAGTCTCGGCGGCCAATTCAAAAAACTTGGCCTCGAGATGTTCGCGTCGCGCGCGGAACTCCTTGCGAGCTTTTGCAAACGTCGATTCGATGATCGCTCGCTTGAGGCGGGGAGCCAGAACGAACAGAAAAATTCCCAACAGCGTCGCGATCCCTGCAATCGCCAACCACCATGCAGCCATAAGGAAGCCTTCCATGATCCAGTGGATAGACAGCCGCCCATTAAAAACAAGAGTACGGGTTAATTTTAACCCGATCGCAGGCTTTTTGGCAAGCAGCCGGCCATGCGCAGCAGGAGAACTGCAAAGTCATGCAGCAGGAAAAGAGAACAGCGGCCGGTGGCCGCTCGCGAAACGGGCGCCCGGTCATCAACGAGGAGAAATTACCGGCTGAAAGCGGTGGTGATGCCACCACTGCCAGACTGCCGGCTTTTTGGCTGCACGCAGCCCAGGCCCGGTAGAAACATCAGCCGGAGACCCCGGCCGGCTCCCCGGGATGATTGTCCGGGCATCCTCTGAGGGCGGGGCGGGGAGTCCCTGTTCTGGGGCCGGCTGCTCAAACGTGTAGCAAGACGTGCTAGCGTGAATGCCATCGCCAAATCCCATGCCTAGCCAACGCCACAAGCCTGTACGTTGACCGGCGTGAAGCTCTGACACGCTATACCCAACGAGCACGATTGCTAGCAGCATGGCCTGTTTCATTCGACTCTCTCCCAGATGGCTCAAACGGACGGCTTCTTCTTGGTCATCGAATCGCCAGGCGGCCGAGGATCACGCTTGCTAGCAGAGAAACTCCAAAATGCTGCTTACGGCAGACACATCAAACCGGTTGTGCGGAACGTAGGTTTCGCGCCGGCAACCTCGTCAGGATCGTTAGAGTTTGCCTAACTTTTGGCCTGTGTGAGGGTTTTGGCCAATTCCCGAGAGACTTCTGCCTATCGGTGTTCTGCGGGCTGTGCCGATGATAGCTCTTATCCGGCTGCCTTCCGTTTGATTGTTTCGCGGTCCATGCCCGCCCCACCAGTAGACTCGCCATGCCGCTGCTGCCTGCACCGTTCTTTCGAAAAATCAGCGACCGGTGGTCGCTCGCGAAACGGCTAGGATTTCCTGTTTCGCGAGCGACCACCGGTCGCTGCTATTCCCGAACCAAGACTTGGCAACTTTCCTGTTGGATGCTGGTGATCGGGGTCGCGCTGTTTTTGCCCGCCACGGCCTTGGGCCAAGCGTGGCCAGTACCTAGCCACGCTGCCCCCGATTGGTCACTGAGCAGCCTGCGTTTGTCCGACCAGACCAACGATTGGGCGCATTCAAGCTCAGCGGTTTCCTCTGAAAGCCTGTTGGCCGACTCGAACCATGACGCCGAGAACGTATTGCCAGTCGGGGTGGGAACCAGTCATCAGGTGGCCACAGCTGGTAGCGCTCCATCGGGCCATCATTGGCAAGTGATGCCCCAAGGCCTGATCTACACGAGCTATTTGGCCGGTGAAAAAGAGTCGCGCATCCGCGGAGTGGTCAACTACGAACGCGACAACGGTTGGATTTGGGATATCACGCTCGGCGGTCGGGCGGGAATTCTCCGCTATGGCACCGCAGGCGATCGGCAGCCAGAAGGCTTTCAAGTCGATATTGAAGGGGCCGGCGCTCCACGGCTCGATCTGGCCGAAGACCGCGATGTCGACGCGGCCGATTTCCGGTTCGGAGTCCCCATCACTTGGGGCACCCAACACCATCAGGTCAAGCTGGCCTACTACCACCTGAGTTCCCACCTGGGCGATGAATTCCTGCTCAAAAATCCCGGCTTCAACCGGCTCAACTACAGCCGCGACGAAATCGTGCTAGGCTACTCCTACCGGCCGGTCGCCCCGCTTCGCTTGTATGCCGAGGCCGGTTGGGCCTTTTTCGCCGACGTGGCCGAGCCGTGGGAATTTCAGTTCGGTTTCGATTTCGCACCAGCCGGAGCAACAGGCATCGACGGAGCCCCGTTTGTAGCGGCCAATGGCCACTTGCGCGAAGAGGTCGACTTCGGCGGCAATTTTGTCATCCAAGCCGGCTGGGCCTGGCGACGCAGTCCTACCAGCGGCATCTTTCGCGCAGGCGTCCAATACTTCAATGGCAAGAGCGAACAGTTCTCGTTTTTCGACGACTACGAGAGCAAGTTCGGGGCCGGACTCTGGTACGACTTTTAGAGCCAGTTTCAGGCTCTATCAATGTAGTGGCGAAATTCCGCTCCTGCGCTCCTTCTTGCTATTTTTAGTAGTTCCAAAAACAAGGGCTCGGAAAATCAGTTGTTCTTTAGGTATCTGTAAAAACCGATGTTTCGCGCTTTGGCCACCGGCCGCTGCTACTGATTTGCCAAGAAATTTGGAACGACTGATTTTACTCAATGGCGCCGCACGCTGGCCGACAATCACCGCGTCGAACTGCCGCCGCTGGCTGGTGTGGGCTGGAGTTCGGAGTCGACAAATTGTTCGTGGGCGACCACGCCGCCACCGTTTAGCGCCGAGCCACTTCGGGCGCCATGCGAATAGCTTCCATAGTTCACACTATCAGGCACCGGTCCGAGCCGGTCTTGGCAATCCTGGCAATGGGCACAGCCTCCGAGCAAAGCGGCGAAAGCGCTGACGAACAAAAAGCGTGGCATTGTGAAGGGTTCCTTTCGAGCAAGCGAGGGCGCACCTTTGGTGGTGCTAGCCACCGGTACCAGCGAGCACCGGGGCGAGGCTTATACCAAACGGATGCCTGAGGGACCAATGCCATTTTCATCTGGCCCCCTGGTGCTAGCATCCAGATGGCGGCTCGAAAGCGACCTGGTTTCATTACACTTGATTACACTCGCATCGAATGGCAGCTGTTGGACTTTCAGCAGTTCCAAAAACGAGGACTGCAGAAATCGCTGTCTTTCAGAAAAAAGGCGCAAAACAAGTGTTTCGCGAGCGGTCACCGAACGCTGCTATCTCCCCACCAGGAGTCCATTTGGAACTACTGACTTTTAAATTTCAAAGTCCCAGCCGTTGGTAAATCCTCGGGTCGGCCAGACTGTCGGCCACCAGGGCGGCACCAACGAATGAGTGCTGTAGGCTCCGGCCCTCTGGCACCGCCACGGCAATCGCCCCGGCCGCTACGGCCGCCTGGCAACCGTTTTGGCTGTCTTCTAAGACCAACATCTCGGCCGGTTCGATCTGTAGCCGGCTGGCCGCCAGGTGGTACATCTCTGGATGCGGCTTGCCTTGTTGGACATCGTCGCCGGTTAGCACGAATTCGAAACGCTTGGCCAGATCGAAACGGCCCAATACTCCATGAGCAAAGCGGGGGCCGCTGCTGGTGGCAATCGCCTTGGGAAAGCCCGCGCGCTCTAAGGCATCAAGCAGCTCCAAAAGGCCTGGCATCGTTTCTAGATGCTCGTCTAGCAGTTCGATGAACAGGTCGGCCGACTCGTCGTTCAATTGCTCGACCGTGTCGTCCAGGTTGTGCCAGTCAATCATGATCGACAAAGCTACCCGATTCGTGCGGCCCATCATCTGATCGAGTAATCCCTCGTCGAACGTCTTGCCGCGACGACGTAGCACCTCGGTGCCTACGCGCTGGTAGATCATCTCAGTGTTGAACATCAGGCCATCTAGGTCAAAGACGACCGCTTTGGGGGAAGAGTGCATTCTTTTTTATCTCTACTTCGAATTGTTTCGAGTTGGTGCTGTCTTTCATCACGTCCGAACGTGTCCGGCGATGCATTGCATCGCGGCTAGGAAATAGCTCATTACGAACAACCTACGAGCGCATCCCTTTCAACTCTCAACCGCTTCCTGAATAACAACAGCCAGTTCGGCCAGCATCATCGCGGTGGCGCCCCAAATTTGATGTTCCTCGAGTGCGAAGCAGGGAGCCGACAGGCGCAGGCCACGGCGGTGGATGTTTCGCTGGCCAATGGCGGCCGGATCGAGCAGGTGATCGATTGGCAATTCAATCAGTTGCTCGACCTCATCTGGGTTTAAACGCCAGTGGGGCAGGCCGTCGACCACTGCTACCCAAGGGGTGACCCAAAAGTTGCTCACATAGACGTACAGCTCGGTCAGTTTGCCGAGCATTTTGATGCCGGTGTTGACGCCTAACTCTTCGTCCAGTTCGCGGAGCGCTGCGGTGCGGCTCGATTCGCCATATTCAATCATCCCGCCTGGCAGGCTGATTTGGCCTGCATGGTCAGGCAGGTGAGCGGGCCTGAGCGTCAGCGGCAGGTGCCAACGGCCTTGGCCCCGATAGAGCAACATCACCACGGCCGCCTGTCGGGCATCATGGGCCGCCGGTCCGGCATGTCGCCCATAGCAAAGCTGGGGCTCCATGCGGCGCTGTGCGGCATGGCCAGGCAGTGGTTCGCGCAAACGAGCCAACAACCAAGCCGGAAGGTCGGGCAACCTTTTGAGTTCCAACGGTGCTAGCTCACTTTTCTGAGTCGCGCGACTGTTCCAACTCGGTTAAACGATAAACGGCATAGGCGTCGTTGGCAAACACAGGTTTCCATTTTAAACGAGGCCGGTTGCCGGTCACCAAATACTGGGCATCGTATCGCCGGGCCAAGGCCAATAGCCGAGCTTCCTTCTGATCCGTCAATTTAGAAAAACGCCGCCATTTCCCCTGCTCTTTCAACCAATGAACATCGCGCATCCGCCGAGCCCATTCGACCAGACTGGCCGCATCCTGAGGAATGTCTTTGCGCGTTACGACCTCTGGCCGCTCGGCATACCATTTGAACGACTGCGACATGCGTGGGGTCAAAAAACGTGCTTCCGGCGGGGTATTCGTCGCGACCCAACGGCACATTTCAATCCAGGCCGACTCAGGCT
The DNA here is from genome assembly GCA_028289525.1 of Pirellulales bacterium. Lineage (GTDB taxonomy): Bacteria > Planctomycetota > Planctomycetia > Pirellulales > JAGQOS01 > JANQPJ01. Next base: position 15,083 of record JANQPJ010000298.1, read on the forward strand.
TGGTTGTTCGATTGGCCGGGGCCGTCGAATCGCGCAGGCGATGCCGCAACACGTCTTGATAATGCCAGACGGGCGGGGCCAGCAAAACGGCCAGCAAACAGCAGCCGGCCGCTTTACTTCTGGCAAGCGTTCTGGCCAAAGCGGCCGTTAACAACATCGACACGCCCAAAGGCAAGGCAAAGTCGTAGTAGCGAAACCAATAGTAACGCAACACCTTGGCCGCCCAAGCTGGCCGGTCGACCAAGGCCAGGCCGATCAGCAAACCGATCCCCGCGACCAACGTAGCCCCACACGTCATCCGGCTTAGACGACGAAGCGGCGGCGTTTTGGCCACCAGCCACACGAGCACGCCAAAGAGAGCCAGCACCGCTCCGTTGTCAATCACCCGACCGTAAAACTCCTTGGCCGGCAACTTGTGGATCGCTAAATGATGCGGCAAACGCCAGAAGACATAAATTTCGCTCGCCCGATTGACCACCTCAGGCGACTTGCCCTGGGTCAACAACACACCGGGCACCACTCCCCAACAGGCCAGCGCAAACCCGATCACCAGCGATGGCAGCATACGGCGCAGCGCAGGCCGACAGCGGCCTTCGGCACACCAGGCAATGCCAGCGGTCACGACCGCCCAACCGCCGACCAACACGTGAAACGCGGCCGCCGCGCCCGACCAGATCCACACACGATGCCACTCTCCTCGGGCAAGGCCTTCGATGGACAACAACACCAGCCCATAGGCCAGGGCCTTGGCTTCCACACCTCCGACGACCCATTCTCCGGCCAAGTCTGCCCGGGCGATGAGAAACACAAACCAGGCGGCCGAAAGGCTCGACCCCCAAGGCACCGGCACCAGGGCCCAACTAGCTCGTCGCCAAGCCCAGGCCAGCAGGCCCCAAGCGATCAGACGACCGATCCAAGCAACCGCCGGCAGCGAAAAAAAACAGGTTAGCCAGCCTAGCGTCCAATTGATCACCAGATGGGCATCTGGGCTTTCCAGAAAAAAATCGCCAGCACACCAGGAAGCGTTCCAAGCATGCTTGGCCTTGGTTAAATAGTGGGCTTCGTTGACCGCTGGCGTCAGCGTGGCAGCGGCCAGAAAAAAGACCCCAAAAACGAGCGCACTCTCAACCGTGGCCGACGGTTGCTTCCCTGCCGGCCAAGACAACGCGGTCAAGGTGTGCGACGTTTGCTGCGACATGTCGGCCCCAGGGTATCGGCAAACAGTGCAAATTGCTAGCCGAGCGGTGTGACCGGCAGGGCCAATCAGTTTTTCAAATTGGTGAGGTTTGATGGCCTACTAAGCGCGACGCGTAAGCGAGGCATTTCTGGCTGTTTTCCTCGCTTACGCGTCGC
>JANQPJ010000300.1 GCA_028289525.1 Pirellulales bacterium
TCGGTAGCAGCGGTCGGTGACCGCTCGCGAAACACTCGTTTTTATCGTTGTATCTGAAAAACAGTGCTTTCTAGATCCTCATTTTTGGAACGACTGAACCTGATTTTCCGGCCTCTCGTTGGGCGGCCTGGATTTAGTTATCTAGTCAACGATCCAACATTATTTTGCTCTAAATCGCTACGTACTCCCTTTGACATTCGTGGCTCCTCCTGGCAACCACGAAAATCGTCACGACCGCGCCAAACATGCTAGTAGGGCCCTGGCGAGGGCCTATCTGCGCCGCCTGCATCGCAAATTCGTGGTTGCTTAACCTATCTTTGTCTTAGCAACTTTTGAATCGACACCGTTTGACTTTCTAGCACTGCCGAGGCCAAGGACCATCAACGCAATGCTACCTGTCACTCTGGAACCTCAGCCGTTGTTGTCACCGGTTTTTGTCCCGGCACAGCCGCCAGTGATGGAATTGCCCTTGCCAGCGGAAGGGCGTGGCGTGGCTTGTCCTGCGCGAACTGGCAAGGTCTTGATCGCCGAGCATCGGGCTGAGCAGGCGGAGCCGTTGGTTGCTCATCTTTACAGTTGCGGCTATGAACCGGTGGCTGCCCAGGGGCCGGATGTTCTGGAGGCGATCGTCGATTGTCAGCCGGATGTTGTCTTGCTGAATGCCGATGTACCACAGCTTGGCGGCTTGGAGTTGTTGCGAAGGATTCGTGTGGATGCACAACTAAACCACTTGCCGGTCTTGTTGCTCTTTACCGAGAGCAACGCGGCGTTGAAGCGTCGTGGGTATGAGCTGGGGGCAACCGATTTCCTGACGCGTCCGGTGGACGAGACGGGATTAGTGATGCGCGTTCGCAATGCGATGACCACCAAAAGCCAATCGGCCTGGTTCAAGCAGTATTCGCAAGAGCTGGAGCGTCAGGTACGGCTGCGCACCGCTGAGCTACAGGTTTCGCGTGAGCATGTGATTCACTGTTTGGCCAGAGCGGCCGAATTTCGCGATGAACAGACTGGCCACCATGTGGTGCGCGTCGGACTGTATGCTGGGTTGATTGGCCGAGAACTGGGCTTTGATGAAGAATGGGTAACTCTGCTGGAGGACGCGGCGCAACTGCACGACGTAGGCAAGATTGGCATTGCCGACACGATTCTGCTCAAGCCGGGTCCGCTTACCCGAGATGAATTCGAGCAGATGAAGCTACACTGCGCCTACGGGCGACGCATTATTCTTCCAAAGGTTGAAGAATTGGCCCCGGAAGGTTGCGACGATGTCGATGCCTTGGTGAAAGCCCTGCACCAATCGCCGATCATGGAAATGGCGGCAGTGATTGCCGAAACCCATCATGAAAAATGGGACGGCTCCGGCTATCCAAATGGCTTGGCAGGCGAGACGATCCCGATCGAAGGCCGGATTACGGCCGTGGCCGACGTGTACGATGCGCTCAGCAATGCCCGGCCCTACAAACCGGCGTTTCCGCCGGAGAAGTGTTTTAAGATTCTGCGCAAAGGACGCGGTAAACACTTCGACCCTCGAGTGGTCGATGCATTTTTGGCTCGCAAGGAAGACATTCTGAAGATTCAAAGCCAGAACCTCGACATCGGCCAGGCACGCCTGTTGGCGCGAGCCAGGGCTAGCAAAACTTCGGCCGGTAACATTTGATAGGGGGGGGACAAGCTTCTGTTTACGCTCTAGCCGCGACGCAACGCGTCGCCGGAAAATTGCTCGAAAAGCGACGATTTTAAATAGCCAGTCCTAGGGCGACGCCGCGTTTGCCCTAAAGCAAGTTGCTTTTTACCGTAGCGGACGCGACCTAGTTTTTGCCGAGATTTTCCGACGAAACAACGATACGTATTTTGGTAATCTGCTCTAAGCTACGGTGAAACAGGCCTTCGGTCAAAATCTTACACTTCAGTCGGCTGAAGTGTTGCTGCTTTTTCTATATTCAGAAGTCGTTCCAAATTTCCCGCGTTGAGCAAAAGCAGCGGTCGGTGACCAAAGCGCGAAACAGGTGTTTTTTACATTTCTCTGAAAAATCGTGATTTCCAGATTCCTGTTTTTGGAACGACTGATATTTTGAAAAACTGATCGGCCCTGGGGGAACAGCCCAAAACAGACGGCCAGCTTATTCGGTCGTTTGACCAGCGTGTTGGCGATTGAACGCTTGGGGATCGAAGGGGTCGACCGGAGGGCTGGGACGCCGCGGAGCGCCGCGTTGGACACGCTCGCTCGATTGGCCTGGCTGAGGACGTCGTGCACCGGGCGTCGTCACGGGGGCTGCGAACGCCTGTTCAAAATCAGGGCGACTGGCTGCCTGAGCGTTCGCGGGACGCCGCAATGAGTTCGACAACGACTGCAATAAGGCAGACTGCGAGGCGACGACCGTCGACGATTCTTCCTGCCGTTGCCCAAACACGACCGTGTCGACCCAACGGACCAGATGCTGGTATTGGGCTGCCTGATGATCGGAAAACACCGGCTTCGCCTGCCCACCATGGGCTGCAATCGGCACCACCAGCAGTGGGCTCGACGGCGGATTGTCGTGCGACACCAAACGTAAGGTTGCTTGAAGATTGCGTTGGGTCGCGCGACGGTTCAACATCCGCCCTGGCGAAACACGCTCCAACGCATAGTCATTTTCCGAGCCCTGACCATGACAACCTCCCAGGGCACAGTGGTTCATCAGCAGCGGTTGCACGGTGGTGGTGAATTGCTCGACGGTCCCAACAGGCAGTTGAGCGACCAGAGCATCGAGTTCCGAATTCTGGCGTCCTGGCTGAGCAACAGGCGTTTCTGTGCGAGTACGCCGAACCGGCGATGCGGTGGCCTCGGCCAACCGACGTTCTAGCAACTCGATTTTGGGATCGTCGGGGGCCAGAGCATGTGCGTGGATCAGTTCGGTTGCCGCATGGCCGAGCAATGCATGCTGCAAACACCAAGCGGCCAGGTCTAAATGATCGACCGCCTCGCCGTGAGCAACGGCCTGAGCTTTGATGCGATAGGCCTCATCCAGGTTGCGACAGACCAGCTCGACCTCGTCTGCGCGCAGCCGAATCTCGCCGCCAGCCACGGCCACCGTCCAGCGCTGCCCGACGCGGCTCACGCGACCACGCACCAAACTGCCGTTGCGCAGCACCACCAACCCAGTGTCGCCATCGGCCGGCAATTCGGCCCAGGCTGCCTGGGCAAGTGCCAAGCTAAGCACGATCGACAACAGTAATTGGAATTGGTTGACCCCAAACATGGTGGGCCAACGGTACGAAAACCACCCGAAAGGGTCAAGTGACGTCGGGGCTACGGCAGGGTGATTCATTTTTTCAATCTAGGAAGTTTTTAAGGACTTAGTAACCCGACGCGTAAGCGAGGAAAACAGCCAGAAATACCTCGCTTACGCGTCGCGCTTAGTAGGCTGTCAAATCTCACCAATTTGAAAAACTGATCGGCCCCGCGACTGCTGCTCTTTAGCAAGGCATCACCGGTTGCGTAAAATAGAACGGCAACATTCCAGTTTGACGCATGAACGAGCCGCTGATTATTGTTGGAGCGAGTGCCCGGGCTGCCGCGATGGCCGCAGTCGCCGATGGCTACACGGTCCGCACGGCCGATCTGTTTGCCGATGCCGATCTGGCCGAGTGCTGCTCGGCGGTCCGGCTAGAGGATTATCCGCACCAACTAGCCCAGCTGTTGCCTGCGTGGCCTTCTGGGGCGTGGATGTATTGCGGGGCGTTGGAAAACTACCCTGGGCTGGTTGATCGCCTGGCAGCCGGTCGGCCGTTGTTGGGCAATTCTGGTGCTACGCTACGGCAAGTCCGCAATCCTTTTCTTCTGGCCAGCACGTTCGCCAGACATGGCCTTGCATTTCCAGAAACGGTTCGCACGCTTGACGAAATCGACTCAGGCCGCTCCTGGTTGCGCAAGCCGAGAATGTCGGCCGGTGGTCTAGCGATTGAGCCAGTGACGGCCAACCTCTCTGCCGACGTCGATGGAACAAACCGTTACTACTATCAATGTCACGTGGCAGGGCAGCCCTGTGCGGCAGTGTTTGTAGCGGCTGGCGGAGAATCGCGACTGTTGGGCATCACGGCACAACGCTTTTTCAATCAGGCTCATCGCGGCAGCCTGTTTTGTTATGCCGGTTCGATTGGACCATGGCCGGTAAGCAGCTCGCAAGCCAGTCAGATTGAACGCATTGGCCAGGTGCTGGCCCAACAGTTTTCACTGAAAGGGCTGTATGGAGTCGACCTGGTGCTAGACGACCAGACGGTTTGGGGGATCGAGGTCAATCCTCGATATACCGCGTCGGTCGAGATCATCGAACGGACTTCCTCACTTCGCGCGATTCCGATTCATTGGGATGCCTGTCGACACGGCCGGTTGCCGGACGTCCCTCAGCCGGCCCAGGACTGTTGTGCTGGAAAACGCATTTTGTATGCCAGGAAAGATCTAGTGGTGAGCGATTTGGCCAGCTCCGAGTTGCGAGCCTGTAACCGACCGGCTGAACCGCCGTTGGTGGCCGATATTCCGCCGGCCGGAACGCCGATTGCCTGTGGCCGGCCCATGGTGACATTGCTGGCCGACGGCCCTTGTCTAGCCCAGGTAGAAAGCCAGTTGCACGAAGCCCAGCACTGGATCGAGACGCTAACGTAGGAATTTCTAATTTCTGATTTGGAATTTGGAATTTGACGCGCTGTATTGACACAAATACATTGCCAAACGCGTCAGCGTGTAAATTCCAAATTCCAAATCAGAAATTAGAAATTCCTAAGTCCATTGTCGTCCGGCCAACTGGGGTTCGAAGTCGTCGTGGCCAGCCAAGTGGGCAATCTCTTTCAGCAACCGCAATGTCACCTCGCGCAACACCTCACGGTCTTTGTCGCGACCATAATATTCCGACAGGTCGATGGGCAAACCCACTTTTAAGTGGGTGCGAGCAGGCACCAGCAAGCTTCCCGGCAACGTGCTGCCCAATGGTGAGCCGGTCACGTAACAGGGGATCACCGGCACCTGGGCCTTGAGCGCCACCATGGCCGCGCCAGGACGACCTGGCAGCAGCAGCGTGTCGGTTTGATTGATCCGCCCTTCTGGTAACATGCCGACCAAATCGCCCTGCCGGGCATAGCGAATCGCCATCTTGGTCGCTGCCGTGTCGATCCCTCCACGTCCTACCGGAATACATTGCAGCCATCGGAAAAACCAAGCGATAGCCGGGTGCCGGCAATACTCCCTGGCAACCATCCAGTGCACGACCCGATCGCCGGCCAGCTGAATAAAGGCCGGATCGAACGGCCCACGATGGTTGCAAATGATCACGGCTCCCTGACCCGGCGGCAGTTCGACCTGCCCTTCCACCTTCGCTCGCCACAACAGGCGGGCCATGAAATAGCCATAACCGATCAGAAAATATTGCCCCAACGGCCAGCCACGCCGTCGCGCTCCTAGCCAAACCCAAGCCAGCGCGCCCAGGATCGGGGCCAACAGGATCGCGGCGGAGACCGACTGGATAAGTGTGCTCTCAGACATGGCCCTATTGTGTACAGATCGCTTCGGCTTGTCACGATGAAATGGAATTGCCGCCTGCGATGCGCGCGAATGTAAGTAAAATATTCGCGTTCATTGAGAAATCACCTTTTCAAACAGAAACTTGTCACCCACAAGTTCTATGCTCTAAAATCGCGATTATGCAAAACCAGCGGGTGACCATCATGGGGCTGGGACGACACGGCGGTGCACTCGGTGCTGCACGGTTCGCCATGGACCATGGGGCTCAGGTAACCATTACCGATTTGGCTGCGCGAGACGTGCTGGCCGATTCCCTGGCTCAACTCCGGCTCCGGTCCACCGACCATCTCGTGCTTGGGCGACATCGTCAGCAAGATTTTGAGCATGCCGATCTGGTCGTTCACAGTGCCGCGATTCGCCCAGACCATCCGTTGCTCGAAGTAGCCCGCCAAACTGGCGCGACGGTCACCACCGAGATTGGGCTCTTCCTGGCCAGGTGTCCGGCAACCGTGGTCGGAGTGACCGGCACCAATGGTAAATCGACTACCTGCGCTATGCTGGCCGCGATCGCCCAGGCTGGGGGCCGTCGTGTTCACCTAGGCGGAAATCTGGGCGGCAGTCTGCTGACCGAACTGTCCGACATTCGACCAGCCGACTTGGTTGTTCTGGAACTGAGCAGCTTCCAGCTTTGGAGCCTGCCGAAGGACGTGCCAATGCCGGCGGTGGCCGTGGTCACTAACTTTTCGCCCCATCATCTGCACTGGCATACCGACCTGGAAGAATATCGTCAGGCCAAACAACGGCTGGTCCAAGGACTGGGCGCTGCAGGCCAGTTGGTGCTCGATGACTTGAGCGCGGCAGGTCTTTCCGGTTGGGAACGTTTGACATCGGGCCGATTGGTCCCGCTGGTCGACGAATCGACGCTGCCGGAATTGCAGGTTCCTGGCCAGCATAACCGTCGCAACGCGGTTCTGGCCAGTTCGGCCGCGCGAGCGATGGGTTGCCTGGCCACGGCAATCGACGCTGGCCTTAGCCGTTTTGCCGGCTTACCGCACCGGCTCGAAGATCTCGGGCAACAGTTCGACCGGCGGTTTTACAACGACTCGATGGCCACGACGACCGACTCGGTGCTCGCCGCGTTGGCAACGGTCACAGGGCCCCTTTGGCTACTGGCTGGCGGCCGCGACGACGGCGTGTCGCTCGAGCGGTTGGCCGCCGCGATTGCCTTGCGTTGCCAGGGCGTCGGCTGTTTTGGGGCCAGCGGGCCTCGCCTGGCCAACATGCTGGCCGAGCAACCTTCACGGCCTGCGTTTCATCTGAGCGAAACGCTCGATCAGGCGTTTCACTGGTGCTGGCAACAATCACGGCCAGGCGATACGATCTTGCTTTCGCCAGGCTGCTCGAGCTTGGATCAGTTTGCCGACTATGTCGAGCGGGCAACGGTGTTTCGGCATCTTGTCGACACAAAAACAGCGACCGGTGGCCGCTCGCGAAACGACTAGATTTTCCTGTTTCGCGAGCGCCCACCGGTCGCTGTTTTTTTGCTCCGAATTTGGTATAATCGAGATTCATTTCCATCTTTGACCGTGCTGCTGGATGCCGAAGAAAAAAGCGATTAACCCGTTTTATGTGTTGTTGGTGCTGCTGGGCGTGGTGTTTTTCGTCACTGCCTGTGCCTATGGCGTGATGGCGATTAGCGACCTGCGCTCGAGTGCCTACTACACTCAACCAGAAACGGCCCACCCGCTGATGGAGCTGATGCGCGAGCGTGGCGGCAGCATCCTGCTGGTTGAATTGGTGCTGTTGACCTTGTGCACTTTTGGGGCGATTGGCACTGACCAATATTGGACTGGGCGCAACGACGAGTGAAGCACGTTCCATGGCCCTCTTTCCGGCAGACGAAATCGCGCAGCTACGGACCGCTCTCCGACGCCACGATCGGCTCTACTACGTCGAAGCGCGTCCTGAAATTAGCGACACCGAGTACGATCGGCTGTATCAACGGCTTAAGCAACTGGAAGCCGAACATCCAGAGTTGGTAACCCTGGACAGCCCGACCCAGCGTGTCGGCGATCAGCCGGTTGACCATCTCGATCCCGTTCCCCATCTGGTGCCGATGCTGTCGATCGACAACACGTTTAGTGTTGAGGAGCTGCACGGCTATGGCGATCGGATTGCCCGCCTGCTGCCTGACGAACCGGTCGAATGGGTTGTCGAGTTAAAGATCGACGGAGTGGCCATTTCGATCACCTATCAAGACGGCGTGTTGAAGCAGGCAGCCACCCGGGGCAACGGCCAGGTGGGAGACGACATCACCCACAATGCCCGGACGATTCGTGATTTGCCATTGCGGCTGACCGGTCCAGCGGCGCCGGGCATGCTGGAAGTGCGTGGCGAGGTTTATATGCCCAACTCGCGTCTAGTCGAAATCAACCAGCAGCGGATGGCCGCCGGCGAGGAGCCGTTTGCCAATACGCGGAATGTGACCGCCGGCAGCATTCGCCTGCTCGATCCGGCCATTTGTGCCGAGCGGCAGTTGCAGATTTTCTGTCACGGAGTCGGAACGCCCGGCGGGTTGCCAGCGACCGATCACATGACGTTTCTCGACACGCTGCGCGGCTATGGTCTGCCAGTAACCCCATTGGTCGAACGGTTCGACCGATTTGAGGATGCGGTCGTCCATTGCGAACGGTTAGTCGAAGGGCTTCACGAGTTGGACTTTGAGGTCGACGGGCTGGTGCTCAAGGTCAACCGGTTCGACCAACGCGACCAACTTGGCAACACCTCGAAAAGCCCGCGTTGGGTCGTTGCCTACAAATTCGAGAAGTATGAAGCGGTCACTCGCCTGGCTGACATTCAGGTGCAGGTTGGCAAAACCGGCACGGTTACACCGGTGGCCTTGCTAGAGCCTGTGCAACTGGCCGGCACGACCGTTCGCCGCGCTAGCCTGCACAATGCCGACGAAATCGAACGCAAAGACGTTCGTATCGGTGACGAAGTGGTGGTTGAAAAAGCCGGTAAAATCATTCCACACATCGTGCGTGTCGAAAAACACCGGCGCGAAGAGGAGCTACCACGGTTTGTATTTCCGACCGAGTGCCCTGAATGCCAAACCAGCTTGGTCCAAGACGAAGGCGGCGTCTATATTCGTTGTCCGAACCTTGCTTGCCCGGCCCAACTGAAGGAGCGCATTCGCTACTATGCAGGGCGGAATGCGATGGACATCGAAGGCTTGGGTGATAAGCTGGTCGACCAACTGGTTAGTGCCGGCCTGGTGCACAGCTTTGCCGATTTGTACCAGCTCCAGTTGGCCGACCTGCTGAAGCTGGAGCGGATGGGCCAAAAGTCGGCTGAAAACTTGCTTGCCGCGATTGAAGCCAGCAAAACTCGTGGGCTGGAGCGGTTGCTGAACGCTCTGTCGATTCGGCACGTCGGTACCCGAGTGGCTACCGTGTTGGCCGTGCATTATGGGACGCTCGAACGTCTGTTGGCCAGCGACGTGGAGCAACTTAGCGAAGTCGAAGAGGTGGGGCCAATCATTGCCCAAAGTGTTTACGACTTTTTACACAGCCCAACTAGCTTACAGACGCTAAACGACCTGCAAGCGGCCGGCGTAGCGAGCGAGGCCGTGACGACCGTCGAGGCTCCGCCTGAAGTAGGTCCGTTGGTCGGCAAAACGGTCGTGGTGACTGGCACCTTGGCCCGGCACACGCGCGACGAAATGCACGCCCTGATTGCCCGGCACGGAGGGCGCACTTCGTCGAGCGTGTCGAAGAAGACTGATTTGTTGATTGCCGGTGAAAAAGCTGGCAGCAAACTTGAAAAGGCCCGCCAGCTGGGCGTTCAGGTGCTCAGCGAAGACGAACTCGACGCGCTGCTCTAGCTTGCTGAGTGGTTCTTGGTGAGTGGTACTCGCTAGCGCGTGCTCGTAAATTGTGGGTTGCAAGCTTCTGTTTGCCCCCTAGCCGCGACGCGACGCGTCGCCGGGATTTCACGAAAACAGATGACATTTAAATAGACTGGAGCGTTTGTTTTAGGGATCCCGGCGACGCGTCGCGTCGCGGCTAGGGAGCAAAAGAACGCTGAACTTCTTTTTGGGTTTACTCAGCGCGCTGCTCCAACCCTAGCTTGGCCAAGATGTTTGCCATCTGTTCGCCGTGCGTGGCCGTTTGGACTTGTTTCTCGACGTGCAGAATTTTTCCATCGACGCCGATCACAAACGTCCAACGTCGCGGAAAGGGTCGTAACGCCGAGGCCACGCCATAGGCCTTGGCCGTCGTCTTTAGCGGATCGCTCAGAATCGGATAGTCGAGTTCCAGCGAAGCGGCAAACTTTTGGTTGGTTTCGGCCGTGTCGCAACTGGCCGTAAAATAGGCCACGTCGTACGCTCGCAAAGCATCGCCTTCAGCACGGAAGGCCTGGCACTGCTTGGTTCACCCACCGGTAAACGCCTTGGGGAACCAGGCCAGGATAACCGGCTGTTGATCGCGATAGTCCGACAGTCGATAGGTTTTACCGTCGCTGCCTGGCAGCTCGAAATCGGGGGCCATGTCGCCTGGCTGTAACTCGTCGCCAAAGCCGCTCGATGTCCAAGCAAACCACGACAGACAAACCAAGCCGAATAGGCCGCCCAACCAGCTCATGCGACGTTTCATACCGGCACTCCTCAGATGCAGTGTGCGTAAGCTCCAACGGTATTCAGGATATCGGTCCGAGAGGAACAATGCAAATCGTTTAGCAGGAGGATACAGGACGATTGCAATGTCTGGGAAATGAATACAAGCACGACGCGCGAGCGAGTGAAATTCAAGGTTGGACTGCAATTCACTCGCTCGCGCGTCGTGCTTGTATTACTCTGTTCCACAAAAGCAGTGGCCGGTGGCGCGCTCGCGAAACGGTTCAACTTTTTCTGTTTCGCGAGCGCGCCACCGGCCGCTGTTACTGACTTGATTGCAGCTCGGTCAACCGATCGACCACGTATTGGCCAATGTTGAGCGACGAGGTCGCGGCTGGCGAAGGGGCGTTTTCGACATTGACGACGCGGTCGGTGCTGCGGATCAAGAAGTCGTCGACCAGCCGGCCATCGCGCAAGACCGCTTGTGCCCGCACTCCGGCCGGGGCAGCCACCAGGTGCTGCGATTCAATCGCTGGCACCAAACGCTGCAGCCCACGCACAAAGGCTGCCTTGCTCAGCGAACGCCACATCTCGGCACAACCGGTCCGCCAGTATTTCATCGCCATCCGTAAAAAGCCGGGATAGGTAAGCGTTTCGGCCAGATCGCGCAGCTCGACGTCGGTCTTGCGATACCCTTCACGGCCAAAGGCGAGCACCGCGTTGGGCCCGCATTCCACGCCGCCGGCGATCATGCGCGTGAAGTGAACGCCTAGGAACGGAAACTCAGGGTCGGGGATCGGGTAGATCAGGTGGTTGCAGAGATGCTCGGCCGCCGAGGTCAGTTCGTAGTATTCACCGCGAAACGGGACTACCTGGGCCTGGGGGGTGGCGCCTGTGAGTCGGGTTACTCGATCGCAATGCAACCCGGCGCAGTTGACCAGATATTGGGCCGCGAACTCGCCGGCTGTGCTCTCAACGATCAGCTGGTTGGGCTCACGGATTATCTTGGTCACCTGGGCAGAACAAACCAGCCGGCCACCACGTTCTGCCGTGCGTTGGGCAAGTCGCTCGCACACCTGACGATAGTCGACGATGCCTGCCTCGCGGACATGGATTGCCTGGATGCCAGCGGCATGTGGTTCGAGTTCTCGCAGTTCGGCATGACCGATCAGCCGACAGTCGATGCCGTTCTCTTGGCCACGTTGATAGATCGTCTGGAGCGCCGGCACTTCCTGGTCGTCAACCGCCACGATCACCTTGCCACAGATGTCAAACGCGATCTCTTCTTCACGGCAAAATGCTTCGAGCCGTTGTTTTCCTGCACGGCAGTTGGTCGCCTTGAGCGAGCCAGGGCGGTAGTAGATGCCGGTATGCAATACGCCTGAGTTGTGCGAGGTCTGATGCCTGGCAACTTCCGGCTCTTTTTCCAGCACCAGCACCGAGCGGTCGGGGTAGCGGTTCACCAGCGTGTAAGCTGTCGCCAGCCCGACGATGCCGCCTCCGATGATTAGCACATCTGCTTGTTGCATGGTTGGCTTGAATATCAAGTCGGAAGAAGGCGGGGCGTTGTCGTACTAGCTGGACAGCGCCACTTTTGAGTGCAATACAAGCCCGACGCGCAAGCGAGGGAATACGTTACGTCATGAAGGCCTTTTTTCGATCGAATTTCTCTCGTCTTACCAAAAGGTATGTAGCTTTCAAATATCATGACATAAGCACTGATTTAGTCACATCAACACGGCTTCGAGGATGATGGAGACCAATTGACTGT
>JANQPJ010000321.1 GCA_028289525.1 Pirellulales bacterium
AGCCCGACGCGCAAGCGAGGGAATTTAGACGTAAACGTATTCCCTCGCTTGCGCGTCGGGCTTGTATTGCACTCAAAAGTGGCGCTGTCCAGTTAGCCATCTCCCTGAAAAACAGTGCTTTCTGGATTCTCATTTTTGGAACGATTGCCTCGGAATAAAGTTGCCCATGTCACGTCACGACCAACGCCGGGCCGATCAACTTCGGCCACTCAAGTTTCGCCGCCGTTACACACGGACTGTCCCCGGCAGTGTGCTGGTTCAGGCAGGCCAAACCACCGTGCTCTGTACGGCCTCGGTCGACACCAACCTGCCGCCGTGGATGGCCGGCGAGAACCGAGGTTGGGTCACTGCCGAGTATAGCATGTTGCCTGGCAGCACCCGCCCTCGCAAACGCCGCGATCGGGGAGCCAAAATTGACGGGCGGACGACCGAGATTCAACGTCTGATCGGCCGCAGCTTGCGCGCGGTCGTCGACCTCGAGGCGCTCGGGCCACGCCAGATTACCGTCGACTGCGATGTGCTAGAGGCCGACGGAGGTACCCGAACCGCTAGTATCAGCGGGGCCTTGGTGGCCTTGGTCGACGCGGTCCGATCCATCGACGAATTTCGAGGTTCAAACGCCGCTGCATGGCCGCTTCGCGACAGTGTGGCGGCGATCAGCGTGGGCATCGTCGATGGCCGCCCGGTGCTCGATCTGGACTATCATGAAGACGCGGCGGCCAGTGTCGATATGAATGTGGTAATGACCGGCCAAGGACAATTTGTCGAGGTTCAAGGCACCGGCGAGGAGGCCACTTTTTCGGAGGACGAACTGTCGGCCCTCTTGCGTCTAGCCCGTCGGGGAATTGGCCAAGCGACTGCTTTGCAGAAGAAATCCTTGGGAAAGCAGTGGCCCTGGTAGTTGTGTGTGAGCCGACGATTACCCAGGAGGACTGCCAAGTCGTTCTTTTGAAAAAACAGCGGTCGGTGACCGCTCGCGAAACGGCTAGATTTTCCTGTTTCGCGCTTCGACCACTGGTCGCTGTTTCTTTGAAAAAAGACGACTTGGCAGTCCTCCTGAGACGATTACGCCGATGCCTTCCATTTTCTGGCCCAATGGTGTGTAATATAGCCGTCAGGACTTTTCGGTCTGGCGTTTCAGTTTCAATGCGTTTTCAGCCCCGTTTAAGGAAATCCTGCGAATGGCAGCCGACGAGCCTGTGGAAGAAGACGAAGGAACCGTTTCTGAGAGCGGAGTTACGGAAAACGATTCGCCCAAGGCTGAAGCGGACAGCAATGCCGAGCCGGCGGCCGACAGCGAAAAAGCGGCTGCTCCTGCTGAGCCTGAGCCAGAACCGGAGCCCGAGGCGACCCAACAGGTACATCTATACGAACATGGCCAGTTCTTGCGTACGTTGGACCGAGTGTTTACGGAAGACGAGGCCAATGCCTTCGTCAAAATGTATAGCGAAACCTCGAAGCATTACGGCCGCAAGGCGTTTGCCACGATGGTCGATGACAAACCGCCGGAATCGTTGCTCTGAGCTTTTCCACTTCGCAAATACAAGCCCGACGCGAGGGGCAAGTGGATTTGGCGAAGACGGTCGCTCAGGCATCTTACAGTGGAGCCCTGGGCAATTTGCGTCGGTACCTCGGCGTGCGCCGCTCTGGCAATGATTCGCCGGTCTCTTCCGCCCAGGTTTCGCGTTCTTCCGGGCTGGCATAATAGATGAGCCAAATTTCTGGGTCGCCGCTTACATTGGCGCAGTCCCAGTGGAGATAGTGCCGAGAGCTATCAATCTTTTTCTCGCAAGCCGACAAAATATCGCGATAGATCAGACAATAGAGATCGCGATCCGAGAGATGCTCGGTGAAGTCCAGCACAATCCGCTCGGTGAAGAGCGTTTGGATGGTCTCCTGAAGCACCTGACTGAGCTGCTGATCGTCGAGCGAATCGGGATGGACAAGTTGGATTTCGGGGTCGAACCAACGACCAATCGGCAGAATCGGTGCCTGCTCCCAGGCCAACATTGATTCGAGGAATTCGTTTTCAGCAGGCGTGGGCATCTGCGCCACATTCACTCTCGCAATCGATTCGTCGCACAAAGGTTCCAGCGCGTCGCGCAATTGCGCGTTGCGAAGCAAATGTTCGACATCGTCCGAGAGGCGGTTTCGAGACAAACTCATGGCCAGTAGATCCAGACTTCACCTAAAGGGGAGAACGGAAAGCGATCAACTCCAAAACCTGACTTTACCAACAACCTCAGGCGAGTTGAAGAGTTTGCGGCCCTGCTCCCCAAGACTTTAGAAAAAAGTCAAGTTGCGACCGGAACAACTGATAATCTCTTTCAGGCACGACATGGTAAAGTTGGCGCAATCGTTAAAGTCCGCTGCACTTGTTTTTGAGACGGTCGTTTATGAAAGCTCGATGTCGAGTTCCAGCATCAATCGCTTCATGTCTTCCCAAACAATCCGCTTGGCCGAGGGGTTCCGTAACAGATAGGCCGGATGATAGGTGCACATCACCCGAACGCCTTCATATTCGTGGAAATCGCCGCGCAGCTTGCCAATCGGCAGGTCGGTCTCCAGCAACGTTTGGGCAGCGACGGCTCCCAGACAGCAGATGAACTCTGGCTGAATCAACTCGAGTTGCCGGTTGAGAAACCCCCGACATTTGCGGACTTCGTCTGGCAACGGATTGCGGTTCCCTGGCGGACGGCACTTGAGCACGTTGAGAATGTAAACATCTTCGCGCGTTAGCGTACAGGCTTCGATAATTCGAGTTAACAGCTTCCCGGCGCGGCCGACGAACGGTTCGCCTTGGCGATCTTCGTCGGCCCCAGGGGCCTCGCCCAAAAAACAGAGCCGTGCCTGGGGGTTGCCGACGCCAAAGACCGTTTGCGTTCGGGTACTGGCCAACTCTGCACATTGTTGGCAAGCCGCCACGTCCGCCTGCACGATTTCCAAGCAATCAGCCCCGGCCGTGACAGGCTCTTCCGCTGCCGGTTCGAGCGGCGATTCTGCCTCGAGGAGGGCGTCGGTCGTGGGGCGGCCGAGGTGCGTGACACCTGCCTGGGCCAGCCGATTTAGGCTTTGCACAGCCGCTCGACGCGCGCGTTGTTGGTCTCGGTTCATCACACCATCCTTGCTGGTAAGAGGAGACTCGATCGAGGTCAAACTGAGACTCTGTGGCGACCTAGACTTTCTCTCAAAACGGACTCGATACTACGGATTTAAATCCTGAACGCAAGCGAAGGAATTCCCGGCAAACGATTCCTGCGCTTGTGCTTCAGGCTTTAAGCGGTTGTTGGAACCAAGCCTAGTATTTCGGGTTAGATGGTTCTTGACAAGTCACGAAACCGGTCGAATCTGTTGGAGCAGGGCGATGCATTTTTCAATCTAGGAAGTTTTTAAGGGCTTAGTAACTCGACGCGTAATGGCCTAGTAACCCGACGCGTAAGCGAGGTATTTCTGGTTGTTTTCCTCGCTTACGCGTCGGGTTACTAGGCCATTAAACCTCATCAATTTGAAAAACTGATTTGCCCTGACTGTTGGAGGCTCCCCCTATTGCCGACGGCCCTGGCAAACTATCATAGAAGGAAACGATTATCAAAGAATCTGTCCCCAGGCTGTTCGGCAGAGCTTCCCCGAAGCCAACCGCACACAAGTCAATCCTACACGGTTCGCGATTCAATGGGTGTTCCTCAAGTTGTCATCGTCGGGCGACCAAATGTCGGTAAGTCGAGCGTATTGAACTGGCTCGCTGGCCGCCAATTGGCCGTCGTAGACGATCATGCCGGAGTTACCCGAGATCGGGTCACGTTCCTCCACCAACATCAAAACCGGTTTTTCGAACTGGTCGATACCGGAGGGATCGGAATCAACGACGCCGACAACCTCACGGAACACATCGAGCAGCAAATCACCACGGCCATCGAATCGGCCGATGTGTTGCTGTTTGTCGTCGACTCTCGGGCAGGCTTGCTTCCGTTAGATCAAGAAGTGGCCAAACGCCTGCGCTATGTCGATGTGCCGATCATTTGCGTGGCCAATAAAACCGATGCCGAAAACCTCGACACCGAGGCCGATCAGTTCTATCGCCTGGGCCGCGGCAAGTTGGTTCGAGCGAGCACCTTGCAGAACCGAGGACGCAACGAGCTGCTGTCGCTGATTGTCGACCGCTTGCCGGCAGAGATTCCTGGCGATGTTGAGCCAGCCGAACCGGAAATGAAGGTAGCGGTCGTCGGCCGCCGGAACGTCGGCAAAAGCACCTTCGCCAACACGCTGGCCCAGGCGGAGCGGATGATCGTGAGCGAGGTGCCTGGCACCACCAGGGATAGCGTCGACATCCGCTTCGAACTCGACGGCAAAGGGTTCGTGGCCATCGACACTCCAGGGCTGCGACGCACCAAAAGCCTGGCCAACGACGTTGAGTTTTATAGTACGGTCCGGGCTCAACGGAGCATTCGCCGGGCCGATGTTGTGCTGCTGTTTCTCGACTGCTCGCAACGGATCAGCAAGGTCGACAAGCAACTAAGCGATTTTATCGCCGAAAACTACAAGCCGTGTATCTTTGTCGTCAACAAATGGGATCTGATGGCCGGCTCGATGCCCACGGAAAAATGGGTCGACTATCTGCACGACACCTTTCGCACAATGCGGTACATGCCAATTGCCTTCATCACCGGTCAAACTGGCCGTAACGTCAAAGCGCTGGTCAATCACGCTCAAATGCTCTTCAAGCAGTCGCGCGAACGCGTGACAACCGGAGCGCTGAATCGGCTGGTCCGGTCGGCAATCGAGCTGAACCCACCACCGCTCTACAAACATCGCCGGCCCAAAATTTACTACGCCGTCCAAGTGGCTACCCAACCGCCGACGATCGTGCTGTTCTGTAACAATCCAGCGGCCATTTCCAAGCCCTATCGACGCTATCTGCTGGGAGTGTTTCGCGACCAGCTTCGCTTCTCTGAGGTGCCGATCAAACTTTATCTACGTCGCCGACAAAAAGGAGACGAGCGGGACGAAGTCGATGTTGCCCTCCGCTCGCCGCGAGAAAACGTCACCGAATGACTTCGGGCACGCTTGTTGAGCCCAAACAGCCGTGGCAAGTGCGTCATCCAAGTGTTTCGCGAGCGGTCACCGACCGCTGTTACCGGTCAACAGGGGAAATCTGGAACGACTGAAATCATGATTGTCGGAGTGCCTCGGGAAATCAAAAGCGACGAGTATCGGGTGGCCTTGCTGCCGGTCGGGGTCGAAGAATTTTGTCGCCACGGCCATCAGGTGTTGGTCGAGGCGGGGGCCGGGCTCGGGTCGGGGTTGGCCGATCATGAATATCTGGCCAACGGCGCTGAACTGGTCAGCACGGCCGCCGAGGTTTTCGAGCGGGCTGACATGGTCATGAAGGTCAAAGAACCGCAGCCAGAGGAATTTTCGCTTATCCGGCCGAACCAAATCGTCTTCACTTACTTCCATTTTGCGGCCGATCGCACGCTGACCGAAGCCATGCTCGTCTCGCAGGCAACGGCCGTGGCCTATGAAACCCTGGAGGACGACCGGGGGCGGTTGCCGTTGCTCACGCCGATGAGCGAAGTGGCCGGCCGGATGAGCGTGCAAGAAGGGGCCAAGTATCTGGAACGCCCTCAAATGGGCCGAGGGATTCTTTTGGGCGGAGTGCCTGGCGTGCCTCCGGCTAACATCACCATCTTGGGCGGCGGTGTGGTGGGGGCCAACGCGGCCAAGATCGCCGCCGGGTTTCAAGCCAACATCTCGATTCTCGACATCAACATGGACCGGCTCCGATACCTGGACGATGTGATGCCGGCCAATGTCGATGTGCTCTTTAGCGATCGGCATACGATCCGTCAGCAACTCCAGCACGCCGACCTAGTGATCGGGGCAGTGCTGATTCCCGGCGCGAAAGCCCCTCGGCTCGTCGAACGCGAACACTTGAAGCAGATGAAGCCTGGCAGCGTGCTGATCGACGTGGCGGTTGACCAGGGAGGATGTATCGAGACCAGCCATCCCACGACCCATAGCGATCCCACATTCATCGTCGACGAGGTGGTCCACTATTGCGTGGCCAACATGCCGGGAGCCGTGGGGCGGACCAGCACGTTTGCCCTTTGCAACGTCACGCTGCCATGGGCTCTGCGAATTGCCGACGAAGGGATCGAAGCCGCGACCAGACATTCTCCTGGCTTGGCTCGGGCAATCAACACCTATGCCGGAGAACTGACCAATCAGGCAGTCGCAGAGACGTTTGACATGCAGTACAATGCCCGTTTTGGTTAAGCGGGCGGGCACCCACTCGGCACAGGAGATCTGCAAATCGCGTCTCTTTCAAAAACAGCGACCGGTGGTCGCTCGCGAAACCGGTGGAAATCGAGTGTTTCGCGAGGGGCCACCGGCCCCTGCTTTTTTCTTCAAGAGACGCGATTTGCAGATCTCCCGCCACTCGGCGATGCACCCGTCACTGGGATATGGAAATTCGGTTGAACCTTGAAAATGTCTGAGCCAGGCAAACCGAGCCAGGATCTACCTACGTTGAAGTGGACCGGCGAGGTCGATGGGCACCTGGAACTCATCGACCAAACCTGTTTGCCTGGCGATCTCGTGATTCGCGACTGTCGAACGGTCGCCGACGTGGAACAGGCGATTTGCACGTTGGTGGTGCGCGGCGCGCCGGCGATTGGAATTGCCGCCGCCTATGGCGTCTGTCTAGGCCTGCAAGCGGTCGAGTTGCCCAGCCGCGCGGCGCTGTTTGCTCAGCTAGATCAAGTCATCAGTCAGCTTGCCGCCACGCGGCCTACGGCAGTCAATCTAACCTGGGCACTCGAACGCCTGCGTCAGGCCGCCTTGGCCTTACCCTCCGCGAGCGACCCACAGGCAATTCGCCAGCACCTGTTGGCCGAAGCCCGAGCGATCCACGACGAGGACCGGCGGATGTGCCATGCCATTGGAGCCTATGGCGCGCCGTTGCTGGCTGGCCTCGACGGGGTGTTAACACACTGCAACGCTGGCGGTTTGGCGACCGCCGAATTTGGCACAGCGCTGGCCGTCATTTTTGCGACCCAACGCACCCAGCCGAAGCTGCGGGTATTTGTCGACGAAACTCGACCGCTGTTGCAGGGCTCTCGGCTAACCGCCTGGGAGCTGCGGCAGCAGGGAGTTGATACCACTGTGATTTGCGATAGTGCGGCTGCCCACGTGATGCAGGCAGGTTTGGTGCAGGCGGTAGTGACCGGAGCCGACCGGATTGCGGCCAACGGCGACGCGGCCAACAAAATTGGTACCTATGGCCTGGCGGTGGCCGCGGCCGCCCATGACATTCCGTTTTACATCGCCGCCCCTAGCAGCACGTTCGATCGTTCGCTCTCCACGGGCGACCAGATTCCGATTGAAGAACGCGCGGCTGCCGAAGTGGTTGGTGGTTGGGGACGTCCCACGGCCCCAAAAGATGTGGCGGTCTACAACCCGGCCTTCGACGTCACGCCAGCGCGGTTGATTCGAGCGATCATTTGCGAACAAGGCGTGATTCAACCCGTGACGACTGCTGCGATCGAACAGATGTTCGACTGCTTCGAAGATATTTGAACACAAACGTTTCGCGAGCGGTCACCGACCGCTGCTTTACTGCGTATCGAGCATCTTCAAGTTCGGCGCCAGCTCGGCAAACTGCGTCCGCATGAAACGGTTGATTTCGCCGACCGTTTTTAGCTCCAAGGCACGCTGCAAAATGGCTTCGGTCTTCTCCTGTGAGAGCTGTTTGGCAAGATCCTTGATTACCGGCACCTGAGCCGGGCTCATACTGAAGCTTCGCAAACCCATGCCGTGCAACAAGACAAACCCACGCGGCATGCCGGCCATCTCGCCACAAAGCGTCACCGGCTTGCCAGCCCGACGGCACGAAGCGATCACCTGGCTCAACACCCGTAGCACTGCTGGACTAAGCGGTTGGCAAAGGTGATTTACCTTCGGATTATCGCGATCGGCCGCCATCAAATATTGCACTAAGTCGTTCGAGCCGATCGAGACAAAATCGACTTCGCCAAGCAAGGCATCAATCGAAACGGCCGCTGCTGGCACTTCCAGCATCATCCCCAACGGGATCGGTCGGGTTGGAATCCCTTGAGCCTGCATGTCACGAAGCAGGCGTCGCACAATCCGCCGCAAGCGGCGCATCTCTTCCAGGATCGTAATCATCGGGAACAACAAGCGAACGTCGCAGTCGGCATCGGCCACGGCCGCCGCCCGGTGAATTGCTCGAAGCTGAGTCGCAAAAAAATCTGGATGCTCGAACGACAACCGGATCGAACGCCAGCCCATGAACGGATTGGCCTCCCGGTCATGTCCAAAGTAGGGAACCGTTTTGTCCCCGCCCAGGTCGAGAGTCCGAATCGTCACACAACGACTTGGGCTGTGCTCGATTACCTGACAGTAGGCCTGAAACTGTTCTTCCTCGTCGGGCACGTCGCGATGGGTCAAATAAAGATA
The DNA here is from genome assembly GCA_028289525.1 of Pirellulales bacterium. GTDB lineage: Bacteria > Planctomycetota > Planctomycetia > Pirellulales > JAGQOS01 > JANQPJ01. Next base: position 8,479 of record JANQPJ010000321.1, read on the forward strand.
CTCGGTCCGAAACAGCCCTACTCCCGAAGCGCCCATGGCCACCGCGGCATCGGTGTCGCTCAAGCTGTTTACGTTGGCCAACAGCTCAATCGGCTCGCCATCGGCGGTGACCGCATCCTGGTCTCGGTTTTCGGCCAGTTGATCCTTCAGGTGAACAAACTCGCGCTCCACCTTCCGGTAAGCCGATTCGGTTTCGGCGTCAGGGCCCACGATCACTACCCCATCACGACCGTCGACAATTACCCGATCTCCGGTCTTGATTTGGCGCAGAATTCCCCGCACGCCAGACACCGCCGGCACGCCACGACTGCGGGCAAGAATCGCCGCATGGCTGGTGCGGCCGCCAGACTGGGTCACAATTCCGGCCATCTGGCGTTCGCCCAGCACCATCACGTGCGAAGGCAGCAGTTCCGAGGCAATCAGCACCAAAGGGCCTGGCAGATCGGTCGAGTCAGGTTGCAAAACCTCGCTCAGATGTCCACTCAGTCGCACAATGACGTCGCGCACGTCGGCCAACCGCTCTTTGATGTACTCGTCTCGAGTTCGGGCAAACAACGACGAGTATTCGTCCAGCACCCGATGCAACGCGGCTGGCGCTGCCAAATGGTCGTCGGCAATACACGAGCGCACTTTGGACGTGAAAGCCGGGTCGTGGAGGATGGTTTCATGGGCTTGAAAAATCGCCGCCTCCTGCTCGCCCACCTGGCTGGAGACTTTTTTGCTCAGCGCACGCAGTTCGGACGCGGCCTGATCGCGAGCGCGCTCGAACCGCGTCAACTCCTCACGAACCTGGTTCTCTTCCAGACGCCGCGTGTCGGGATTCACGAAAATCTCGTGAATGCAGTAGGCGGTGCCGACAGACACGCCTGGTGATACTGCGATGCCTTTACGCATAGACGCATCGTAGCAGGCAAGGCCGTCGGAGTTCAAACGCACCTGAAACACCCCAGATGCCAAGGACTGCCGATTCTAGCGCGTTCGGTTGCCCAAGTTGTAGATGTACGAGCGAAAACGCACAGAACTAGAGCGAGTCGCTCTTTACCATAGCGGACGCGACCTAGTTTTTGCCGGGATTTTCCGACGAAACACGACTACGAATGATCCGAAATTGCTCTAGCATCTATCTAGCTTGCCGCCTTTGACCGTGACCGCTCGTTCGCGGTGAGACAATTTCACGGTTGAGGGGGACTTCGACAGAGCGGCAAACCACTGCCTGGGGCTGAGGACGAGAATGTTTTCGTCCCGCTTCCAAAGGCCGTAACCAACGATGGTTTATGATGTTACGCGGGATGTGCCGGTTTTGCAGGGCTTCATCTCCAGGTTGCTAAGAACCTGTTTCTGCGAACTGCTAGTTGTGCTTGTAGGTCGGTTCGGGCCTCACTACAATGAGGGATTCCTTTCGTGATTCGCAGGGCATTCCTGCCTGTTTGCAGATCGACTTCATGGTTTAAGGCTTGGCAAGATGCGTTTTTCGCTCGTGGACCGAATCCTCGAGATCGAGTTGGATAAGAAGATTACCGC
>JANQPJ010000330.1 GCA_028289525.1 Pirellulales bacterium
CTCGAGTCGGGTTACCCAGAGCGATTGGAAGACGCCGGTCGAGTCGAACAAGTCCGGCGGAAAGCTGCCGATGATGCTGCCGGCAATCTGGTCGTTCAAATCGCTGGAACCATCGTCTACCGGCTGTTGGTCTGAAAAGGCGGCTTGATACGACGTGGCAACCAAATCCCAGGCTGGCACGGCTACGCCTGCTTGTCGTTGCCGGTCGATCCCCTCGGCAAACTCACGGCAGCGCTGGGGATCGGTGGCAAATTCGCTGACGTCGCCCTCTGCGAGCAGATAGGAGATCAGCAAATCGGTCCACCGTTCGCAACGTCGGCGCAGCCCGTTCAGCGCCAACATTTCGGTATCTTCGGCCGCCGGGCCATGGACCATCAACTGCAAAACCCGGTTGCGCAGCTCGTTGTGGCCTGTAAAAATGCTGAAGACGATCGGCTCGGCTTCGTTTTGCAGATGGCGCCGATCATGCCCACAGGCTACCGCCGTCCAGACGCGGGTGAGAATTTCAGCGGTCAGCACTTCTTGCATTGTTGGCAAGCTGGCATACCATTGCGCCTGGTTCCAATCGTTTCCCAAACTGCCGGCAGCCTTTTGGCAACGGCTCAACGCCAATCCCCAACGATGGAGTCGGCACTTCGCGGCAGTCCAATAACGGCGCAAGCACGATTCCGAGAGCGGCGCGTCGTTCTGGATCAGTTGTGGACCGTGATTGGCCACCAGGGCCGCCAACTGGACAAGTTCGGTGGAGGTCATCGCCTTGTGCCTTTGCAAAAAGCTACCGGACATGCCCAACGTCGAGCATGCAGCAAGGCCAGGTAGAACTGCAAAGCGAGTGCCAGAAGGTTGGCCAACCAGAGTTTGTCCAGATACTGGCGGCGGGTAACTCTCTGTCTAGTAAGAGATTGCGCACACTGCCTCATTGCTTAGAGCTATCGCTGGTAGCCTGACGATGTGGCAAAAAAACAACATCCTGGTGCTTCAGACTAAGCCCCCCTATTGACCAAGTGCTGCTTGGAGATTGCGGATGCTCGTTTCGGCGATTACCTGGGCACCTGGGCGGTAGTCGAACACCTCGACCGATACCCAACGGTCGTAGCCGATGTCGCGGAGCGCCGCCAGAATCGGCACAAAATCGACCTGGCCCATCCCCGGGCCGAGCAGATTGGGATCGTTGGCATGGAAATGGACCAGATGTTTTTGGTTCACACGGATCACCTCGGCCGTAGGCTCCGATTCGCTCGCCATCGCTTTGACGTCCAGGTGCAATTTACAGCACGGTGAATCGACCATTTCGATCAGCTGGTTGCCCTCAACTGCGGTCAGCAGGAAATTGCCTTCGGCCGGCCCTAACGGTTCGACAGCAATCATGGTCCCTGACGATTCGCAAACCGGCATCACCTGTCGTAACACCTCGGCCGCATATTCCATGGCCTGATGGTGGCTCACGCCAGGCAACCGATTGCGCTGCTGGGGCGAACCGAGCACCATGACCTGGCCGCCCAACTCGCCGCACAGCCTGGCTAGGTCGCCCAAATAGGCTGCCGTGCGGCGGCGGACCTCGGCCTCAGGGGAAGTCAAATGGTAAGCATGCTCGGGGGTCTTGGCCAACAGCCAGTGCAGACCGATCACGTGAAGATCGTTTTGCTCGACGGTGGTTCGAATTTCGGTCCGTTGCTGGGCGGAGAGTTTGCGAATGTCGTTGCCGAGCGTAAACGGTGCAATCTCAATGCCGGTATAGCCGATCGAGCGGGCGGCGGCACAGGCTTTGTCCAACTCCCAATCGCCAAACGTTTCGTTACAGATTCCGAACTTCATGGCGTTCTGTTTGGGGATGGATGTAGCTGCGGGCCGATGCTCACTTCGAGTCTGCGCAATTTATAGCTTGTCAGAAGACGTTTCGCTACAGCGAGCAGTAGGGAATCGTTTGAAATACCAGAACAACTGCAAAGTTGTCTCTTTCGAAAAAACAGCGGTCGGTGACCGCTCGCGAAACAGGAAAATCTAGCCGTTTCGCGAGCGGCCACCGGCCGCTGTTTTTGTGGAATCGTTCGCTTTGCAATTGCCCTGTTTGAAATGCCGGGGACGTTGTGGTACACAGTGGAGTAGACTTTGTATCAAAATGGATTCTCACCACAAAATGACGCAGGCCAACTAGGAAATGCGCAACTTCAAAACTTGCGCTTCAGGCTTTAAACAGTTTTAAGGCAAAGCTTTGCCTGAGCGTTTGCGCAGCCGCTCGATTTTTGCTACCGTCTGCCATGGTCGGAAAACATGCACAAGAGGTGACCTGCAATGGCGCTTGTCAAAAATGCGATTCATCAAGGCGACTGCATCGAGTTGCTCGACCAAGTGGAGCCTGGCTCAGTTGATTTGGTCTTTGCCGATCCGCCGTTCAACATTGGTTATAGCTATGACGTCTATCACGACCGGCAGCCGCCGGAGGCCTATCTCGACTGGTCGCGCGACTGGATGACCGGCGTCTCGAAGGTGCTCAAGCCGGACGGGACATTTTGGCTGGCGATCGGCGACGACTATGCGGCCGATCTCAAAGTGATTGCCCAGCGGGAGACCGGTTTCTTTGCCCGCAGTTGGGTCATCTGGTACTACACGTTTGGAGTAAACTGCAAACGCAAGTTTTCGCGGTCCCACACGCACTTGTTCCACTTTGTCAAAGACCCCGACCAATTTACCTTCAATGCCGAGGATCCGTTGATCCGAGTCCCCTCGGCCAGACAACTGGTCTACGGCGACAAGCGGGCCAATTCAAAAGGCCGTCTGCCGGACGACACGTGGATTCTGCGCCCTCAAGATTTGCCAGAGGGGTTTCAGCCTGGCGACGATACCTGGTATTACGCCCGAGTGGCCGGCACCTTCAAGGAACGGGCCGGGTTTCATGGCTGCCAGATGCCGGAACAATTGCTGGGACGGATTCTGCGGGTTTGCAGCAATCCTGGCGAAACAGTGCTCGATCCGTTTTCCGGAAGCGGTTCAACGTCGATTGTGGCCAAGAAGCTCGGGCGAGAATGGCTCGGATTCGAGTTGTCGGAGGAGTATGCCGAACAATCTCGCACACGTCTCGACCGGGTGAATGTCGACGATCCACTCGATGGTCCGGCCGATCCGCTCGCCAGTTCGCCGGCCACACGCGATGGAGTCCGCTTGGCGGCCGATGGCAAACGGGTGTTGAACAAGAAGTCGAAGCAGTCGACGAAAGCCTCGTAGACACTGGCATTTGTTTTCGTGATGCCCCGGCGACGCGTCGCGGCTAGGAGGCAAACAGAAGCTTGCAACTTTGAGACAAAGCCTAGCCAAACTGAAACACTCGTTGAATCTCTGGCGCGCCGTAGGTGGCCTGACCAGTCAGGATTTCTACATTGGGCAAAGGACGACAGATACCGCTGCTGTGCGTGTGGCCGCAGAGCACGGTCAACCGCCGATCGGGCCAGTGGGGCATGATTTCGAGAATCGCCTGTCCCATGGCCTGACAGGTGAAATGGGGAGCCCATTGGTCATCCGAGAGCTGGCCTTCATGCCAACACGCCTCGCGCAACGGCGGTACGTGGGTTAACAACATTACCTGTTCGTACTCGGCCAGCGCGTCGGGGAGCACCTGGCAAACATGCGCGGCCGCTTCGTCGCCTAACGCCTGAAGCCGGGCGAGCCGTTCCGACTTGTCCCAAAGGGCCAGCTCGCCAATCAAGCGATAGTCGTTTAGCATCACGTCCGACCCGTGGTAGTCGCCAATGCGGCCATCGGCCCAGCCGTCGTGGCCGAGCAAGCCGACTTCGGGCGCCAACGCAACATGGCCTGTAGCAGTCAGGTAAGTGAGCCGGGGACGCTGCTGGCAAAGCGACTCGACCGCAGTGCGCACGTCGCTGATTGATCCGCCGTAGAAGTCATGGTTGCCGAGCACCAGATAGATTGGCACGCCCAAGATCTCGTCCAATTGGGCCAAGTCGGCCAACAGCCGGCCAGCTTCCGCCAGATCGCCTCCGATCAACACGGCATCGGCCGCCTCGTCGCGCAGCCGATCGACAAAATCCGCCCGTTGCGAAGCGCTAAGAAAATCGAAATGCAGATCGGTTAACCAAGCAATCCGGTTCATCGAGGTTCTTTCATTTCACGCGCCACTGACCAGGCCTCGCAACAGCACCCCCACGCCATAGGCCACCACCGCCGCGGCCCCGCCAATCGCCAGGGTCTCTAGCATGGAAACGACTTTCGAACGGCCGATGATTTGCCCCTTGACCAGGCCGATCAAGGCAAACGTCAAGCCTGTGTAGAAGCTGCTGGTCGAGAAGGAGACCGGTTCGGCAAGCGGAGTGAACAGGATTGGGCAAAGAGGAACACTGCCGGCGACTACAAACGCCACAAACGTGGCCAGCGCTGCCCGAACGGGCGAAGGGGTCTCTAGCGCCAGCCCAAACTCTTCAGTCACCATCGTGTCGACCCAACGCCGTCGATCCTCGGTAATCACGTCGACAATCTGCTCGAGCAATTCGCCTTGAAATCCCTTGCTGGCAAAGATCTGCCGCACTTCTTCCCGTTCGCCTTCAGGAACTTCATCAATGTGACGCTCTTCGTTCAGCCGCACCTTCTCGAGTACCTGACGGTCGCTTTTAGTGCTCAGGTAGTTGCCGACCGCCATGCTAAATCCGTCGGCCAACAGATTGGCAATGCCCAGCACCAAGGCGACCCCTCCGGTCATTCCGGCCCCGGCCACGCCGGCCACCACGGCAAACGTGGTGACCGTGCCGTCGACCGCTCCGAGCACGAAGTCGCCTAGATAGCTGTGCCGGGTGTCGCTGTTCAGATGCCGCGCGATGGCGGCCGGCGTGTGGGCGTCTCGCAGGTTTTGGGCACTCAGATGTGGATCCATGAGACGCCAACGCTTTTTAGAGCAATCGAATTAAGCCAAAATGATCTTGTGTCGCGCGCCGGCCGTTTCCTGAACATATCGGGGCACGGCATAGCCTGGCAGACGCGAACGCAGTTGTTCGACCATCTCAAGGCCCTTGGCAACTGGCACCTCAAAATGAAGCGCGCCGCGCACACGGTCGAGTTGATGTAAATAATAAGGCATCACTCCAGCGTTGACGAGCGCTTCGCAAAGATCAACTTGCGCGGCGACCGAGTCGTTGATCTCTCGCAACAGCACCGCTTGGTTCAAGAGCACGATGCCAGCAGCCCGCAACCGTGTGAGCGCCTCGATCACCGTGGCATCAAGTTCCTGAGCGTGGTTGGCATGAATGACCATGACCGGCGTCAGTCGGGTTGAACTGAACGTGGAGACCAAGGCATCGGTTATCCGGTCGGGGATCATTACCGGCAGTCGGGTATGAATTCGCAGCCGGCGCAGGTGTCCGATCGTGGCCAGTTGCTCAACTAATTCGGTCACCAGATGGTCGACCAGCATCAAGGGGTCGCCGCCGCTGAGGATCACTTCCCGCAGGCTGGCGTCCTCGGCAATGGCACTGAGGGCCGGTTCCCAGGCAGACGAAGACGCTGGGCCCCGGGCGTAGGGGAAGTGGCGTCGAAAACAGTAGCGGCAGTGGACCGCGCACACACCGGTAGTCACCAGCAATACCCGACCGTCGTATTTCTGAATCACCCCTGGCATCAATTCGGCGTCCAAATCGCCGACCGGATCGAGGCTGCCTGCGTCCTCAAACTCGGCCGCTAGCGGCAACACCTGGCGAAGCAACGGATCGTCTGGATCGCCTGGCCGCATGCGGGCCACATACCCCGGCGGCACGAAGACCGGAAAATCGCCGGCCGCAGTCGCCCTGCTCTCAGGCAGCCCCAGTTCCCGGCAAAGTTGGCCGGAATCGCGGATTGCCAGCTTGATTTGACGTTGCCAGCTGGCTTGCTGCGTAGAGTCTGAATCGCTCGCGACAGAACGCGAGCAAGACGATACAATGCGACTTTTGTACATTGACGGAGACATTCGAAGATTGGTGGCGAACCGGTCCAGGGATGTCTGGTAGCATAACGCTCCGGTTCCAGAAAGCGAAGACGAAAGCAAGTAGAAAGGCGAACGTGGCAAGCTATAACACGAGCGATTTTCGCAAAGGATTGAA